>DATHYZ010000091.1:0-3253 GCA_035458865.1 Candidatus Limnocylindrales bacterium
CGACGTACATGAAGCCCCGGGAGTTGACGTACCGGCGCGCCAGCTCGGCGATGCCGGGGGAAGTCGCGTCCAGGACCGCCTGGGCGGCCTCCGGGAGCGCGTGGAGGGCCCGGCCCAGCTCGAGCTCTCGCTCGGACTCCAGGGTTCCCCGGATGCCGGCGATGGCCGCGGCGAGGGTCACGAGGGTCGTCACCTGGGTGACGAAGGTCTTGCTGGCGGCGACGGCCACCTCCGGCCCCGCCTGGAGGAAGAGGACCGCGTCGGCCTCGCGGGTGATGGCCGATCCGACGGTGTTGGTGACCGCCACGATGGGGCAGCCGCGCTGGCGCGCGAGCCGGGTCGGCGCGATGGTGTCGGCGGTCTCGCCGGACTGGGTCACGGCGATGACGAGGGTGTCGCCATCGAGCGGCGGCGGGCTGTAGCGGAACTCCGACCCGACGGTCGCCCGGGCCGGCAGGCCGGTCCAGTCCTGGATCGCGGCGGCGCCGATGAGCGACGCGTAGTAGGCGGTCCCGCAGGCCACGATCTCGACGCGACGGATCGAGCGGACGGTCTCCTCCAGCCCCTCGAGCTCCTCGACCCGGATCCGATCGTCGGCCGTGACGCGCCCGGTGATCGACTGCCGGATCGCCTGCGGCTGCTCGTGGATCTCCTTGAGCATGAAGTGGTCGAAGCCGCCCTTCTCCGCCGCCTCGGGCGACCAGTCGATCCGCGTCACCTGGCGCTCCACGACCAGGCCATCGAGGTCGGTCACCACCACGCCGGCCGGACGCAGGTCGGCCACGTCGCCCTCCTCGAGGAAGATGACCTGGTCGGTGTGGGCCAGGATCGCCGCCACGTCCGAGGCCAGGAAGGCCTCGTCCTCGGCCACGCCGACGACGAGCGGCACGTTCATCCGCGCGCCGACCAGCCGTTCTGGCTCGCTTCGGTGCATGGCCGCGATGGCGTAGGCGCCGTGAGCCTGGCGGAGCGCAGCGCGAACCGCTGCGGCCAGGTCCCCGTCGTAGGCTTCCTCGATCAGGTGCGCAAGGGCCTCCGTATCGGTCTCCGAGCGCAACTCGTGACCGCGGGCCTCGAGGCCATCGCGGAGCTCGCGGAAGTTCTCGATGATCCCGTTGTGGATGACCGTCAGCTGGCCCGTGCAGTCGACGTGCGGGTGGGCGTTGAGGTCGTTGGGCCGGCCGTGCGTCGCCCAGCGCGTGTGCGCCAGGCCGATGGCCGCCCGGGGAGTCCGGTCGGCGATCGCCGTCCGCAGGTTGGCCAGCTTCCCGGCTCGCTTCTCGACGAACAGGTCGCCCTGCTCATCGACCAGCGCGATGCCAGCCGAGTCGTAGCCCCGGTACTCGAGCCGTTGGAGCCCCTCGATGAGGATGGGCCCGGCCGCTCGCGGCCCGGTGTATCCGACGATCCCGCACATCCGTCCAGGGCTCCTCCCGATCGGCCCCGGAGGTGCCGAGGCCCGGCTAGTTTAGTCGCTCGTCGGCGAGGGCAGCGAGCGCGTCGGCCAGCTCGGTGACCGTCGCCGGGTCGGGTCCCTCGACCATGACCCGGAGGGCGGGCTCGGTGCCGGAGGGTCGGACGAGGATCCGGCCACCCGTCCCCAGTCGGGCGCGGGCCTCGCGGATGGCGACCCCCAGCTCCGGGTCGCCCTCCCACTGGTCCTTGTGACGCACGCGGACCGCGCGCTGCTGCTGCGGCAGGAGCGGGATCGTCGCAGCGAGGTCCGACAGGCTCCGACCGGTCCGGCCCATGACCCCGAGGACCTCGAGGGCGGTCACGATCCCGTCGCCGGAGGAGGTGTGCTCGCGGATGATGACGTGGCCGCTCTTCTCGCCCCCCAGGCCGGCGCCGTTCACCTCCATGCCGTCGAGGATGTGCTTGTCGCCGACGGGCGTTCGGATGACCTTCCCGCCGGCGCGCTCCACGGCCAGCGCCAGCCCGCCGTTCGAGAGGACGGAGACGACCAGGGCGCCGCCGGGCAGGGCATCGCGACCCAGGCGGTCGAGCGCCAGGATGCCAAGCACCTGGTCCCCGTCCACGACCTTGCCGTGGGCGTCCACGGCGATGAGCCGGTCGGCGTCCCCATCCAGGGCGAAGCCGACGTCGGCACCGTGCGCAAGGACCGCCGCGGCGAGCGCCTCGGGAGCCGTGGCCCCGGCCGCCCGGTTGATGTTCGTCCCGTCGGGTTCGTTGTGGATGACCGTCACGGTCGCCCCGGTCGCGGTGAGCACGCGCGGCCCCGAGACCCCTCCCGACCCGTTGGCGCAGTCGAGGACGATGTGCAGGCCGGCAGCCGGGACGGCCCCCGCGAGGGCGATCCGATGGGCGACGTAGTCCGCAAGCAGACCGGTCGCGTCGATCACGAGGCCGAGCCGGTCGGCGGGCGCCCCGTCGATCTCGTCCGCCGTCCAGATGACGCGCTCGAGCTCATCCTCGACCGCGTCGTCGAGCTTGAGGCCATCGGCGTCGAGGACCTTGAGACCGTTGTCCTCGGCAGGGTTGTGGGAAGCCGAGACCATGATCCCGGCCGCGAACGGACCCTGTGCCGCCAGGAACGCCAGCGCCGGGGTCGGCACGACCCCGACCCGGTGGACGTCGACGCCGAGACTCGTGGCGCCAGCGGCGATCGCCGCGACGAACATGTCGCCCGACCGGCGGGTGTCCTGGCCCACGATCAGGGCGCCACCCTCCCCGACCAGCCGATGGGCGGTCGCCCGGCCCAGCGCATAGGCCAGGGTCGGCTTGAGGTCGACGTTGGCGACCCCGCGGATGCCGTCGGTGCCGAACAGACGGGGCATGCGGATCGGGACTCCTCTCGCTGGGACGCGGTCAGGACGACGGGGAGGGCGAGGGCGACGGCGGCGCGGACGACGACGGCTGCGGGCTGGCCGGGACGAGCTCGACGTCCACCGTCACCTCCGGCGGGCTGATGGACGAGACGACGAGACCGGCCGGCAGGTTCAGCACCGTGACCTCCACCGAGTGGCGGCCGGGTGCGAGGGTCGTGACGTCGACGCTCGCGGCGAAGGTGGTCGGATCGAGCCGGTCGAGGTCGGCGAGGTTGCCGCCGATCGTCACGATGACCTGGCTCGTGGACAGGCGGTAGACGCGATCGTCCCGGGCACCGACGAGGATGAGGCCGGACGCGTAGGACCGGCTTGTCTGGATCGGCTCGATCACGACCGTAACGGTGACCTCGTCGGGGCCGACGAGATCGACGTCGACCGGAGGGGCCAGCGGCGCGGTCGCCGTG
>DATHYZ010000092.1:0-10910 GCA_035458865.1 Candidatus Limnocylindrales bacterium
GCTCGCTCACCAGCCCAGGATCCCACCCCAGGCGACACCCCAGGCGTTGACGCCGATCGACACGACGACGGCGACGACGGCGACGGCCGCCCACCTGGGCCCCCGGAGCCGCCCGATCCCGACCGCTACGAGGAGCAGCAGGAACGGCGCGAAGTCGTTGCTGAAGCGGTAGCCGAACTGGACCCAGCCCTGCGAGAAGTGCATCAGGTTCAGGATGGCGATGAGGACGATCGCCAGGATGGCGCCGGTCACGAGCCGCCCGCGACCCCAGCCGCGGACGGCCGGGATGGCCAGCAGGAACGCCGGCGTCGTGAGGAGAAGGCTCATCCCGTCGGCCCGGGGTCGCAGGTAGGGGCAGCCGGCGTCAAAGATCCCCCGGATGGCTCCGGGGAGATCGCACCGGGGCAGGATCTCCGGCAGGCCCAGGAGCATCAGCCGGAGGTTCTGGGGGATGTAGCGGGGGTCCTCGATGGCCCACTCGGGGTTGTACTCGAGGTACGGGAACAGGAGCGGATAGAAGCCCGTCTCGACCCGGTACAGGTACTCGTAGGCGGGGTGGAAGATGTGGCCGGTCGTGACCAGGTTGTAGAGGACGAGGCCCAGGACAGGGATCGCGGCCCCGATGGCCGCCGAGGTTCCCCGGCGCAGCCAGTTGCCACCGCCCCCGACCAGGACGAAGAACGGCAGGCCCAGCACCATCGGCAGCCGCGCCGTCGCCGCCAGTCCCAGCAGCATGCCCGCCAGGAACTGCGACCCGGACAGAGGCCACAGGCTGGACCAGGCGATCGGCGCCACGGCCGGCTCGTGGTCACCCTCGATCCGTGCCCCTGGTGGCGACACGCCCTCCCCGGCGCCCACGTCCGGCATGGCGTCCGGCTGGTCCCGGTCGCGCGGGTCCTCCCAGTCGTCGTGCGCGCTGGCGGCCACGGCGCGTGGATCCGCGTCGAGGGCGACCAGGATGGCGAGGAACGTCAGGCCGACCGCGACGACGTGGGCGATGTACCACGTCGACCCCAGCTGGGAGGCGTACCAGAAGACCGTGCCGACGCCGAAGAGCACGGTCGTCAGGAGACGCACCCGCGGCGATACCGGCAGCCGTCCGATGACGTGGAAGGCGAGCCCGACGACGAGCGCTCCGAGGATGGCCGCGACGAGCGCGGCGTCCGTCGTCAGCCCGAGGACCGCGACGAACGGCAGCAGCACGAGCGCCGGCAACGGCGGGAACGGGATGAGCGCTCGACCGGTCGGCGCGCCGGACGCATCCTCGATCGGCAGGACGTCCTGGAAGTAGTCATTCACGGCTCCCAGCCCGTCGGCCTGGGTGACCGGGTAGCGGATCCCCGCCTCGCCCTCGAGCCACGCCGCGGCCTGCCAGACGAAGTGGTTGTAGAAGTTCTCCCGCTCCAGCGCCCCGATGTTGTAGACGACGAGCATGGCGAACACGATCGCGACCCCCGTGGCGAGGGTCGCTCGTTGCAGCCGGGGGGATGCGTCGGCCACCGACGGGCCGCGTGCTAGACTCCGCTCCACCTCAGCGCTCGTGACGGAGGCCGTACCTGGTGACCGGCCCTTCCGGGGGCCTGCCCGGACGAGCGGCGAGCGCGTCGCCGCTGGCGCTCCGGATGACGGGCGCGCTCGCGGCGTTGCTCGTCGCCGGGCTCGCCTTCCGCGTCATCATCGCATACCTCCTCCCCGGGTCCGGGTTCGAGGTCGACCTGGATGCCTTCCGGTTCTGGGCGGGGAACCTGGCCGAGCAGGGGCCATGGGGCTTCTACGACCGCCCCTTCTTCCATGACTACACGCCAGGCTACCTCTACGTCCTCTGGGTCCTGGGATACCTCGGCCAGGCGCTCGGCGGGCTGGGTGACCTCATCAAGCTGCCGGCGATCCTGGCCGACCTCGCCGTGGCCTGGCTCGTCTGGTCATTGGTGCTGGAGCTCGGCGGGAGCCAGCGCCGGGCGCTCCTCGGCGCCGGGCTCTTCCTGTTCTTCCCGATCACCTGGTTCGACAGCGTCGTCTGGGGCCAGGTCGATTCCGTCGGCCTGATCTTCGTCCTGCTCGCCCTCCGGGCGACCTGGCGCGATCAACCCGAGCGAGCGGCGCTCTGGGGGGCGATCGCCGTCCTGATCAAGCCGCAGCTGGGGATCGTCGTGCCGATCATCGCGGCGGTGGTCATCCGCCGGGCCCTGTTCGGCTCACCACCCGACGAGGAGGGTCTCGACCCCGTGCCCGGTGAGCGCGGCACGGGGGTCGGAGCCCCGGACGTTGGCCCCGACGCCCGGGGCCGCACCCGGGGGTCGGGACCGCTCGAACGGGCCCGCGCCTGGTCCCGCCGGGAGCGCGGCCCCGTCCGCATCCTCACGACGACGGCCGTCGGGCTCGGTACCGCGGCGGCCCTCTCGGCTCCGTTCGGGCTCTCGATCGTGGGGCTGGTCGAGCAGATCCTCTCGGCTGCGGGCGGCTACCCGTACCTGACCGTGAACGCCTACAACCCGTGGGCCCTCGTTTCCGACACCGCCGGGCGGAGCCTCGCGTCGGCCGGGATCTGGCTCTGTGACGCGGTCGTCGAGGGGTCCTGCGCCGACCCCGTCCTCCTCGGTCCGTTCTGGGCCGTCGCAGTCGGCAGCGCCCTGGTCCTGGCCGTCGTCCTGGCCGTCGCCTGGGTGGTCGCCCGACACCCCGACCGTCGGACGATCCTCGTCGGCCTGGCGATCATCGCCATCGCCTTCTTCGTCGTCCCGACGCGAGTCCACGAGCGCTACCTGTTCCCGCTCATGGCGATCGGGGCGATCCTGGCCGCGCTCTCGCTGCGCTGGCGCGTCGCCTACCTCGTCGTGGGAGCCGTCAACTTCCTGAACCTCTACGTCGTCCTGACGACCCTGTACCCCGGCAATCCGAGCATCAGCGACTGGCTCGGGATCGGGCCGTGGATCCGCTCCGAGGCGGGGGTCACGATCATCGCCCTCACCCACCTCGCCGTCTTCGTCTGGGCCCTGTCCCAACTGCGCCCGGCCGCCCGCCAGTCCCTGGCGCGGGAGGTCAACCTGGCTGGCTTCACGGACGGGCCCGACGAGGTGCCGGCGGACCCGGATCCGGGTCCGGGACCCGCACCTGGGCTCGCGGCCCCCCTCGCGCCGGCCGACGCGGAGGGCGGATCCGCCCCCGATGTCCCGCGACCGGCTGGCATCGCCGTCGCGACCACGACCGCGACCACGACCGCTGCCGGGCCGGAGCCCTCCGCGCCCGCTCCGAGCTGGGCGCACCCGGTCGCCCGGATCCGCCGGCAGGCGGCAGCGCGCGCGGCGATCCCCGACCGCTCGGGTGCGCTCGAGGGCGAGCCTGGCGGCAGGCTCGACCGCCTGGACCTGTGGGTGCTGGCGGTCCTGGTCATCGCCACCCTCGTCTTCCGGGTGGACCGCCTCGCGGAGCCGTACCAGATGCACTTCGACGAGGTCTACCACGCCCGGACCGCAACGGAGTTCCTTCAGCATTGGCGCTACGGGGAGCCCCACGACATCTACGAGTACACCCACCCGCACCTCGCCAAGTACGCCATAGCCGCCGGCATCGTGCTCTTCGGCGAGGACCGGGTGAGCGCGACCAGCGACCTCGGCGTGCCCGTCGCCGACGCGGCCATCGAGCGGCGCTGGCTCGACCCATCCCTCCCGGGATCGCGCGCCGGCGACCGCCTCTACGTCGCCACGGGCGACGGCCTCCGAGTCCATGACCTGACGACCCGTGCGCTCGTGGCCTCGCCCGACTGGGCGGCGGGGACGACCGCCGTGGCGGTGGACGACACGCGCCACCTCCTGTACCTGGCCGGGCCCTCCGGTCGCATCGACGTCGTCGACACGGCCCTTGCGTTCGATGGCCTCCGGGCCGGGATGACGCCTGATGCCGGGCCCACGACGCTCGCGACGCTCGGCTCTGCGGTCCGGCAGGTCTTCCCGACCGGGGACGGCACCGTGGTGGCGACCATCACGGTCGACGACGAACTGGTGCTCGTGGACGCGGTCTCGGGCGCCGAGCTCTCGCGCATCCCGGTCGCCGACGCCGTCGGCCTGGCTGACGGGGGGAGCGATGACGCGCTCGTCGCCGATCTCGAGTCGATCGCCGACCCGGCGACGGCCGCGGCTGAGCTCGCGGCGATCCTCGGCGGGTCGGTGGAAGCCTACGAGGGGATCCTCGTGGCGGGCGTCGACTCGGCCGTCATCCCGGGTGGCCTCAGCGACGACGTCCGACCCGATGTCGAGACGGCCATCGCCGACGGCCGACTCACCGGGTTCGGCATCGAGACGCGGGCGCGGGTCGCCGTCGCCGACCGCTACGGGGTCACGTTCGTGTCGGCGGGGGACGGCTCGATCGTCGCGACGGTGACGCTCGACGCGCCGGCCGGGGGCATGGTCGCCGTGTCCGGCTTCGACGACCCGCGCCTCTACGTCTCGGCCGGGGAGCGGATGGCGATCGTCCTGCCCGGCAAGGAGGGCGACGAGCCGCGCCTTGACCGGACCTTCCCGATGCCCGGGGCCGTCAGCACCGTCCTGTTCGACGAGGCCACCCGGATGGTCCATGCGCTCGGCACGGCCCCCGACGGCAGCGGTTCCACCATCTACGTGATCGAGCCGAACGCGAGCGCCGTCTACGCGGACGCTCGTCTCCCATTCGATCCGGCCGCCCTGGTGCTCGACCAGGCCCCGGCGTTCCCCAGCGCCGACCGTCAGCAGCTGCTGGCCCTCGGCCCGGATGGTGCCGCGGCCACGGTCGAGGCAGGGCGACACGCCTTCGCCTGGCGGCTGCCCGGGGTCCTGGCCGGGATCCTGGCAGCGGCCCTCGTCTACCTCCTGGTCCGGGTGCTGTTCCGGCGACGCGCGGTGGCGGTGCTCGCGGCCGTCGTCGTGGCGGTGGATCCCATGCTCTTCGCCCAGTCGCGGATCGCCATGAACGACGCCTACGTCGGCCTCTTCATCCTCGCCGCGATCCTCATCTTCGCCGCACTCTGGACCGGCCGCTGGAGGGCTCGCTGGGCGTTCTGGGTAGCCATGCCGACCATCGGCGTCCTGCTCGGCCTGGCCCTCGCGTCGAAATGGGTCGGCGCCTATGCGATCGGCGCGGTCGGCGTGCTCATCCTGATCCGCTCGGCGCTCGGCCGGGTGCTGCTCGTCCTCGGCCTGCTCGCGGTCACCACCGTCTTCGGCTACCAGGCCATCGTCGTCCCGGTCGACGCCACCCAGGGGGGCAACCTGACGTTCCTCCTGCTGATGATGGGGATCACGCTCCTCGCCGTGGCGATCGCGGTGCTCCGGCCGGTGGCGTGGAGCCCCGAGGAGGTCCGCTTCGCGATCGGCGCCCCCCTCGTGGCTGGCGCCCTCGTCTTCCTGCTCGCCATCCCCCTCGGCATCGGGACGTCGGCGGCCGGCAGTGATCCCCTCGAGCAACTCCCCGTCATGCCGTCCCTGGCCATGGGCCTGATGGCCCTGGGTGGGCTGGCCTGGATCGCCTTCTGGGGCGCGGGCCGGGTCGGGCTTGGTCCCTGGGCGACCCCACCCGGGCCCGCCGATCCGGCGCGGCTCCTGGCCCCCGCGGCCCCGCCGCCGCCGTGGTGGCTACGGTTCGGATCCGGGCTGGGCCTGCCAGCCGCCTGGATCCTGGTCTCCCTGCTGGTGATCCCGCTGGCCGTCTACGTGGCCGCCTACATCCCGTGGGCCCAGCTGCCCGGCAATCAGCTCTGGCCCGGGTTCCCGGAGGGCCACACCGGCCGGACCCTCTGGGACCTGACCATCTCGATGTACGAGTACCACGACAACCTGCGGGCCACCCACCCCGCCGCGTCGCCCTGGTGGGCCTGGCCGCTCGACCTCAAGCCGGTCTGGTTCTACCAGGGATCGTTCGCCGGGGGGACCTCCGCGGCCATCTACGACCACGGCAGCCTGGTGACCTGGTGGCTGGGTATCCCGGCGATGGCGTTCGCCGTCTGGCAGGCATATCGACGCCGGAGCCTCCAGCTCGCCCTCGTGGTGATCGTCTTCGCGGCCCTCTGGCTGCCCTGGGCCCGTATCGACCGAGCGACGTTCCAGTACCACTGGTACACGGCGCTGCCGTTCGTCCTCGTCGCCCTGGCCTACTTCCTCGCGGAGCTGTGGCACGGCGCCTCCAGCCGGACGTGGCTCCTGGCCCGGGCCGCCGCCGCCGCCGCCATCCTGGGCCCGGTGATCCTCTGGGTCTTCAAGGCCCCTCTCTGCTGGTTCGTGGGCGTGGAGCGGGCCTATGAGGCCTCGCCCGCCTGCGTGGGCAACCCAGGCCAGCTCGTGGTCACGGCCGAGGTCGCCGGGATCGCCCTGGTCGTGATGGTGGCCACGGTCTTCGTCGTCTGGCAGCTGGTCCACCTCGACCGACCCGACGCGACCGGCCGGGTGGACCCGCTCCGCCGGCTGGCCTGGATCGGCGCCGCCGCCGCCGCCGCCATCGCCGGTCTCTTCGTCGTCCAGCTCGTGCTGCCGGACGTGGTCCTGGCGAGCCTGCCGGGCCTCCAGGCCGAGCTGGTGGCCCTCCTCCTGGCGATCCCGCTGGGCCTCGTCGCCTGGGTGGTCTTCGGGGCCAGGGACCCCCGCCGGTTCGTCGTCGGGGCCGCGCTGGCGGCGGTCGCCTGGACGGCGGTCCTCTACCCGAACATCGCCGCCCTCCCCCTGCCCTCGGCGCTCGTGAACGCCTACCAGGGCATCCTGCCGACCTACCTGTATCCCTTCCAGTTCCCGGTCAACACCGACCCGGCCGTCAGCTCCTCGGGGCTCGTCACGCCCGAGTCGGTGCTCCTGGGCGGGGCCCTCCTGTTCACCAGCGTGGTCGTCGCCTATGCCGCTCGCGGGTGGCGGATCGCCCGGGCCGAGCAGGCCGCGACACCAGGGGGCCCGGATGCGCCGGCGTCGACGGGCTCGGGCTGGCCCGACCCGATCTAGCCGACGCCTCGTGCCGCGCCTGCGGCGGACACGAGCCCGGCGCCGGTCGTCAGCCGGCCGGGGCGACCTCCGGCTCGCGCGCGACGGGGGCCACGCGGGGCGACAGCGGGATCGGGGCGCTGAAGTGCGACGGGAGGGGGCCGCTGGCTGCGGCGCGCCGGATGACGAAGCCGTAGTACTCGTCGACCTTCTCGGTGACGCGCTCCCAGCTGAACTCCCTCACCCGCTCGCTTCCTGATCGGGCCATGCGCTCGCGGAGCCCCGGGTCGTCGAGGAGCCGCCCGAGCGCCCCGGCGAGCGCCTGGGTGTCGCGGGGCGGGACGAGGAGGGCCTGCTCCCCGCGCCGGACGACGCCCTTGTAGCCGTGGATGTCCGAGCAGACGATGGCCGTGCCGGCGGCCATGGCCTCGAGGAGGACGATGCCGAACGATTCGCGGCCCGTCGCTGGCGAGACGTAGATGTCGGCGGTCCGGTAGAGCGCGGCCTTCTCCTCGTCCGAGACCCGACCCAGGAACTCGACCTCCCCCAGGCGGCGAGTGGCCACGTAGCGCCGCGCCTCGCGTTCCAGTGGCCCAGAGCCGACGACGAGGAGGCGGGCCCGGTACCCGTTGCGGCGCACCGCCCTGAAGGCCTTGAGGAGCTCCAGGAGGCCCTTGCGTGGCTCGAAGCGACCGACGAACAGGAGGTTGGGGATGCCGTCCTGCCAGCGGGCGATCGGGACGGCCCGCTCGAAGCGATCGACGTCCACGCCGTTCGGGATGACCTTGTAGTCACCGGGGAAGTAGCGGTCGATGAAGTGGCGGGCCGCCGCGCTCACGGCGATCCGCCCGTGGAGCCGCCGGATGTAGCCACCAAGGGCGCGCGAGCCCAGCTCATACGGGGCCGAGTAGCCGGCGTACGCATGGAAGGTGGCCACGTTCACGCTGCGCGACTCGCGCAGCACGAGGGGCGAGAGGAACGGCACGAGCGGCTCATGGAAGTGGAGGACGTCGAACCGCTCCAGGTCCAGGACCTCGCGGACCAGCGACGCGTACCGGAGCGAGACGGTCAGCGTGCCCATCGAGCCGTTGGCCGGCACGGAGAAGCCCTTCCCGATCCGGATGACGTCTCCCTCGGACGAGCGCTGGAGGCCGTGGCTGCTGGTGATGATCCGGACGTCATGGCCGCGGAGGCGGAGGTTGTCGTACAGGTAGCGAACGTGCTGGGTCACGCCCCCGGGGAGCGGGTAGACGTACGGCGAGACCAGGCCGATCTTCATCGTCGCTCCACGTCGGGATCGCCGCCGTGCCGCGGATCCTGGCCGGCATCGTACCGCGCCGGACGCCGGTCGCCACCCGGGTATCCCAGGTGACGACCCGTCCCGTCGCGCCGGACCCGGCCGCGAACCTCGTCGCGGGCGTCACGCCCGTACTTGCGGAGCTGGCGGCCGAAGGTGGCGACCATCGACGCATGGCCATGGAAGCTCCCGTGCCAGGCGGTCCGACCCGCCAGGATCGCTGCCCGCAGGTCCTCGGGATCGCGGCCCGGGAAGCTCGTCCAGCCAACCCCGATCTGCTCGGCGACGTGGGCATCCGAGTTGCCGATGACCGGCAGGCCGTACTCGGCCGCGAAGGCGAGGGCCCTCGGATGGCCCGGGCGTCCGATCGTCGTGGGGTTGAAGACCTCGACCGCGTCGAAGTGGTACCGCGGGTCGTCGTCGGCGAGCAGGCGCCGCAGGGCCCGGCCCTGGGCACACAGCGGGAAGGGCACGAGCGGGTGGGCTGGGATCGCCAGGCCCCCCTGGTCGTGGACCGCCGCGATCGTGTCCCGCAGTGAGCGCAGGGGCCGCACCGGAGCCTCCACGAACAGCGCCAGCAGGTGGCCGCCGCGGGTGGTCACCTCCTCGCCGATCACGACCTGGACGCGCAGACCGCGCGCCTCGGCCATCGACCGGGCGGCCAGGGCCGCGTCGATCCGCTCGTGGTCGGTGATGGCGATGACATCCAGGTCGGTCCGCTCCTGGACATGGTCCAGGATCTCGCCGACGCCGCTCAGGCCGTCCGAGGCGAGCGAGTGGATGTGAAGGTCGGCGGTGCCTGCCCGCTCGATCACGCTGGCTCCTCCTGCGTCTCGGTGCGCTGCGTCGGCTGGGCCGGACCGTCCAGGTCGGGCCAGATGGGGTGGAAGACGGCGTGCCACTGCTCCGGCGCCTGGACGACCGCCCGCTCGAAGGCCCGCGCCTCCGACTGCAGGAACGCCGTCGCCCGGGCCCGGCGCGACCCGTCCGCCGGCGGCGCCGGGAGGGCCTCGACGTGGCCGATGTAGCGGCCCTGGCCGGTTCGCCGGACCGTGGCCAGGTAGGCCGGCGCCGGCGCCTCCAGGAGCAGGAGGGCGGGTCCCAGGGGGAGCCGCGCGGGATGCCCGAACAGGTCGACCTCGGCGCCGCCGCCGGTGATGTCGCGGTCCGCCACGATCCCCACCAGGTAGCCGCTCCGGAGCGCCGCCACGAGCTCCCGTCGCGCCTCTTGGAGCCCCACGATCCGGAGGCCGAGCCCCCCGCGGATCCCGGCGTACCAGCGCTGTAGCTCGGGGTCCATGACGGTCTCCATGGGCGCGACCCCGCGGCGGCGGCCGACGCCCCAGGCGTAGAAGCCGGGCAGCTCGATGGCCCCGAGGTGCATGCCGATCACCATGACCGGCTCGGCGGCGAGGGCCTCGGCGAGGACCTCGGGCGCCGCCACGGTGACCCGCGCCCGGACGTAGGCATCGGTCATGACCGGGGCGCGCACGAGCTCGAGCACGTACCGGGCGTGATGCTGGAACGCCGACCGGACGAGCCGCTCGAGGGCCCGCGGGTCGATCGCCGCTTCACGGACCTCCTCGGAGCCCATCCCCTGGTCGGCCATCCAGGCGGCGACCCGATGGAGGTTGGCCCGGGCCAGCCGGCGCCGTGCCGGGCTGACCCGGTAGGCGACGGACCCGGCGGCGTCGGCGATGGCCAGCAGGGGCCGCTCGGGCAGCCGGCAGATGGCCCAGGCCACCGCCGCGACGACGCGGGCCCTCAGGCGCTGCCAGGCCGTCCCGCGGATCGCCGAGGTCCCCGGATCGGCGTGGGTGGTCGTCGAGGTCTGGCTCAAGCCGTGGTTCCCGGGATGCCGGCCTGCATCTCCGCTGCTCGCGCCTCGAGCACCGCGGCTTCAGCGGCCGTCTCCGGCCACATGGGCTTGAAGCTGTACCACTGCTCGGGCGCGTCCGCGATGGCGCGCTCCATCGCGTCGGCCACCTGCTGGGTGGCGGCTTGGATGGCCGCCGGATCGCTCGACGGGACGGTGATGAACGACCCTGTCTCCAGGCGGTAGCGGCCGTTCGACAGGCGATACGTTGAGGCCGGCAGGATCGGCACGCCGGTCTTCGCCGCCAGCGTCGCGGGACCCGCGGGGAGCGTCGTCCACTGTCCGAAGAGGCGCACCGGGATGCCGTCCGGGCGGTAGCCCCAATCGACGAGCAGGGCCAGGATCTCCCCCCGCTTGAGGACCGTGAAGATCTCCCGGATGTTCTTCCAGTAGATGGTCCGGACACCCATCGCCTGGCGCTGGCGGGTCAGGTGCTCCAGGAGCTCGGGGAACGAGGAGTCATCGGCGAGGCCGCTGAGCGGCAGGCCATGGTGGGCCAGGCCGGCGGCGAGCGCCTCGTTGTTCCCGATGTGGGGCACGGTGAGGATGAGCCCGGTCCCCTTCGCCCCCCACTCGGTCTTCAGCCCCTCGACGGTGTCCTCGACCACGAGGTCGGCGACCTCGTCGAGGGGGCGCGACGGGAGGCGCATCAGTTCGACGATGTAGCGCCCGTAGGTCCGGTAGGCATCGAGCGCCAGCCGGCGGACGGCCGGGTCGTCGGGCGAGACCCCGAGCACCCGGCCGTAGTTGAGGTTGGACCAGCGCCGCTTCGCTGGCCACGCCAGGTAGCCGGCCTGGAAGACCC
>DATHYZ010000093.1:0-6276 GCA_035458865.1 Candidatus Limnocylindrales bacterium
CTCGAGGATGTCGTCGGACACCGGGGGCGTGAGGATCACCCCGTCGCGGACGACGAAGAGGTTCTCCGCCGAGGCCTCCGAGGCATGGCCGTCCGGCGTCAGGACGAGCGCCTCGTCGAAGCCGTTCAGCTCAGCCTCCGACTTCTGGAAGGCCATGTTCACGTAGCCGCCCACGATCTTGCCGCGTGCCGGCAGGGCCTCGTCGGCGTTGCGTCGCCAGGACGAGGTCATCAGCCGGACCCCGTGCTCCACGTCGATGTAGTTGCCGAAGGGGATGGCGACGATGGAGAGGTCGTGCTCGAGGTGGTGCAGCCGGACGCCGATCGTGCGGGTGCTCTTGTAGACCGACGGGCGGACGTACGCGTCCTCGCGGAAGCCGTTCCGGCGCACGGTCTCCATGACGAGCCCGACGAGCTCGTCAACGGGGGGGATCGGCTCCATGAGCAGGATCCGACTCGAGCGGCTGATGCGCTCCATGTGCTCTCGCAGGAACAGGCCGTACAGCCGACCCTGCTCCGGGTTCCAGTACGCCCGGATGCCCTCGAAGACCGCGGTCCCGTAGAGGAACGCATGGGTCATGATGCTGACTCGGGCATCCCGCATCGGGACGAAGCCGCCCTCGAAGTAGCAGATCAGGCTGTCGAGGTCCGGGGACCCCGGGCCCTTGGGGGCCGGAGCGGCGGACTCGGCCGGCTTCTCGGTCAGCATCGGTGGCTCCTCGTGGCGGCGCAGCGCGACCCACGGCACGCTGGACGCGGCTCCAGCAAAGCAGCGACGCCGGGCCCATCCGGACGGCCGGGCGTCACGACGCGAGGTCCGGCCGGACCCTATCCGATCAGGCCGAAGAGCTGGGCCAGGACAACACCCAGATACCCGGTGTAGAAGACGCCTCCGACGAGCAGCCGGCGCCCGGTCAGCCGGCCGGAGCGGGCCATGGGCATGAAGATGACCGCGGCCGAGATCAGGGCGATCCCGGCCGAGAGGAAGGCAAGCCAGGAGTCCTCCGTCACGGCCCAGGCAGATCCCGCGAAGACGAGGGCGATGACCGTCGGGATCGTGCTCTGGAAGACCATCGCGCCGGTGATGTTGCCCATCGCCAGGGTGTCCTTGCCCTGGCGGACCCAGATGACGCTGTTGAACTTCTCGGGCAGCTCGGTCGCGATCGGTGCGATCACGAGGGCCAGCAACGCCTGGGCCACACCCAGCTCGTCGGCCAGCCGTTCGATCGACCCGACGAACGCGTAGGCCCCGCCGATGATGAAGGCCAACGCCACGATGACCTGAACGCCCACGATCCGCAGGCGCGGAACCGCCGGATCCACCCGGTGGCCTCGCCGATCGGCGCGGTGGAAGCGCAGCGGGGCCAGCTCATCCTCGTGCATGGTCGGATCGGCGTCGAAGTGCGCCTTCACGTACCAGGCATAGATGCCCAGGAGGATTGCGGCGGCGGCCCAGCGCGCTGGAGCCAGGTCTGGCGGCAGGAACGCGGCCCCGATGGCCAGGGCGTAGGCGATGGCGAACGTCCGGACGTCATAGCCAAGGACCTTCGTGTCGACCCGCATGACGTCGCCCTCGGGTCGCCGCCGGGCCACCGCGAGGACGGCCGCCCCGGTGACGAACATGGCAAGGGTCGCCAGCATGAACGGGGCCCCGAGGATGGCTCCGACGCCCACCTCCTCGGCCGACGCCGTCCCGCTGAACAGGATGGCGATGACCGGGATCATCGTCTCGGGGAGCGCGGTGCCGACCGCTGCGAGGACCGAGCCGACGGCGCCCTCGGCGAGCTCCAGCTTGCGGCCGAACCACTCGATGCCGTTGGTGAACAGCTCGGCGCCGATGAGGATGACGATGAACGCGAACAGCAGCAGGACGACGTCGAGGGCCATCAGGCGCTGCCCCGCCCGATGAGGACCCCGATCGCGACCACCAGCAGGATCGCGGCCGAGACGGCCACCATGTCGCGCTCACCCCGGGAGGCGAAGCCCAGCAGGGCCGCGACGACCCGCAGGATCGGCGTCGCGATGACGACGATGAGGCCGACCCAGAGCCAGGCGGACGCCTCCAGGCCGAGGATGCCGGGGAGGATCGCGCCCGGGTCCAGGGACGGGAAGGCCGGCTCAAGCGGAGACACTCCCGAGGCCATCATCAGGATCACACCGACGCCCAGGGCGGCGACGCCGACCCAGGTCCCGACGGAGAGGATGCGGCCCAGGCGGACCTCGAGATCCCTCACAGGCCCAGGGCCCTCCGGAACAGCTGGAATGCGGTGTAGGCCAGGACGACGACGAACAGGACCCGGAGGACCCGCAGGTCGATCCGGTGGGCGATCCGCGAGCCCACGGAAGCGCCGATGAACACCCCGACCGCCGTCGGGCCGGCGACGTAGGGGTCGATGCCGCCGCGCGCCAGGTAGATGATCGCGCCAGCTGCCGCGGTGATCCCGATCATCAGGTTGCTGGTGGCGGTCGCGACCCGGAGCGGCACCCCGAGGCCGAGATGCATCAGCGGGACCTTGACGACGCCGCCGCCGATGCCCAGCAGCGCCGAGACCACGCCGGCGCCCACGCTGCCGAACGCCCCGATGCCAAGGCGGTGTACGCGGTAGTCCGGCCCGGACAGCCGCTCCGTGAAGGTCGACGGCCCGTCGTCAGCACCGTCGGCCCGGCTCGGCAGCGGGGGCGCCGGCTTCCCCCGGCGAAGCATCGACACCCCGGTGTAGACAAGGAGCAGCGCGAACAGCGCTGCGACCCAACGTTCGTCGAGCGAGAACGCCACGAGGCCGCCGATCAGGGCTCCGGCGGCCGTGAATAGCTCGAGCGTCATACCGAGGCGAAGGTTCGCGACGTGGCGCTCGAGGTAGACCCCGGCCGAGGCGCTGCTGGTCATGATCACGCAGACGAGGCTCACCCCCACGGCCTCGCGCAGGGGTATGTCGAACCCGAGCGTCAGGAGCGGCACGATGAGGATGCCGCCCCCCAGCCCGAGCAGGGAGCCGAACAGGCCGGCCGCCGCCCCACCGGCGACCATGATCAGGGCGATGGCCACGTCAGCGACGGCCGGCGCCCGCGATCAGGGCCTGAGGTGCTGGGGCGAGTACGGCAGCAGGGCCACGTGGCGGGCGCGCTTGAGCGCCACGGTCAGCTCGCGCTGGTGCTGCGCACACGTGCCGGTCTTCCGGCGCGGCTCGATCTTGGCCCGCTCCGACAGGTACCGGCGGAGGCGGTTGACCTCCTTGTAGTCGATGCCCGGGCTCTTGTCCGAGCAGAACGCGCACACCTTGCGGCGGCGGCGATCGCGGTAGTAGTCGTCACGCTTCTTCTTGGGTGCCATCGTTCGGTCTCTTCTCCATGCCCGGCCCGATCAGGGCCGATGCGTCGCAGTGCTCAGAAGGGCAGGTCGTCGAGGTCGCTCTCTTCGGCCGAGGGCGGGCTGGACGCCCCACGCTCGCCGCCGGAGGGAGTCTCGCCCGGGGCTGGCTGGAAGCCCGGATCCCCGTCGTCACGCGGCCGCGGGTCCAGCGGCGTGACGGTGTTCGCGACGAGCTCGGTCGTGTACCGCTTGTTGCCGCTCTGGTCCTCCCACTGGCGGGTCTGGAGGCGGCCCTCCACGTAGACCTTGCGACCCTTCCGCAGGTACTCGGCCGTGCGCTCCGCGAGCGGCCCCCAGGCCACGACGCGGAACCACTCGGTCTCCTCCTGCCACTCCCCGCTCTGGTCCCGGTAGTTCCGGTTGACCGCGACGGTGAACTGGGTCACCGCCTGGCCGTTCGGGGTGTAGCGCATCTCGGGGTCGCGGCCCAGGTTGCCGATGATCATCGCCTTGTTGAGCGACATGTCGGGCTCCTCTCTTGCGATCCCGGGTCAGTCGACGGCGTTCGGAGCGGCTTCGCTCTCCGACTCGTCGATCCGCTCGCCGTCGTCCTCCTCCTCGTCCTCGTCGGACAAGGCGGTGGCGTCACCGTCCTCCTCCTCGTCCGGGGACTCGTCCGAGTCGGCCGAGCCCTCGCGGCGCGGCGGCCGAGCCGGGCGCTCGATCCGGACCACGAGGTAGCGGAGGACCTCTTCGGTGATGTTGAGGCCACGCTCGAGCTCGTCGATCGACTCGGCCGGCGCCTCGAAGACGAGGATGTGGTACGAACCTTCACGGTACCGCTCGATGGGGTACGCGAGACGGCGGCGGCCCCAGGGAGCCACCTTGACCATCTGGCCGCCGGAGGCGACCACGTGTCGGGTGGCTCGCTCGATGACGGCCTGGGTGCGGTCATCCGGCGCATCCGGCCGAAGGACCAGCATCAACTCATAGCGGCGCACTGCGCATGCTCCTTCCTATGGGGATCGCCCCGCTCGCAGATCGCACGGCGGAGCCGAAAGGACGGCCGGGAGTGTACCACGCGGCGCCATCCACCCTTGGGCGAGCGCCCCTGGACGTGATCCGACGAGTGCCGGCGGACGTGGATGTATCCTGTGCACCCTGCCAACGACATCGGGGGCTTCCTCGTGCCACCAAGCACCGTCCTGCTCGCATCGACCGACCCGGGGTCGATCGCCGCCATCGGCGATCCGCTCAAGGCCCAGGGCCACACGGTGACAGCCGTGCCGGCCGCCGACGCCTTCGCCCAGGCGTCCGACCACAAGCTCGTGGTCATCGACGCGCTGGATGCGGTCGAGGTCGCGACCGAGCTCTGCCGCGAGATCCGCTCGACGCCCGCGCTTGGCCGCATCCCGGTGCTCTGCGTCGCCTCGGGCGATGACGTCGAGGAGCGCATCGCGCTACTCGAGGCCGGCGCCGACGACGTCTTGCAGCGGCCGTTCGATGCCCGCGAGGTCGAGGCCCGGGTCGAGGCGCTCATCCTGCGCTTCCAGCGCTCCACCGCCATGCCCCCCACCACGCTGGCCGCCGCCGCCGGCAGTCCGGCGCGCCGACAGGTCGTCGCGGTCTTCAGCCCGAAGGGTGGCGTCGGGACCACCACCATCGCCACGAACATCGCCTCGGCTCGCGCGGTCGACCACCCCGACGACGTCGTCATCGTGGACCTCGACCTTCGGTTCGGACAGGTCGCCACCCACCTCGACGTCCGGCCCCGGCAGACCATCGGCGATCTCGTCCGAGACGAGTCGGCCATGGCGGAGGCCGAGCTCCTCAGGACCTACACCACGCGCCACGACAGCGGCCTGCACGTGCTCGCCGCTCCTGCCGGCCCCGGCGAGGCCGACCTGATCGAGCCGGAGCATGTGGGCCGGATCCTCGAGACGATCCGCGGGACCTTCGGGTCGATCGTCATCGACGCCGGGGCGACGCTCGACGAGCGCACCCGGGTGGCTCTCCAGTCCGCCGACGAGGTCGTCCTGCCGATCGTGCCGGAGATGGCGGCCCTGCGGGCCATGCACAGCCTCCTCGACCACCTCGGCGAAACGGGTGCGCTCCCTGGTTCGACGACGTTCGTCCTCAACGACCTCTTCGCCCGGCAGCTGCTCCGGGTCCGTGACGTCGAGGGGGCCCTGGGCAGCAAGATCGAGCTGCAGCTTCCCTACGACCAGGTCCTCTATCTCAAGGCCGTCAACGAAGGCGTGCCGGTGGTCGTCGGTGCCCCTTCGTCGGTCCCCGCTGAGGCCCTCCGCGCGCTATCGGCCCGCGTGCTCGGGGACGGCGGCGGCCCCGTGGCGGCCGGCGCGGACGGGCAGCGGGGCGGTCTCCTCTCGAGGCTGCGCGGCCGCAGCTAGGCCGCCCAAGCCGGATCCGGCGCGGTGCGTCAGCCGGTCAGGGCGCGCACGAGGCCGACGAGACCGGCAAGCGTCACGATCACCCCGAGCGCCAGCCTGAACCGCACCGGCGTGACGCGGTCGTGGACCCGGTACCCCACGGCCAGGCCCAGGGCTATGGCCGGGAGGCTCGCCACGGCCCAGCCGAGCCGTTCGGGCGTGTAGGAGCCTTCCAGGGCCAGCACGGCGAGCCGGATCGTCCCCGTGACCGCGAAGATGGATGTGATCAGGGCACGGAACCGGGTCGGGTCGCCCTCGGCTCTGGCGAAGAAGAGCACGCCCACCGGGCCCCCCATGCCGTAGAGGCCGCCCAGGATGCCGCTCGCCGCACCGGCCGCGGGAGCCCAGGGCCGCAGGCGATCCTCCGCCAAGGTGGGTGCCGCTCGACGAGCCGCCAGGTAGACCCCGGCCGCGATCACGGCCAGCCCCAGGCCAAGGCCCAGGACCGCCAGGTCGACCCGTGGCAGCAGCACCGTGAAGAGTACGTTGACCGGGACCGCGCCCAGGATGAAGCGCC
>DATHYZ010000094.1:0-3241 GCA_035458865.1 Candidatus Limnocylindrales bacterium
TCGGCTGGGCGATCGTGACCGGGCTGCTCGTCGGGACCTTCGCGGTCCTCGTCCTCGGGCTCCAGGCGGTCCTGGAGCCGATCACCGGTGGCAACACCCTCGTCATCGCGGGCTCCACCCTGGTGGTGGCGGCTCTCTTCAACCCGGTCCGGACGAGGGTCCAGCGAGCGGTCGACCGACGGTTCGACCGGAGCCGGTACGACGGGGAGCGGCTCCTCGCCGCCTACTCAGAGCGTCTGCGCGACGAGGTCGACCTCTCGACCATCTCCGCCGACGTCCTCGCCACCGTCGATGCCGCGGTCCGACCGACCCGTGCCGGCCTCTGGCTGCGGGAGCGATCGTGAAGTCGCCCGGGCCCGTAACGCTTCCCGGACGCAGAGGGTGGAACCTCCGGCCATGACGTTCATCCAGTCGCTGCGCCGCACGGTCGGACTCGGCGGTCGATCCGCCCCGGAGCCCGACGCCCCCAGCGAACCCGACGAGGGAGCCTCGGCGGGCGAGGCCCAGGCCGACGGCGTCCCCGCTGAGCCGGGGGCGCCGGCAGGGTCCACCGGCATCGGTCCGGTCGAGATCGCCCCGGACGACCCGCTGCTCGCGCTGCTCCAGTCCACGGACGGCGTCATCGACGTCGACCGGGCCACGCTGGACTCGCCCGCCCTGGAAGCGCTCCGTGCCCAGGGCATCGCCGTCATCGTGCCGCTCGTGGCCCAGGGCGAGCTGGTCGGGGCGCTCTACCTCGGCGAGCGGCTCTCCGAGCAGGACTACTCGACCGACGACCGACGACTGCTGGCGTCCCTGGCGGCCCGCACGGCCCCGGCGATCCGGGTCGCCCAGCTGGTCCGCGAGCAGGCGACCGAGGTCGCCGCCCGCGAGCGGCTCGAGCAGGAGCTCCAGGTCGCCACCCTCATCCAGCAGCAGTTCCTGCCCCGGAGCCTGCCGGACCTTGCCGACTGGCAGGTCGCGGCCTACTACGGCCCGGCCCGCGCCGTCGGCGGCGACTTCTATGACTTCATCGAGCTGCCCGACGGGCGGATCGGCGTCGTCGTCGGCGACGTGACCGACAAGGGCGTCCCGGCGGCCCTGGTCATGGCCCGGACCCACTCGGTCCTGCGGGCGGAGGCGCCGCGGCTGATCGAGCCGGGCGCCGTCCTAGCCCGCGCGAACCACATCCTCTGCGAGGAGATGCCGGCGAACATGTTCGTGACCTGCCTCTACGGGGTCCTGGAGCCGTCGACGGGTCGGTTCGTCTTCGCCAACGCCGGCCACAACCTCCCGTATCGGCGGTCAGGAGGCTCGGTCGACGAGCTGCGGGCGACGGGCATGCCGCTGGGCCTCCTGCCGGGGATGGCCTACGAGGAGGCCGAGGCCGTCGTCGAGGCCGGCCAGGGCCTGCTCCTCTACTCGGACGGCTTCGTGGAGGCGCACTCGCCCGATGGCGAGATGTACGGGTTCCCGCAGCTCCGGGACGCGTACGGCGCGTTCGACGGGGACACGGGCAGCGACCTCGTGGACCACCTGCTCGACGGGCTCCAGGCCTTCACCGGGTCGGGCTGGGAGCAGGAGGACGATCTGACGCTCGTCGCCCTGCGGCGGTCGGGCGGCACCGGCTTCACCGACGTCGACGAGGTCGCCGGGGCGGAGGAGGCCGACGCGGCCACCGCAGGCGAAACGGCAGGGCGGGGCGAGCGCTCGCTCCTCGACCTGGAGATCCCCGGCGCCATCGGCAACGAGCGGCTCGCCATGGACCGGGTCGCCGAGGCCGTGGCCTCGCTCGGGCTGCCAGCGGATCGCCTGGAGCGTCTCAAGACCGCGGTCTCCGAGGCCGCGATGAACGCCATCGAGCACGGCAGCCAGGGCCGGCCCGACGTCCCGATCCGCGTCCACGTGACGGCGACCGACGAGTCGCTCCGGGTCCGGATCGCCGACCTGGGCCTGAGCGGCGCGATCCCCCTCGGGACCTCCGAGGTCCCGGATCTCGAGGCCAAGCTCGCCGGCGAGCAGACGCCGCGCGGCTGGGGCCTCTTCCTGATCGAGCAGATGGTCGACGAGCTCGGCGTCGAACAGACCGACGAGGGTCAGGCGGTCGTCCTGACCCTCCACCTGAAGGGAGGGTCCTGATGGAGGGCCTGGTGACACCACTGACGACCAGGGTCGAGGCCGGCTCGGAGACCGGACGGATCGTCCTGGCCGGGCGCGTCGACCGGGATGGCGACGCGGCCCTCGCGAAGGCGTATCGCGAGGCCACGGCCGCGGGCGCGACGGCCCTCGACCTCGACTTCGCCGACGTCGCCTACATCAACAGCACCGGCATCGCCCTCGTCGTCCGGCTCCTCGCCGAGGCGCGGCGCGACGGTCGGACGGTCCGGGCCACCGGCCTGTCCGATCACTACCGGGAGATCTTCCGGATCACCCGGCTGTCCGACTTCATGACGATCGTGGGTGACGTACCAGGAGGGGAGCGATGACGGCGACGACAGTGCAGGTCGAATCGCGGGGCGACGCGGCGATCCTCCATATCGCCGGCGACGTGACGGCGGCCAGCGACGCTGCCTTCAGCGAGGCCTACGCCACGGCGACGGACGGTGGAGCCCGCTCCCTCGTGCTCGACTTCTCGGGCATGGAGTACATGAACAGTGGCGGGATCGGGCTGCTCGTGACGATGCTCGTTCGGACCCAGCGGGCCGGCCAGCGACTCCTCGCCGCCGGCCTGTCCGAGCACTACTGCCAGATCCTCTCGCTCACCCGCCTCGACGAGGCGATCGCGATCCACGACACGGCCGACGCCGCGCTGGCGGCGACGGCGTAGGAGGCGAGCCATGACGACGCAGGACACCGGCACCGGCGGGACCGAGGCGACCGTCGATCCGGCCCCGGCGAGCCCCACCGAGCCGGCACCCGCGCCGGAGGGCGCCACGACCGCAGCGACGCGCGATCCGGGCACGACCTGGGCCAAGCCGGTCGACCGCCTGAAGATGGGCGAGGTCCCGTCGTCGGCCATCAACCTGAACGTCTCCGGCAAGCGGCTCTCCGGGCCCCTCCAGGGGTTCGGTCAGCTGTGGCAGAAGACCTACCGGATCCGGTTCGAGGGCGCCTCGCCGACCCCCCAGGAGGTCATCACGACCTGGAAGCGCGAGTTCGGCTCGTTCTGGCCGTCGAACGCCCGCTTCTACGCGCCGTTCGCCGAGATCGCTCCTGGCGAGGTCGGCCTGATCAACCAGGACGTCGGGGGCG
This sequence comes from Candidatus Limnocylindrales bacterium, assembly GCA_035458865.1. GTDB lineage: Bacteria > Chloroflexota > Limnocylindria > Limnocylindrales > CSP1-4 > DATHYZ01. Next base: position 3,232 of record DATHYZ010000094.1, read on the forward strand.
GGCAGACCCT
>DATHYZ010000095.1:0-5555 GCA_035458865.1 Candidatus Limnocylindrales bacterium
ATCGTCGACGAGGAACACGAGCCTGCGTACAAGAGCGATCGCACACCCCGCCTGCAGGCCCGTGACGTGGCCGTCGAGCTCGGGCGGCTGGCAGGTGCCCCGGTGGTCCTCGGGAGTGCCACGCCGTCGGTCGAGACCGTCGGTCGATCCCGGACGGGCCGGGTTCGGCGGGTGGCCCTCCCGGAGCGGCCGGTGGGTCGCCCGCCCACGATCGAGGTCGTGGATCTCCGTGCCGAGCTGGCCAGCGGCAACCGGGGGCTCCTGTCGGCGACCCTGGTCGAGGCGCTCGGTGCGCTCGATCCCGACGGCGGCGATCGGGCGATCCTCGTCATCAACCGGCGGGGGAGCGCGTCGGTGGTCCTGTGCCGCGACTGCGGTCACGTCCAGGCCTGCCCGGAGTGCGGACGGCCCCTCGTCTTCCACCAGGCCGGCTACACCCTGCGCTGTCATCACTGTGGGGTGGCGGCGCCGCTCGCGTCCCGCTGCCCGGCCTGCGGGTCGGCCCGGATCCGGTACCTCGGCGGTGGCACCGAGCGGGTGGAGCGGGAGGTCCGCGACCGGTTCCCGGGCCTGCGGGTCGGACGGCTCGACCGCGACGTCGTCGCGCGCCGCGGGATGGCCCAGCGCGTGCTCGACGACCTGCGCGATGGCCGGATCGACGTCCTCGTCGGGACCAGCCTCGTGGCCAAGGGGATCGACGTCCCGGAGGTCGTCCTGGTCGGTGTCGTGTCGGCCGACGTGGCGCTGAACCTGCCGGACGAGCGAGCCGCGGAACGGACCTACCAGCTCCTGGCCCAGGCGGTCGGCCGCGCCGGGCGAGGGGAGCGGCCCGGGCGGGCGATCATCCAGAGCTACCAGCCGGACCACCCGGCCATCCGGGCGGTGGTGACCGGCGACGCCTCGGCGTTCTACGACGCCGAGCTCGCGCTGCGCCAACGGTTCGGCTCGCCGCCGTACGGACGGCTCGTCAAGCTGACCGTCGGCCTGCCCGACCAGGCCGGCGCCGAGCGGGAAGCCGCCGCCATGGCCGAGCGCCTCCGGAGCCGGGCCGGAGGGGTCGTGGCCGTCATGGGCCCGGTCCCGGCCTACGTCGCCCGGCGGAGTGGTCGCTGGCGGTACAACCTGATCCTGCGGGGTGACGACCCGGTCGATCTGCTCGGGGACGTCGGCGCGCCGTGGTCGATCGACGTGGACCCGGAGTCACTGCTGTAGGCTGCGGCGCAGTCGACCGCCGGGCCAGGGGTCGGGCGACGGGTCGTGATGGACGCTGCGGAGGTGCTGCCATGGACGAGGACCGGATCCCGAAGGACGAAGCGGACGGGGCCGCATCCGCGTCGGCGAGCGCGGGCGCCGCCGGCGAGCCCGGCCCGACGACGTCGGCCGGCCAGGGCGCTGAGTGGCTCGGGCAGCTCCAGCGGATGATCGACGACCTGGCCACCCAGGCTTCGCCGACGGTCCGGCAGGTCGGGGCCAAGGCCGCCGAGCTGGCCGCCGTGGCGGCCGAGCGGGCCGGCCCGCTGGCGCAGCGGGCCGCCGAGGTGACCGGGGACGTGGGCCAGCGCCTTGCCGAGCGATCCCGTTCGCTCGCCGAGGAGCTGCGTCGGGAGCGGACCGCCGCCGGGTCGGCCAGCGCTCCACCGGACGCGACCCAGATCGCAGGTGGCGCCGACGACGCCGGGAGGCCCGAGGGCGAGGCGCCGGAGGCCGCGGCGGCCGAGGGCGTCGACGGCACGTCGGATCCCGCCGAAGCGGACGACGGGCCGGGGTCGCCTATACTCGGCGCGTGAGCGTTCGTCCCATCGTCCTCCTCGGCGACCCCAGGCTGCGTCTCAAGGGCCAGCCGGTCGACAGCTTCGGCAAGTGGCTCCACGGGTTGCTCGACGACCTGACCGACACGATGCGGCACGCGCCCGGGGTCGGCCTGGCAGCGCCCCAGCTCGGTGAGCCGGTATCGGCCTGCGTGATCGAGGTCGGCGACCAGCTCCACGAGCTGGTCAACCCGCGGATCGTCCGCGGGTCCGGCGACGACCGCGACCTCGAGGGCTGCCTGTCCATCCCGGGGTACGTCGCCTACGTGACCCGGCGCGAGCGCATCTGGGTCGTGGCCCAGAACCGCCAGGGTCGCAAGATCAAGCTGGCCGGCTCCGGGCTCCTGGGCCGGGCGCTGCAGCACGAGCTCGATCATCTTGACGGGAAGCTGTACGTCGACTACCTCGATTCCCTCGACGACCTGATCGCCGTAGGCTCCGGCGACGATGAGGACGCCGAGGTCCGGGAGGCCGCGGGCGCACTGGCGTGACCCGGGCGGGCCAGGTGCTCCCGCAGCGCGAACCCACCCGCGTCGTCTTCTTCGGCTCCGGGGCGTTCGCGATCCCCATCCTGGAGGCGCTCGTCGGCCGACCGGACGTGAGGGTGGTCGCCGTGGTCTCCACCCCGGATCGGCCGGCCGGGCGTTCGGGCGCGCTTCGACCCACGCCCGTGAGCGCACGGGCGCGCGACATCGGGCTGGCCCTCCTGCAGCCGAGCCGGCTCCGGGACCCCGAGGCGATCGCCGCCATCGCGGCCCTGCGAGCCGACCTTGGCGTCCTGGCGGACTACGGCCGCATCGTCCCGCCCGAGATCCTGCGTCTGCCGCCGCTCGGCATCCTCAACGCCCACCCGTCACTGCTGCCCCGCCACCGGGGCGCGACGCCGGTCGCGGCGACGATCCTGGAGGGTGATCCACAGGCCGGCGTCAGCCTCATGGTCATGGACGAGGGTCTCGATACCGGTCCGGTGCTGGCATCGCGGTCCTGGCCGCTCGCCAGCGACGCGACGGCGCCGGCTCTCGAGGCCGAGGCTGCCCGGGTCGGAGCCGACCTGCTCACGGAGGTCCTGCCGGACTGGATCGCAGGCCGGCGTCGGGCGACCCCCCAGGTCGAGGATGCTGCCACCCTCACTCGACCCCTGACCCGTGACGATGGACGGCTCGATCCGTCCCGACCGGCCCGAGAGCTCGAGCGGATGGTCCGGGCACTGCGCCCGTGGCCGCGCACCTTCATCGACCTGGACGGGAGCCGGCTCATCGTCCTGGCCGCATCGCTCGCGTCATCCCGCTCGACGGACCGCCCGGGGCAGATCGTCGCCGACGGCCGGGGGCTCGCCCTCGCCACCGTCGACGGACGGCTGTGCCTGGACGAGGTCCAGCCACCCGGCGGGCGGCCGATGAGCGGGGAGGCCTTCCGGCGTGGCCGCGGTCGCAGTCTGGTCGCGGGTGAGAACGCCTGAGGTCGCGGAGGCTTGGGGCCAGCGGAGCCGAACGAAGCGGACGCCGGCGGCCCGGGCCCGTGCGACAATCCCGCCATGCCTGCCCCTGACGCCGAACCGGCGGCCGCGCGACCCTCGATGCCGCCCGAGCGGGACCCTCGCCCAGGGCTGGCCGGCCTGACCGACCGGGAGCTCGGTGGCTGGATGACCTCGCGTGGCGAGCCCGCCTATCGCGTCCGGCAGGTGCTCGACGCGGTCTGGCGGGGCGGTGCCGCGAGCGCCGACGACCTGACGACGCTGCCCCGTGGCCTCCGCGATGAGCTCGCTGGATCGTTCCGTGTCGACACCATCGCGGCGACCGAGGCACGCGACTCCGACCGGGGTCTCACGACGAAGGCGCTCCATCGGCTCTCCGGAGGCGCCGTGATCGAGTCGGTCCTCATGCGCTACCCCGGTCGCGCAGGCCGGCGTTCTCGGGCGACCGTCTGCATCTCGAGCCAGGCGGGCTGTGCCGTCGGCTGCCCGTTCTGCGCCACGGGAGAGCTGGGCTTCGGGCGGGACCTCGAGACCGCCGAGATCCTCGACCAGGTTCGCTGGGCCGCACGTCGCCTCGCCGGAGAGGACCAGCGCCTCACGAACGTCGTCTTCATGGGGATGGGCGAGCCGTTGCTCAACCTGGACCCCGTCCTCGAGGCCGTCGACGCCCTGGCCGATCCTGCCCGGTTCGCCCTGGCGGCGCGCAACGTGACCGTCTCCACCTCCGGCGTGGTGCCCGGCATCCGCCGCCTGACCGAGCGCCAGCCGCGCTTCACCCTGGCGATCTCGCTCCACGCTGCGCGCGATCCGCTGCGCGACGTCCTCGTCCCCCTGAACCGGCGCTGGCCGGTCGACGAGGTGGTCGCCGCAGCCTCCGAGCACGCCGAGCGGACGGGCCGGAGGGTGAGCTACGAAGTCACGCTGATCGCGGGCATCAACGACACGCCGGCCGATGCCGACGCCCTTGCCCGGCTCCTCGAGGGCCGGCTCGCCCACGTCAACCTGATCCCCATGAACCCGGTCGCCCACACGCCGTGGGTCGCCAGCGACGACGCGACGATCCGGCGGTTCGCCGACCGGCTGGAGGCGAGCTCGGTGCCGGTCTCGATCCGACGCAACCGCGGCCAGGAGATCGGAGCCGCCTGCGGGCAGCTCGCGGCCGAGCAGGCGGCCCGCCCGGCTCCCGCAGCCGTCGCCCGGCGCCGCGAGCAGCTCGAGCTGGAGAGCCTGCGGGCCCTCCGGGGAGAGCGGGCGGCCAGCCGGGTGTCGACAGGGGTGGGGGAGTAGGCGTGGCGCCAGGGCGGGCCCGGCTGTCGGCCAGCATCCTCGACGCGGACCTGGGCAACCTCGCCCACGCGGTCCGTCGGGCCGTCAAGAACGGCGCCGACCGGATCCACCTCGACGTCATGGACGGCCACTTCGTGCCGAACCTCACGTTCGGGGCCCGAACGGTGGCGGCCCTCCGGCCGCGGACGGATGCACCCTTCGACGCCCACCTGATGATCAGCGAGCCAGGCCGCTACCTCGACGGGTTCCTCGCCGCCGGGTGCGACTCCATCACCATCCACGTCGAGGTGGACGAGCCCGTCGAGCCCGTGCTCCGGCGGATCCGCGAGGCGGGTCGGGCGGCCGGGCTGGCGCTCCGTCCGGGCACGCCGCTGACGGCGCTCGAGCCGTATCGCGAGCTGCTCGACGTCGTCATGGTCATGACCGTCGAGCCGGGCTTCGGCGGCCAGTCGTTCATGGCCGACGTCGCTCGCGACAAGATCCAGGCCGCGCGCGCCTACCTTCGCGACCCGGCGGTCGGCGGCGAGGTCCACGTCGACGGCGGGGTGAACCGAGCGTCGGCAGAGCTCGTGGGCGGCCTGGGTGCGGATGTCCTCGTCGTCGGCTCGGCCCTGTGGGCTCGAGGCCATGACATGAGTCGTGAGATCCGCCTCGTCAAGGCGCTCGCGGACGAGGGCTACCAGTACCGCCTCAACGCCGGCGTCCCGCCGGGGTCCCGTGACCGCTGGGTCGCCATCGCGAGCCTGCCCCGCGACCTGGCCCGGCGCCTCGTCCACGAGCTCGCCGATCAGGACCTGCCGGCGCTGATGCTCCGAGGCGACGGGATGATCAATCCGGACGGGATCCGCGACTACGACATCCTCGTGCCCGCCGCCGCCGAGACGATCGCCGCTGAGCGGTGCGGCGCCCGCCTGGTCGAGCTCGGTGACGAGGCGGTCGCCTGGCGTGCCGCCGCGGCAGACGAGCGCCGCCGTGCCGGCCGGCCC
>DATHYZ010000096.1:0-3288 GCA_035458865.1 Candidatus Limnocylindrales bacterium
CCGCCTTGGTGGATCTAGCCCTACCGGCGACGAGGCAGCCCCGGATTGGTTTCTGGTGTTCCAGAGGGACGACCTCTCTCGTGCGATGCCCAGGTTCTCGCGGTTCCGCCGCTGATCCTTGCGCCGGAGCCGCATGAGGCCAGTCGTGGCTCAACACGTCGTCTCCCCCCCCTCCCCACCGTACCCCCGTCCCATCCGACCCGGACCCTCGGGTCAGCGTCACCGCCGTGCCGCCCTGCCACGATGCGCCCATGAGCGTGCAGGCCGAACGATCCGTCGCCGAGCGGCGGCCAGAGATGGCCGTCGGGGCTCGGCTCGGACGAGTCGGGCTCGAGCTGACGCGGTCGCGTCCGGTCCGGGCCGCTCGCTGGATCACCGATCCATGGATCGTCGCCGGGGCGGTCCTCGCAGGGGCCGGCGCCGGAGCCTGGGCCCTCAGCACGCTGCCCCACTACGACCCGGAGTGGATCTGGACCCTGCCCCTGGCCATCGTCGGGCTCGTCCTGCTGGCCGGCCGCATCGCCACGCGCCGGGTGCGCGAGCAGAGCACCCACCTCGAGGTCCTCCAGGCCGCCGCCGCGCGGATGAACCGGGCGACGACGGTCGAGGCAGTCGGCCGGACGATCGTCGAGGAGATCGGCCGGATCGTCGAGTACCACAACGCCCGCGTCTACGTCCTCGAGGGCGACGAGCTGGCCCCGATCGCCATCGAGGGTCGGGTGGGGGAGTACGACTTCGTCGATCTCGACGTCATCCGCTGCCGCATCGGCGAGGGCTTCACCGGCTGGGTCGCCCAGCATGGCGTCCCCCTGCGGATCGACGATGCGAACGGCGATCCCCGCGGGCAGACCATCGCGGGCACCGAGGCGATCGACGAGTCGATGCTCGTCGTGCCGATGCGGCATGACGAGCGGACCATCGGGGTCATCACCCTCAGCAAGCTCGGGCTGCGCCAGTTCTCGGCCGGCGACCTGCGACTGCTGACGATCCTGGCGGACCATGCCGCGACGGCCGTCGAGACCACCCGCCTCCTCGGGCGGAGCGCCGCGCTGACCGCGGATCTCCGGCGCCTGCTCGACATGAGCGCGGCCCTCTCCCGCAGCCTGGACTCCCGACAGGTCTCCGTCCTGATGGCCCGCCACCTCTCCGACGCGATCGGGGCCGACGAGTGCGCGGTCAGCTATGTCGACCGGGTCGGCGATCGGATCCTCACGACCGGCTACTGGCCGCCCCAGGCGCCGGGCGCCGTCGCCGACGAGTACCCGCTCGAGGCGTTCCCAGCCACCCGCGAGGCGCTTCGGACCCGGCTCCCGCTGCTGGTCGACGCCGACGATCCCGGGGCCGACCCGGCTGAGGTCGCCTACCTCCGCAAGTTCGGCCTGCGGACGCTCTATCTCCTGCCGCTCGTGGCCAAGGGCGAGGCGATCGGGATGGCCGAGCTCTACTTCGCCTCGGCGTTCCGTCCCACCGGCTCGGCGGTCGACCTCGCGCTCGCGATGTCGAGCGAGGCGGCCATGGCCCTGGAGAACGCCCGTCTCTACGAGGCGGCCCGGGCGGCCGCCGACCACGATCCTCTCACCGGGTTCCTCAACCACCGCGCCTTCCACGAGCGCCTGGGCGAGGAGATCCTGCGGGCCGGCCGGAGCCGTGCCTCGGTGGGGCTGCTGATGCTCGACATGGACGACTTCAAGGTCGTCAACGACACGTTCGGCCACCTCCTGGGGGACCGGGTGCTCGTCTGGACGGCGGACCTCATCCGCGCCTCGCTTCGGGTGAGCGACGTCCCGGCCCGCTACGGCGGCGACGAGTTCGCGGTCATCCTGCCCGGAGCCGGCCCCGACGAGGCGCGCGCGGTCGCCGGTCGGATCCGTGACGCGTTCGCGTCGTCGACCTTCCAGGCGGAGGGGCGCGGCCCCGTTCCCATCGGCATCTCGATCGGTGCGGCCATCCACCCGGCCGACGGACTGGTGGGGACCGAGCTGATCGCCGCCGCCGACGCGGCCCTCTACGCGGAGAAGCGCGCCAGGGGCGTGGCGTCCGTCGCACGGTAGCCCGGCCGACCGGTACGGAAGTACTGGTCCGGGGATGACCCAGAGGTACGGGCGAGGCCCGGTGGACGGGCCGCCCTTCGGCGGTCCATGCTTCCCCCGACGTGGCCCACAGCGAGCGAGCGACCCATCGCCCGGTCGAGCCCGACGTCCGGTGGATCCGCCGGACCAGCGGCCTCCTCGGCGTCTCCCTCGCGATCCTGGCAGCGGTCCTGGTCCTCCGTCTCGTCTCGGGATCCACCGACCTGCTCGACTGGCTGGCAGCCGGGCTGCTCGTCGTCGTGGTCTTCGCGGCGACCGTCCTCTGGCGCGGTGTCTCGGCGCTGGAGGCCCGACGGCGGGTCGAGGCGGAGAGCGCGGCCCGGCTGCTCCGCGGCCTCGCCCGGTCCGTCTCCCCGGACGCGATCGTCGCCGCGATCGCCGGCGAGCTCGCCGTGGGAGCCGAGGCCGACCACGTCGCGGTCGTCCGTCGGCGCGAGGATCCTCCCCGCCTCGAGGCCACCCTGGTGGCCGCCCGCGCCGGCGTCCCGGACGCCCGGCCCACGCTCCCGGTCGCCGACCTGGTGGCTCCGCTCGACGACGAGGCGACCGACCCGGTCGTCGGCCGGATGGCGGTGCCGGTCGTCGCGGACGCCCCCCTGCCGGCACTGGCGACCGACGCCACCACCGGCCCGGGCCAGGCCCATCCGCTCGAGGCCGACCGAGGCTCCCGCCGACCGATCGGCCCCGGCGAGGCGGAGCGGATCGCCGACCGGATCGCGACCCGCGTCCGGGCGGCCTTCGGGCTCCGGCACGTCCTGGCGTCGCCGCTGATCGTCGACGGCACCGTCGTCGGCGCCCTGGTCCTGTCCCGGCGCGCGACCGCGGAATGGAGCCCGGCGGCCCGACGGCTGCTGGCCGAGGCGGCGACGGAGGCGTCCCTCGCGCTCGGACGCGCCGATTCGCAGCGAGCCGCCGAGGCGCGCGCGTCGACCGACGCCCTGACCGGCCTGCCGAACCGCCGGTACTTCGACGAGTTCTGCGGCCTGCTCGCCCGGCGGCGGCGGTCGGGCGATGCCGTCGGCGTCCTCATGGTCGACATCGACCACTTCAAGAAGCTCAACGACCGGCTGGGCCATCCGGTCGGCGACGAGGTCCTGCGGGCGGTCGGCGGGGCCATCGCGACGACGGTCCGCGGCGAGGACATCCCGGCCCGGTACGGTGGCGAGGAGTTCGTGGTCCTGCTCCGCAACCCGTCGCC
>DATHYZ010000097.1:0-20560 GCA_035458865.1 Candidatus Limnocylindrales bacterium
GTCACCCTGGCTGGCGGGGTCGGCCAGCTGACCGACGCGCTCGCGGCGTCGCTGGAGCGCTCGACCCAGGTCGAGGTCCGGACCGGCGTCCGGGTGGCCCGAATCGAGCGATCCGCCGCGCGGTACGCGGTGACGTTCGCCGGCGGCGACCGGCTGGAGGCGGACGCGGTCGTCCTGGCCTCCCCGGCCGGCATCTCGGCCGAGCTGCTCTCGGACCTGGCCCCCGCGGCCGCCGACCACCTCCGCTCGATCCCCCACGGGTCCACCGGGGTCGTCACCGTGGCCTACCGGGCCGACCAGCTGCCCGGACCCCTCGTCGGCCACGGGTTCCTGGTGGCGGACGGCGAGCCGCTCGCCATCAGCGCCTGCACGTGGAGCTCCAACAAGTGGGCCGGCCGCGCTCCGGACGACCACGTCCTCCTGCGGGCCTTCATCGGCTCATCGGGCGAGCGCCTCCTGGCCCTGCCCGACGAGGACGTCCTGGCGGCCGTCCGCCGGGACCTCGCCGTGACGATGGGCATCCGCGGGGAGCCGGTCCTCGCTCGCGTGTCGCGGTTCCGTGCGTCGATGCCGCACTACACCGTCGGCCACCTCGATCGCGTCACCGCGGCGACCGAGGCGCTGGGCGGACTGCCCGGCGTCGCCCTGGCCGGCGCCGCCTACCGGGGCGTTGGGATCCCCGACTGCATCGCCCAGGGCCGGGCCGCAGCCCGCGCGATCCAGGCTCACCTCGGTGGCGGGGCCGCGGCGGAGGTGGCAGGCGATGCGACGTCGGCGACGGGCGACCCGACCGGCGGCGTTCTCCCCGAGGCTGCGGCGTCGCGCCCGCTCGACCAGCTTCCGGTCGGGGCCGGGGCCACCGTCGTCCGGATCGAGACGGTCCATCGCGACGAGCTCGCCGTCGAGGGCCTCCGGCCGGGGACGCGGATCGACGTGGCCGCGGCAGCCCCGCTCGGAGGACCGCTCGTGGTGTCGGTGGGGCGCGCCCGGGTGGCGGTCGCCCGGTCGGTCGCCCGGACCATCCACGTGGCACCGGCCCCGACCAGGCGCGACCGTTGATCGCCCTCCACCCCGGACACCGGCCGCCCTCCCCGCACCACGATGGCGCGACCGAGCGACCGCTCACGATCGCGTTCGTCGGTCGTCCCAACGTGGGCAAGTCCACCTTCGTGTCGCGGGCGAGCGGGCGCTATGTCGAGGCGGTGAACGCCCCGGGGACGACCGTCGCCGCCGAGCGGGTCCCGCTGGCGGTCGGCGGGAGGCGGCTCGAGCTCGTGGACCTGCCCGGGACCCGGTCGCTGGTCGACACGCCCGCCGGCGGCGAGCCGTTCTGGACGCAGCTGCTGGCGACCCGGCCGGACGCGATCGTCCTGGTGGCCGACGCCGGTGACCTGGTCCGCCACCTGCCGCTCGCGCTCGCCTGCCGGGACCTGGGCCTGCCCCTCGTGGTGGCCGCCAACCTGGCTGACGAGGCCGACGAGGCCGGCATCGAGACCGACCTCGCCGCTCTCTCGCAGCTTCTCCTCGCCCCGGCACACCGGACGGTCGGCAGGACCGGAGCCGGGGTTCCGGGCGTCCTCGACGACGCGGCCCGATTCGGGACCCGTCGCCGGGCTGTCCGGGACGGCGATGACGTCCCGCGGGCGACGGTGCCTGCCTCGCCGTACCCACCGTCCGTGGAGGCTCGCCTGGCCTCGATCGCCGGCGATCTCGCGCTGGCCCACTCGTTGGGGGCGGCGAGCATCGACGCGGCCGGCCTCGAGCCGTTCCTCGCCGACCGAACCGTCTCGCCCCGCGGGGCCGCCTCGATCCGCGCTGCCGACGAGCTCGAGCCAGAGCGCTGGCGGGTCGCCGAAGCCTGGGTCGAGCGCATCGAGCGGCGGCGGGCCATCCGCCCGCCCCGCCGGGAGGCCCTGACTCGCCTGGCCACGGCTCCGTGGCCCGGCCTGCCGCTGTTCCTGGGCGTGGCGGTCGCCTCGTTCGCGGCGATGGTCTTCGTCGGGGGCTGGTTGTCGGCGCTCCTCGGCGAGGTCTGGGCCGCGACCGTCTCACCCGTCCTGACGGCCGTCTTCACGAGCCTGGTGCCGCTACCGGCCCTCGCCTCGGCGCTCCTCTGGGCGCTCGACGGCGGCCTGCTCGCGATGGTCTCCGTCGGGATCCCGTACGTGCTCGTCTTCTACGTGGTCCTGGCGATCCTGGAGGACTCCGGCTACCTCACCAGCGCCGCCGTCCTGCTCGACCGGGTCTTCAACGTCCTTGGCCTGCCCGGTCGTGCCGCCATCCCACTGTTGAGCGCGGCCGGCTGCAACGTCCCGGCGATCTACGGCACGCGGGTGCTCCCCACGAGACGGGAGCGCCTGCTGGGCGGCTTCCTGGTGACCCTCACGCCGTGCTCGGCGCGCTCGGCGGTCGTCATCGCCGCCCTGGCGCCCGTGGCCGGCATCGGCGCCGCCTTCGCGGCCTTCGGGGTGGTGCTGGCGGTCACGGTCGGTGCCGGCCTCGCCGCGAACGCGGTCATCCCGGGACGACAGCCCGCTCTCGTGCTCGAGCTGGCCCCGCTGCGGATGCCGGTGCCGGCCAACGTGGCCCGCAAGGCGTGGCGGCGGTTCCGCTCCTTCGTCATCGTCGCGACCCCGATCATGGTCGTCGGCTCGTTCGTCGTCGGGCTGGTCTACGAGAGCGGCCTCTGGGCCGGCCTCGCCGCGTTCATCGAGCCGGCCACCATGGGCCTCCTGGGTCTGCCGGCGATCGCCGGCGTCGCCATCGCCTTCGCGTTCCTGCGCAAGGAGCTGGCCCTGCAGCTGCTCGTCGCCCTCGCCATCGTCCAGTACGGCGCCAGCGCCGCGGCCCCAGGAGCCTTCCTGTCCCCGGCCCAGCTCTTCGTCTTCGCGGTCGTGACCTGTGTCTCCATCCCCTGCGCGGCCACGCTCGCGGCCCTCGCCGGCGAGTTCGGTCGCCGGGCCGCGATCACCATGAGCGCCGCGACCCTCGGCCTTGCCGTGGGCGCCGGTGCGCTCCTGGCCAGGGTGCTGAGCATCGCCTAGGGGGCGCCCGGAGAGCTGACCTGCCGCGGTGGCCCGTCTAGGCGGCGCCAGGGTCGCCCGGATCGGCCTCGGCCCGCCCCCAGAGCTCGGCGGCCAGCAGCTCGGCCGCGGTCACCTCCACGAGCGCCCGGACCAGGGGGTCCTCGTCGCCCGGCACCGGGATGACGACGGCGGCTCCCGCGACCGGAGGGCCGACCGCGACGACCTCGGCCGACCGGGACCGCACCGCGCCGGCGATCGAGCGATCGTAGGCGGTCCCGGAGAGCAGCACGATCCTGGCGCCGGGCAGCGCAGTGTAGATGCCGACGTGGGCCCAGTCGCCGGCATCCCAGGCCGTCGCGGGCAGGCGGGGCCCCTCGCGGAGCATCAGGGCCGCCTGCTCCGCCGCGCCAGGCCGCCCGGCATCGCCGACGACCTGCAGCGTGGCCGCGCCGTCGAGGAGGTCCGCCGTCGGGCCGAGCCAGGCCGAGGTCGAGGCGATGAGCTCTTCGAGGGCGTCGACGGCCGGCCGCAGCCGAGACGACGTCACGCCATCGAGACCGATGCGACCGGCGACCAGGAGGAGCGTCGCCAGGGTCGCGAGGTGCGTCCGGCAGGCCACGCCACCGGACTCGGGGCCGGCGAGCAGCGGCAGGACGAGGTCCGAGGCGCCGGCCAGGGGCGAAGACGGGCGCTCGGTGACGGCGATCACCGGCGACGTCCCCCGGTGGCGCTCGGCGGCGGCCACCGTCTCGGGGGTCCGGCCGGACGCCGAGATGACGATGACAATCCGATCCGGGTCGGGCGGCGCCGGTGTCGGGGTGGACGCCCACTCCACGAGCGCCGACCCACCGGCGGCATTCAGCCGCGCCGCCATCGTCAACGCGGCGAACCGCGAGGAGCCCATCCCGACGAGGAGCAGTGGTGGCCGGCGGCGTCCATCGAGGAGCGCGTCGAGGGCCGCTGCCGGCCCGTCCGCTCGCTCCCACGCGTCGAGCAGGCGTGTCAGCGAGGCCGGCTCCTCGAGGACGTCCGCCCGGAGCGCAGCGGCCCGGTCGATCGTCGTCAAGGGGTCGCTCCAAGGGCCTCGAGCAGGCCGCGCATCCCCTCGGTCGGAGCCCACATCCAGCCCGGCAGGTAGGCTGCCGCGTAGGTGAACTCGTAGCACTCCTTCTCGAGCTCGAAGGCCAGGAGCAGATCCTCGTCGAGCTCGATGGGGGCACCTCCCTCCACGAGGCCGGCTGCGTAGGCCCCCAGGAAGCGCTCGCGGGCCCGGCGCAGCCAGGCGTCCGGGTCGAGCGCCCCGACATGGGGTGCGGCGCCCGAGGGCTCGTGGGTCCCGGCACCCGGTCCGGCACCTCCGTCGGCGTCGCGGAGGCCCGCGGCGCGGCGCACTGCGCTCCGCCCCACGTGGTCGAGCGAGCGGAGCATCGAGGCCACGTCCCTGAGCGGCGATCCGAGCTGCCGACGGTCCTCCACCGGGCGGGTCGGCTCGCCCTCGAAGTCGAGGATGACCCAGGCGTCGGGCAGGCGCAGCAGCTGGCCAAGGTGCAGGTCGCCATGGATGCGGGTGAGCAGCGGTGGGGCCGCCAGCGCCTCGTAGATCGTGAAGCGCTCGACGATCCGCGGGGCGGCCTCGCGGAGCTCGTCCCGAAGCGGCCCGTCGACCGCGTCGATGGCGCGGGCGAGCTGTCCGCCCGCGACCCGCCGCCAGGCCCGCAGCTCGTCCCGGGTCGCCGGCCGCGGCTCGAAGCCCTCCACGCGCGCCGCCGCCAGCGTCGCATGCAGGCCCGCGGTGAGGCGACCCAGCTGCGCCGGCTCCTCGGTCGCGAACTCAAGGGCCACCGCGCCCGGGGCGGCCAACCAGCCGGCCAGGCGCTCGGCCGTGGACTCGTAGGCATCCTCGCCGTCCGGGAGGTACTCGACGAGCGTCGCGACGGTCGTCAACCCGGTCCGCGAGATCATCTCGACGAAGCCGGCCAGCCGGGGAACGGCCTCGAAGCCGGCCTCTTCGGAGAGGTAGGCGAGCATCTCCAGGTCGGGGTTGAGGCCCGGCTCGAGACGGCGGAAGGCCTTGAGCAGGAGGTGCTCGCCGATGACGATCGACGTGTTCGATTGGTCCCGGCCCAGTGGTCCCTCCGCCAGCCCGGCCACGCTCGATGCCCCGCCGGGAACGAGATCCCGCAGGGCCGACGCCGGCCGGCAGACCAGGGCGGCGCTGGGGGCACGGGCCGCCGCGGCCGACCCGGCCTCTGGCGGGTGTGGCAGCGCCCCGACCGTCCGGCCCTCGGCGATCGCCACCGCCAGCCGGCGCCAGGCCCCGTCGCCCTCGTGGGCCTCCCGGTAGCCGGTCCCATCGCGGGTCATGGCCAGCAGGTACGTGTCGCGCCCGGCGTCGAGATCGACCTCGACGATCGCCAGGGCGTGGCCGTCCCCCAGGTCGAACCCCTCGGCGAGGGCGATCCGGCCGGTGGGTCGGCCGGCCGAGCCGAACCAGCGGCGCGCGGCCAGCTCGTCGACGGGGAGGCGCTCGACCGCGTCCGCCAGGGCTGTCCAGGTCTCGATGGCGCTCACCGCAGCCGGCCCCGGCGATGGCGGACGTGACCCGGCCGCCGGCGACGAGCGCCGGCGGCCGGGATGGGCAGCGAGGTGCCGATCAAGCCGGGGTCAGACCTCGGCGTTGATCATGACGTTCTTGACGAACGTGTAGTCCTCGAGGGCGTACATCGAGCCGTCCTTGCCCCAGCCCGACTCCTTGACGCCGCCGTGCGGCGTCTCGGAGGTCAGGGTGAAGTGCTCGTTGATCCAGACCGTTCCGAATTCGAGCGCCTTGGCGACGCGCATGGCCCGGCCGATGCTGCCGGTGAAGAGCGACGAGGCCAGGCCGAACTTGACGTCGTTGGCCCAGGCGACCGCCTGCTCCTCGTCCGAGAAGCGCTGCACCGTGACGACGGGGCCGAAGACCTCGTCCTGGATGATCTCGCTGGTCTGGTCCGGGCCGGCGATGAGGGTCGGCTCGAAGTACGCGCCGGCGCGGGCAGGCCGCTTGCCGCCCACGACCAGCTCGACCCCGGACGCGTCGACGGCGCGGCCGACCATCCCCTCGACCTTGTCGGCCTGGGCCTGGGCGATGAGCGAGCCCATGTCGAGCTCCTCGGCCTCGGCCGGATCGCCCCACTTGATGGAGCGGACCTGGTCGGCCAGCTTGTCGACGAAGGCGTCGTACACCTTCGGCCCGGCGATGACCCGGCAGGCCGCGGTGCAGTCCTGGCCCGAGTTCCAGAAGCCGGCCGACTTGATGGTCTCGGCAGCGAGATCGAGGTCGGCGTCGTCGAAGATGATCACCGGGGCCTTGCCGCCGAGCTCGAGGTGGAGTCGCTTGACGGTGTCCGAGGCGAGCCGGGCGACGTGCTTGCCGGTCACGGTGTCACCGGTGATCGAGACCATCCGGACCTTCGGGTGGGTCACCAGGAAGTCGCCCATCTCGGCACCACTGCCGGACAGGACGTTGAGGACGCCCGGCGGCAGGAACTGGGCCGCGATCTCGGCGAAGGCCAGGGCCGTGAGCGGGGTCCGGGCGGACGGCTTCAGGACGACCGTGTTGCCGGTCGCCAGGGCCGGGCCGAGCTTCCAGGCCGCCATGTACATCGGGTAGTTCCACGGCGCGATGGAGGCGACGACGCCGATCGGATCGCGGCGGAACAGGGACGTGTGGCCGGCCAGGTACTCGGTGACCGCCTTGCCCTCCATCTGGCGACAGGCCCCGGCGAAGAACCGGAACAGGTCGACGCAGACGGCCATCTCGTCGATCGCGTAGGAGGTCACCTTGCCGGCGTTGCGGCTCTCGAGCCGACCCAGCTCCTCGCCCTTGGCCTCGAGGGCGTCGGCGATCTTCAGCAGGATGAGGCTGCGGTCCTGGGGGGTGGTCTTGCCCCAGCTCTCGAACGCCTTGGCGGCGGCCTGGACCGCCCGGTCGACGTCCTCGGCGCCGCTCTTGGGGACACGGGCGATCACCTGGTCCTGGGCGGGGTTGATGACCTCGAGCGTCTCGCCGCTGGCGCTGGCGACGAAATCACCGCCGATGAACTGCTTGTACTCGATGACGTCCGTCACTGCGGAGGTCCTCCTCTGCCTTGAGCCTCGGATGTGGTGGCCGGCATTGTGCGCCTCGAGGCACCTGCCGGGGAAGCCCGACGCGACCGGCGCGACGCCCGGCCCGAGCCCGGTCTTATCCCACGACCGGCTCGCCGGTGAGAGCCAGCCGCTCGATGAGGCCGGCCGCCTTGACCGTGCCCGGATCCGCCTGGAGCCGCTGCGAGATGATCCGCAGCCGACCGGTCAGCGCCTCGTCGGCCACGAGCCGGTCGATGGCTCCGGTGAGCTGCTCGTCCTCGAACGCGTAGGTGGGAAGGCGAACACCGAAGCCGAGCTCGTCGACCCGCTGGGCGTTGTCGTACTGGTCCCAGAAGAGCGGCAGGACGATCATCGGCTTGCCGAAGTGGAGGGCCTCGGTCGTCGTGTTGTTGCCGCCGTGGGTGATGACCAGGTCGACCAGGGGCAGGATCGTGGGCTGGGGCAGGAACTCCGCCCCGACCATGTTGTCGGCCAGCTCGAACAGGTCGTGCTGTGGGCCCTTGCTGACGATGTAGCGGTGGCTGGTCCGGCCCAGGACCTCGACGAGCCGCTTCATGAGATCCACGTCGGCCGACCCGAGCGAGCCGAGCGACAGGTAGATGAGCGAGCCAGGGCCGTCACGATGGTGCTCCGGGATGTCCCAGTGGGCCTCGGTCCCGCGGACGCAGGAGTCCAGGCGATGCCAGGTCGGCGCGAGCTGCTGGCTCCTCGCGTAGTCCGCCTCGGCGGGGTACAGGTACAGGTTCAGGAACGGCGACTCGTTGATGAACTCCGGCCCCAGGGGTCCGTTCGGGAGTCCCTGGGTGCCGGCCTCCCGGGCGAAGGCGTCGAAGTCCGCCCACATCTCCCCGTGCGTCCGGGCGTACTCGGCCCGGAAGTCACCCCATCCGGTCGCGTCGCCTGCGGCGTAGCCCGAGAAGACCGGCGGCACGTCGCCGTCGAGGATCTCGGCCGGGTTGCAGCTGACGATCCGCACCCACGGGACCCCGGCGGTCATGGTCGCCGGGAAGCAGACCACGTTGTCCTCCACGATCACGTCGGGTCGGACCTCGTCGAAGATCTCGCGGAGACGGGGTTCGACGTACCTGGCGCCGTCGATGAGCGCCTGCCAGGTGGGCTGGATGAAGGTCGAGAGCTGCTCGATCGTCGGCTTGCGGAACTCGGGGGCGGTATCGCGGATGAAGTCCTTCCAGAACTGGCCGGGGACCTCCGGCTCCTCGGGCGGCGGCCCGAGGCGCATCAGCCGCTCCTCGAACCCGTAGGCCTCGAGCCTTCCGGCGAACGACTCCTCGACGATGAAGACCACCCGGTGGCCACGCTCGCGCAGCACCGCGCCGATCCCGACGCAGTTGTTCGTCGGGCCGTAGGCCCCCTCGGGGAAGAAGACGATGGTCCGACGGTCGGTCACGGGGTCCTCCCACTCCTTCGATCGGGCCCGGCTGGGCCGGCCTGCAGGGGTCAGGGTAGCGCGCCGTCCGTCGTCCGGGGCGTCGACGCTCAGCCGCCGGACCGACGAGCCGCCCGGTGCCAGGGGACGACCAGCCGCTCGGCGATCCCGACGACCGCGAACAGGCCGACCGACAGGACCGCGGTGAGGAGGATGGCGGCGAAGACCAGGTCGGTCCGGAAGGCGTTCTGGCTGACCTGCATCCAGATGCCCAGCCCCTCGACCGCCCCGACGTACTCCCCGAACACGGCTCCGATGACGGCATACGGCACGGCGATCCGCAGGCCCGTGAAGAGGCCCGGGAGCGCCGCCGGCCAGCGCAGGAGCCGGACCTCCTGGCGCCGGGTCGCGCCCAGGGTCCGCATCAGGTCGGACGCCTCGGCCGGGGTCGCCGCGAAGGCATCCAGCAGGGAGACGACGATCGGGAAGAACGACACGAGCACGATCACCACGACCTTGGGAGCGAGCCCGAAGCCGAACCAGACGACGAGCAGCGGCGCGATCGCGACGATGGGCACCGTCTGCGAGCCGACGAGCAGCGGGTACAGGGCCCGCCGGATGGCGACCATGCGGTCCATGACCAGCGCCGCCGTGACCGCCAGGACCAGCGCGACCGCGAAGCCGAGCAGCGCCTCGGTCAGCGTGACCGCCGCATGCCGGAGCGCGGTGTCACGGAAGTCCCAGAGGGACCCGAGGATCCGCGATGGCGGCGGCAGGACGATCGGGCTCACGCCGCTGACGGCGACCCCGACCTCCCAGACCACCAGCAGCGCCGCCACGAGCCCGGCGGCAGGCAGCAGCCTCGCCCAGCCCTGAGACCCGGTGTCCGACCGGGGGGCACGGGACTCGGATGGCCCGGATCGACGTGGGTCGGTCGCAGGACGATCGCTCATGGCCGCGGCACGAGCTCGTCGGTGTACAGGCTCGACGGGTCGGGGGCCTCGTCCAGCGGCGCCCCGTCGGGACCGGTCAGGAGACCCTGGTCGAAGAGGAACCGCGTGTACCCGGCCCACATCTCCCGGGTCTGCGCCCCTACCCGGCCCGCGTCGTCGACGAGGTAGGCACCCTCGACCAGGAAGACCTGGCTGGCGAGCGGGAGACCCGGGTCGGCCTCGTAGACCCCGGGGTTCGCTGCGATGAGCTCACCGACTGCCGCTTGCGGATCCTCGACAGCAGCCTCGTACCCCCGCACGGTCGCTTCCACGAAGCGGCGGGCGAGGTCCGGCTCGCGCTCGACCCAGCGCGCGTCGCAGGCGATGACGACCTGGTAGAACTCGGGCACGCCGTAGTCGCTGAAGCGGAACGCCCGGAGCTCGATGCCGCGCCGGGCCGCCTCGACGCCCTCCCAGGCGCTGAAGCTGATCGAGAAGTCCGCGCGGCCGGCATAGAGCGCCTCGTAGGCGGCGCTGTCGAGGGTGACGGCGGTGAAGTCACCCTCGCCGCCGTCGGCCCGGATCATCGCCCGCAGCGTCGGCTCCTCGTTCGGGTAGCCGAAGCCGGCGTAGACCCGCCCATCCAGGTCGGCGGGCCGCTCGATGTCGCTCGAGGCGAGGGCGACCACCTCCGAGGCCGCCCGTTGCAGCACGGCCATGACCGAGATGACCGGAGCCCCGGCTGCGGCGGCGAAGGTCATCGCGTCCTGGAAGCTGATGCCGCACTCGGCCTGGCCGGCGGCCATGAGCGCTTCCGGGGTCGTGCCGGCATACGGCAGCAGCTCGAGCCGGACCCCGGCCTCCGCGTACCAGCCGCGGGCGTCGGCGACGTAGATCCCGGTGTGGTTCGTGTTGGGCGTCCAGTCGAGGGCGAAGCGGATGCTCGTGGGCTCGGCGGTCGCCGGCCCCGGCGATCCCGACGGCCCGGTCGTCGGCGAGGTCGTGGATCCCGGAGCCGGGGTGGCGCCCGCACCGCAGGCAGCCACGAGGAGGCCGACCAGGACGGCGACGAGCCCGACCGCGGGGGATGGACGGGGGTGGTCGGAGAAGCGATGCAGCATGACGGCTCTCTCGAGATGGGAACGCCGCCCCGGGTCCCGGGACGGCGGTGAGTCATGCTGGCCTGCTCCCTACGCCGGTACGAACCGGATCAGGTTGGCGGGTCTGTGGCGGGGCCACACTCTCAGCGCGTCGTCGCGCTCCCCGGAGGCGATCTTCGGTTGTCCTTCGATTCTACACCGCTTCGACGGCGAGCTCCGGTCCATCGGTCGCCGGGGCGCCCGGGAGAGCGACGCCTGAGCGCACCGGCTCGACGACGGTCTGCGTCCGGGCGTCCACGCGTTCCCCGATCCAGGTCACGACCTCGGTCACGACCTCCGGTCCTTCGGGTTCGTTGAAGACCTCGTGGCGGAGGCCGGGCAACACCCGTCGGGTGACGCCGTCGAGCCGGCCGATCGCCTCGCTCGACGCGACCGGGATCACCGTGTCGTCGGCGCCGTGGACGACCAGGGTCGGCGTCGGCATCCGCTCGAGCGCTGCCAGCCGTGCCGCCACCCGGCGCTGGGCGTCGAACCCGAACCGACCGAGCCGGACCGAGCCGGACCGGTCGACCAGGGGATCACAGGCATCGGCCGCCGCCTGGGCAGGGTCCCGGCAGACGTCCTCGGACGTGATCCCCGACGGGAGCCTGAGCCGCGGCAGGATGCGGTCCAGGATCGGGACGAGGCGGTGCTTCCAGGGCGCCAGCGCGTCAGTCACGGCGGGGGCGGAGAGGACGAGCAGATCGGCCCTGGGTCGGCCGCTGGTGACCTGGTCGAGCGCGATCAGGCCCCCCATGGAGTGCCCGAGCAGGATGGCCGGGCGACCGGGGAGCGCTATCCGAAGTCGGTCCAGGGCCGCCTCCATGTCGTCGAGATGGTCCTCCCAGCGCTCCACGTGGCAGTGCGGGCCGCCGGACCCCCCGAAGCCCCGGAGGTCCCATCCGTGGACCAGGATCCCGGCCGCGGCGAGGATCGAGCCGGTCCGCTCGTAGCGACCGGTGTGCTCGCCGAGCCCGTGCACGATCAGGAGTCCCGCCCAGGGCTCCTCCGATGGCTCCCAGCGACGGGTCCGGAGGCTGACCCCGTCCCGCGTGGTGACCGATCCGATCTCCGATGGCATGCTTCGCCTCAGATGCCGGCCGCACAGCCGTTCGGTCCGCATCGTAGCGGAGCGGGACGATGGTGGACTGGCTCGAGGTCGGCGACCGGGTGTTCGTTCGGCGCTACGCCTTCTACGACCAGGACATCGGGGCCGTCCTGTCGGACGATGGGGTCGCGCTGGTGGACACGAGGACCACCCCGTCCCAGGCTCGCGAGCTGCGGGACGATCTGCGGCGCCTGACGGCCCTCCCGGTGACGGTCGTCATCGACACCCACCACCACCACGACCACGCCTTCGGCAACTCGGTCTTCCGGCCGGCGGCGATCTGGGGTCACGCGCGCTGCGCCAGCCGCCTGCTGGAGACGGCCGCGGAGCAGATCCGGACCGTGAGCGCGGAGATCCCCGAGCTGGCCGACGAGCTCCGCGAGGTCGTCGTGGACCCGCCCGAGCGCACCTTCGAGGAGACCGCCTACGTCGACCTCGGGGAGCGCCGCCTGGAGCTGCGCTACCTGGGCCGAGGACACACGGACGACGACATCGTGGTGCTGGTGCCGGACGCGGGCGTCCTCTTCGCCGGCGACCTGCTCGAGAACGGGGCGCCGCCCGTGTTCGGCGACGCCTACCCGCTCGACTGGCCCGAGACGGCCAGTCGCCTCCTCGACCTGGTCCGCGGCCCGGTCGTGCCGGGGCACGGCGACGTCGCCGACCGCCGCTTCGTCGAGGATCAGCTGGCGGCCCTCATCGCCGTCGCGGAACTGGGCCGCCGGGTCCATCGGGGCGAGCTGAGCCTCGAGGAGGCACTCACCGCGGCGCCCTTCGGCCCGGCCGCCTCGCGCGTGCCGATCGAGCGGGCGGTGGCCCAGCTGCGCGGCGAGCTCGACTAGGCCGAGACCCGGACCACCCAGCGGCCCCGGGCGTCGCCGGCGACGATCCCGTCGAGCGCCGGCTCGATGTCGTCGAGCGTCACCTCGGTCACGTCCTGGCCCAGGGCGCGGGGCCGGAGGTCGTCGCCGAGTCGGGACCACAGCGCCCGGCGCGGCTCGATGGCCATGGCGACGGAGTCCATGCCCAGCAGCGCGACCCCCCGGAGGATGAACGGGAGGACCGTCGTGGAGAAGGCGGCCCCACCGGCGTTGCCGCAGGCGGCGACGGCGGCGCCCGTCGCCAGCGAGCGCAGGATGTACGGCATCGTGGGCGCCCCGACGGCGTCGATGGCCCCGGCCCAGCGCCCGGACTCGAGCGGCCTGGGGCTCTCGGCCGTCACCTCCTCGCGGGACAGGATCCCCGCGGCCCCGAGCTCGCGGAGCCGGTCGGCCTCGTCGGCCTTGCCCGTCGCCGCCCAGACCTCGTAGCCGAGGGGCGTCAGGATCGCCACCGCCGAGCGGCCCACGCCACCCGCGGCACCCGTCACGAGGACAGGTCCGGCGCTCGGAGTGAGGCCGTGGCGCTCCAGGGCCGCCACGGCCATGGCGGCGGTGAAGCCGGCCGTGCCGATCGCCATCGCCTCGCGGGACGACAGCCCGTCCGGGAGCGGGACGACCCACCCGGCCGGCAGCCGCTGGTACTCGGCGTAGCCGCCGTGGCGCGAGACCCCCAGTTCGTAGCCGTTCGCCAGGACCTGCGACCCGACCGCGAAGGCCGGGTCGGTCGAGGCCACGACCTCGCCGGCCAGGTCGATGCCCGGGATGAGCGGGCTGATCCGGGCGACCTTGCCGTCGAAGCGGGTGGCGAGGCCGTCCTTGTAGTTCACGCCCGACCACTCGACCCGGACCTCCACCTCGCCGTCCGGCAGGTCGGCCGGGGCCAGCTGGCGGACGCCGCGCTCGACGCGGTCGTCGAGCCGCTCGGCGACGTACGCGCGGAAGGTGTCCGGGATGGCGGTCATGGTCGCTCCTCCTGCGCGGCCAGGATCTCGGCCCGGCGCGAGTGCTCCTTGGGGATGACGGTCGTCCCGACGGCCCGGCAGGTGACGATCGGCGTCGCCAGGACGTCGGCTGCCGATGGTGACAGGTCGTAGCGACTGGCGATGACCTTGCGCGCCTCGAACTCCACCGTGCGACTCGTGTTGCCGATCCGGACGATCCGCCCGGTCACCTCCAGGAAATCGCCGGCGTGGACGGGCGCCAGGAATTCGATGCGGTCGTAGCCCACGAAGAGGCCCTCGTCACCGTCGGTGATGATCGCCAGCTCGGTGATGACGTCGCCGAAGAGCTCCAGCGTCCGGGCGCCGGCCACGAGGTTGCCGCCGTAGTGGACGTCCTCCTGGCCCATCCGGACCCGCAGCGTCGCCGTGATCGGTGCGTCACCCGTCATCGTCGTCCCTCCTCGCCGGTCGCCCGGCCCGGTCCGGCCGCCGTCGGCCGCATCCTCATCATTCGTCTCGCAGGATCACCAGGCCGTCGACCGCGATCGTCCGCTCGCGCCCGACCAGGATCGGGTTGAGGTCGATGGCGGCGACGCGCGGGTGGTCGACCCCGAAGGCGGCCAGGCCGCAGATCGCGTCGAGGACGCCCTCCTCGGGGATCGTCCCGCCCCGGGCGGTCCGGAGCATCCGACCCACGACCGTCTCATCGAGCATCCGCCGGGCCTCGTCGCGATCGATCCGGCCGATGCGGACGGCGACCTCGTCGAGGTACTCGGTCCAGATGCCGCCGAGACCGACAAGCACGACGGGCCCGAACTGGGGATCGCGCTGGAAGCCGGCGATCAGCTCCACCTCGCCCTCGAGCATCTCGGCCACCAGCAGGCGGCCCTCGTGACCGAGGGCGGCCAGCCGCTCGAGGACCGAGGACGAGGCCTCGCGGACCCGCTCGGCCGTCCCCAGGCCGACCCGCACGAGACCCTGCTCGCTCTTGTGGGCGATGCGGGGGCCGACGGCCTTGACGACCACCGGGTAGCCGAGCGCGTCCGCCGCCCGGACGGCCGCTTCCGGGTCCTCGACGATCGCTCGCCTGGGCACCGGGATGCCGTACCGCTCGGCGGCCTGCAGCGAGGCATCCTCGTCCAGCTGGGAAGCGCCCCGGGCGATGGCCTCGTCGAGCTCGGGGATCGCGAGCGGCCCGGCATCCGGCGCAAGACCCTCACCCGGCCACTCGGTCCGTCCGGCGATCTTGCCGATCGCGTCGAGGGCGGTCCAGGCGCCCCGCAGGAGCGGGATGCCCTCCGCATGGCAGAAGGCGGACAGCTCGGGCGCCGGGTCCTGGCTCGCCGGGCTGAGGTAGATGGGGGTCTTGCCGCTGCGCCGGGCGGCTGCTGCCAGGTAGGCGGCCAGGTCACGACCCAGCTGGAGCTCGAACGAGCCGCACGTGGTCTGCTGGTCGATCGAGACCATCAGGATGTCGCCGTCCTCGGCGGCGACGGTCTCCAGGGCCTCCGGGTAGATGACCTGGTAGTCGTCGGTGCCCCACGGGTCCATCGGGTTGGCCACGTGGAACTGGGGCCAGCGCTCCTGCAGCCGGGCGACGCCGGCCTCGCTCATGGGCGGCAGCTGGATGCCCAGGTCCTCGGCCAGGTCGGCGAGCAGATTGGCCTCCCCGCCCGAGTTGGTGACGACATGGGCGCGGCGGCCCAGGCGCGTCCGGCCGGCGCCCAGCAGCTCGCCGACCGTCGTCAGCTCGTCGAGGTCGGTGCAGAGGATGGCCCCCACCTGGCGGAGCGCCGCGGCGGCCACCCGGGCGCTCCCGGCGAGCTTGCCGCTGTGGGCCTGGATCCCCTCCTGGGCGATCGCGGATCGTCCAACCTTGCAGACGGCCAGCGGCTTGTCGGCCTCGGCGAGCGCCCTGGCCGCGTCGAGGAAGCCGACCGGATCCCCGAAGCCCTCGACGAAGGCGAGGACGGCGTCGGTCTCGGGGTCGTCGGCGAAGAAGCGGACGTAGTCGGCCAGACCGGTCCCCGCCTCGGCCCCGCACGAGACGATGGTCGAGATCGGGACCCGGCCGCCGTTGTTGATGAACGCCTCCACGATGGCCCCGCTCTGGGCCACGATGCCGACGCGCCCGCGTCGGACATGGGGCGGGACCGTCCCGATGTACGGAGCGGCGCCGGTCACCAGGTCCACGAACCCCATGCAGTTGGGGCCCACGACGGCGACACCCCGCTCGGTGGCGAGCTGCCGGAGTCCGGCTGCAAGCTCCGTCGCCACGTAGCCGGAGTCGGTGAAGCCGCCGCCGGGGACCACGACCGCACGAGCTCCGGCCTCGACGGCCTGGACGGCCGTGTCGTAGACCCGCTCGGCCGCAAGCTGGATCAGGACCACGTCGGGCGCCTCGTCGAGCGCGCTCAGCGAGGGCACCGCCGCCACGGCCGCGACGTCGGCGTACTTCGGGTTGATCGGCAGGAGTCGCCCGGTGAAGCCGAGCCGGCGGCAGTTCTCGAGCGCGACCCGGCCGATGAACGTTCGCGGCGTGGCACCGACGACCGCGACCGACCGAGGTCGCAGGACGGGGGTCAGATCCATCGCTTCGGACCTCCTGCGCTCCGGGCCCAGGCCAGCCGCCTGCCGATCTCGCGATCCCGGCGGCGCCGGTGTCCCGACACGGTACCGCGCCGGGTCCACCCGGGATATGTCGGTCGCGCCGGGTGGGCGGCGCGATCCGGGGCGTCCGAGGCGGTCCGGCGTGCCGCTTGACGGCTGCGCATCGCTCGGGCATCCTCCGGCGACCATGACCCGAATGGCTCGTCGCATGTTCATGCCCTGGCGGCCCCGCCGCGTGGAGGACGGGGTCTAGGTCTCGAACGGCACGACGCCGGCGGGACCCAGACCGGTCCCGGGGCCGCAGGATCCGACCACACGGACCTGCGGCATTTCTGTACCTCCCACACGACGCGACGGGCGCCGCACCTCTCCCCCCGGATCCGCCACGGATCCCCGTGCCCACACGGGCATCACGGGACGACCGTACGTCGACCGCCCCGCATGATCGAGAGGTACCCAGGCCATGGCATTCCAGCCGATCCCGCCCACCGCCCGCCCCGAGACGCTCGCCCTCCACGCCGGCCAGACGCCGGATCCCACGACGAAGGCGCGCGCCGTCCCGATCTACGCCACGACGAGCTACGTCTTCGACGACGCCGCCCACGCCGGCCGGCTCTTCGCCCTCGAGGAGTTCGGCAACATCTACACCCGGATCATGAACCCCACGACCGGCGTCTTCGAGGAGCGGCTCGCCGCGCTCGAGGGCGGCGTCGGAGCGGTCGGGCTGGCGTCGGGCCAGGCGGCCGAGACCCTGGCCATCCTCAACCTGGCCCGGGCCGGCGACGACATCGTGGCCAGCTCCAGCCTCTACGGCGGCACCTACAACCTGTTCGCCCACACCCTGCCCAAGCTGGGCATCACGACCCGCTTCGTCGACGGCTCGCGGCCCGAGGCGTTCGGTGAGGCGATCGGGCCGCGCACCAAGGCCGTCTTTCTCGAGACGATCGGCAACCCGCGGCTCGATGTCCACGACATCCGGGCGATCTCGGACGTGGCCCACGCCCAGGGCGTCCCCGTCATCGTCGACAACACCTTCGCTCCCCTGCTCTGCCGGCCCTTCGAGCACGGGGCGGACATCGTCATCCACTCGGCGACCAAGTGGATCGGCGGCCATGGCACGGCGATCGGCGGGGTGGTCGTCGACTCGGGCCAGTTCGATTGGGAGGGCTCGCCCCGCTTCGCCGCCGACCTCGTCGAGCCCGATCCGTCCTACCACGGGGTGAGCTACACCAAGGCATTCGGGAAGCTCGCCTACATCCTCAAGCTGCGGGTCCAGCTCCTCCGGGACCTCGGTCCGGCCCTGAGCCCGTTCAACTCCTTCCTCTTCCTCCAGGGCCTCGAGACGCTGCCCCTGCGGATCGCCCGGCACAGCGAGAACGCGCTGACGATCGCGCGCTGGCTCGAGGACCGGCCGGAGGTGGCCTGGGTGAGCTATCCGGGGCTCGCGTCGCACCCGTCGCACGAGGTCGCGACCCGGACCCTGACGGGCGGCTACGGCGGCATCGTCACCTTCGGCCTGGCCGGGGGCCTCGAGGCCGGCCGACGTCTCATCGACTCGGTGCGGGTCTTCAGCCTGCTCGCCAACGTGGGGGACGCCAAGTCGCTCGTCATCCATCCCGCCTCGACGACCCATCAGCAGCTGGGGCACGAGGACCAGCTCCTCACCGGGGTGACCCCGGACCTGGTCCGACTCTCGGTCGGCCTGGAGCACGTCGACGACCTCATCGCGGACCTCGGCCAGGCCCTCGAGGCGGCCACGGCGGCCGACCCGGAGCTGGTCGCATCCGCGCGGGGGAGTTGAGATGGGCGAGATCGTCGAGTTCGCGCCGGCCCTCACTGCGCGGCCCGCCCCGTCCCCCGTCACGCCCTCGACCGGCCCCCCGGCCCTGGGCGGAGGCCGGATCGCCTCGGCCCGGCTCGGACCGTTCCGGCTGGAGTCGGGCGAGGTCCTGCCCGACCTGGTCGTCGCCTACCGCCACGACGGCCCGCCCCCGCCGGCGCCCCAGGTGCTCGTCGTCCACGCCCTGACGGGCTCGGCCGATGCCGCCGGGGACTGGTGGAAGCCACTCATCGGCCCGGGTCGGGCGCTCGACACGGGATCGGTCGGCGTGATCTGCGCGAACCTCCTGGGCGGCCGCTACGGGACGACCGGTCCGACGTCCGTGGACGCGCGGACCGGGCTGCCGTATGGCCCCGGGTTCCCGGCGGTCACGACCCGCGACCAGGCCCGTGCCATCTGGGCCCTCCTGGCGGCGGTCGGCATCGAGCGGGTCGCCCTGGTCACCGGCGGCTCGCTCGGCGGGATGGTCGCCCTGGAGTCGGCCCTGGAGCATCCCGACCGGGTCGGCGTCGTCGTGCCGCTCGCCGCGCCAGCCGCCACCGGGGCGCTGGCCATGGCCTGGAACCACCTCCAGGTGCGGCTCGTCGAGCGCCTCGGCGCCGAGGGACTCGCCCTGGCCCGACAGCTCGCGATGACGACCTACCGGAGCGAGGCCGACTTCGACGAGCGGTTCGGACGGCGGATCGAGGCCGACGGACGCGCGTCGGTCGTGAGCTACCTCGAGCACCAGGGAGGGAAGCTCGTCGACCGGTTCGACCCCGAGTCCTATCGTGTCCTGACCCGGGCCATGGACTCGCACGACGTCGGTCGCGATCGGGGAGGCGCGACCGCCGCCATGGGCCGGCTCGCCAGGTCCGGGGTCCGGTTGGTGGGCGTGGGCATCGAGGGCGACATCCTCTTCGGACCGGAGCAGGTCCGGGCGCTGGTCGACGCGGCCGCCGGGGCCGGCGTGGAGGCGACCTACTGGGAGCTCCGATCGGTGAAGGGGCACGACGCCTTCCTCGTGGAGTGGGCGCAGCTCGGCGAGGTCCTCCGGGGGGCGCTCACGGGCGCCTGACCGGACGCGCCCGGCACCCGAGGGTCCGGGGGGGCCGGTACTGTCGCGGGATGGGAGGCGACCGTCGCGGTCGCCTAGGTTCGGGGCGTCATGCACTCGACGGCCCGCCATCCTCGATTCCTCGTGCCCCGGCGCCTGCTGCACTACCGCCACGCCGAGCCCATCGCCGAGTCCCCCGCGGACGTCCGACCGCAGACGGACCGACCCGTGCCTGAGGGCGAGCGTCCCCGGGGGGATGGCCCGCCTGAGCCCGGGCGGCCCAGGCCGACCGATGCTCAGCGGTCGTAGCGCCGCCGGTCGCCCGTCGGTCACCGCGTCGCGGCTGCCGGTCTGCCTCCAGTGCGGCGTCGAGGGCGGGCGGGCGGGCGTCGCCATCTGCCGGCGCTGCGGGCTGCCCTACGGATCCCAGCCACGCGGGACCGGCGAGCTGGCGAGCTGCCCGGTCTGCTACCGCACGACCGACGACGACGGGCGGTTCGCCTCCGCGGCCGACCCAGCCCGGCGCCTCGACCTGGTCGCCCACGTCGCTGAGCACGACCGCTTCCCGGCCGGCGACGACGAGTGGCTCGAGTCGGTCCGCGAGGGCGACCGCGTGCGCCTGGGCCGCTGGACGGCCCCCTACGACCTGGTCCGCCGATACCTGGTGACCGGGGCCGTGGACGGCGGGCGAGCCCGACGCGAGCAGCACGACACGCTCGTCATGGCCATGGTCCAGGTCGCGCGCTGGGGCGTCGCCGGCGGCCAGCTCGTCGGCGACCAGCCCGACTGGGCCGAGGCCCGCGCGGCGGTCACGGCGGCGCTCGAGCGGTACCACCGCCGACACGCCTAGCTTCTTTCGCCGCGACGTCGGTCGCCTGCCGGGCTCGTGACGCGGGGTCTTCGAGTCACGGGTCGAGGGGGCCGAGCGGCCCTCCCTGCGTCCGGGACGTCCGCCTACGGTGCCCGGGTAGGTCGGCTCAGACGACCGGCCTCCCGGGAGGTGGAGATGAACCGCAACGATCAATGGGTCGGGGGTGCCGTCCTGATCGCGATCGGCGCCGCCCTGCTGCTGGGCCAGTTCGTCGGCGACGCCGGACGCTTCATCCTGCTGGGCGTGGGCCTGGTCCTGCTGGTCCTCTTCTTCGTCAGCCGCAACCCCGGCGCGCTCATCGGCGGCGGCATCGTCACCGGCCTGGGTGTCGGCGTGCTCCTGGCCACGGAGCTCGACGGTGAGGCTGCCGGTTCGGCCGTCCTGCTCGGGCTGGGCGGCGGCTTCATCGGCGTCTGGCTGGTCGGGACGCTCTTCCGGCTGCAGGAGACCCGGGTCTGGCCGCTGATCCCGGGCGCCATCCTGGCGACGATCGGGGTCGCGCTCCTGGCGGGGACCGAGGCCCTCGAGGCGCTCGAGTGGCTGTGGCCGGTCATCCTCATCGGCCTCGGCGTGATCGTCCTCGTCGGAGCCCTGATGCGACGGGGATCGGCCGAGTCGCCCCCGACGGGCTACGACCCGACTGGCGGATCGCCTGGGCCCC
>DATHYZ010000098.1:0-4977 GCA_035458865.1 Candidatus Limnocylindrales bacterium
CGGCCGGGTCCTCGGGTCGGAGCCGGGTGGCCCAGCCCCGGCCGACGCCGTCGACGACATCGGGGCGGGGTAGGCCGCCCGGTGCGTGCGCTCCTGCAGCGGGTCACCCGGGCCGAGGTCCGGGCCGACGGCCGGACGACCGGCTCCATCGGACCGGGTCTGCTGGTGCTCCTGGGGATCGGTCACGAGGACGACGACGCCACGGCCGCCGCCCTGGCGCGCCGCACCAGCGAGCTCCGGATCTTCGAGGACGAGGACGGGCGGACGAACCGCTCGATCCTCGACGTCGGTGGGTCGGCCCTCGTCGTCAGCCAGTTCACCCTCTACGCGGACACGTCCCGTGGGCGGCGACCCGGGTTCACGCGCGCGGCGCCGCCCGCGGTCGCGGCCTCGCTGGTCGAGCGCTACGCGAGCGAGCTGGAGGACATCGGGATCCCGGTGGGCCGCGGTCGCTTCGGGGCGTCGATGGAGGTCGAGCTCGTCAACGACGGGCCGTTCACGATCTGGCTCGACACCGACCCGGCCTGACGCCCCCCGGGGTCGGCGAGGAATCGAACGACCGGCCGCGGAGCGACCGGTCGAGAGGTCGGCGGGGAAGGCCGATCGTCAGCGAGCCGACTTGGATCGGGTCCGCATGCAGCGGGTGCAGACGAGGACGCGCTTCGGGCTGCCGTCGATCGGCAGGACGCGCGATTGGAGGTTCGGCTGGAAGCGGCGGTGCGCGCGAACGCGGTTCATGCCGGACGACTGGGGGTTGAAGCCGGCCATTGAGACCTTGCCGCAGAGGGCGCAGGTGCGGGCCATCGGTTCCCTTCTGGTGCGATACGAGGCAGGCATCAGCGACCGGCGGCCGGATGCGAGCCGGTATGATAGCAGACGCCTTGGCGTCGGGCCGCCGAGGAGGATCCGTCGAATCGCCCGCCCCGAGGTCTCCCGTGCCGACCGACCGTTCCGTCTCCGGGCGCTCCATCGCGACGCGGCGGGCCATCGTCGACGTCGTCCGCGCGGCCGTCCTCGGCTCGTACGGCGTGACGGCGGTGGGGCGCGACCGTCCGGTCGAGCGCCTGCTCGTGGCGCTTCGCGTCCGAAGCCCCGGGATCCGGGTCCGTCTCGATCGGGGTCTGGAGGTCGACCTCGATCTCGTCGTGGCCTTCGGGCTGCCGGTCGCCGAGGTGGCCCGCCAGGTCGACTCGGCCGTCCGCTACGCGGTCGGGCGGGCCTTCGACCAGGATGTCCGTCGCCTGACGATCCACGTGGGAGGGCTCCGCTACCAGCCGGCCAGCGTGCCGCCGGTGAAGGCGCATGAACGGCTCGGCGATGCCTCGTCCCTGGCCGGCGGTGATGGCCGGACGCCGGACGGGACGGCCGATCCCGTGGCGACCGGCGAGCGAGGCTGATGGGTCGACGTTCCTTCGACGGAGCCGGGCTGCTCGCAGCCTTCGGGGCGGGCGTGACCAACCTCGAGCTTCACGTCGAGGAGGTCAACGGCCTGAACGTCTTCCCGGTGCCCGACGGTGACACCGGGAGCAACATGCTGGCGACCGTCAAGGCCGCCCTCGAGGAAGCCGAGCGCGTCGGCGGCGGCACCACCGCCGACCGGGTGGCGACGGCGTTCTCGTTCGGTGCGCTCATGGGCGCCCGGGGCAACTCGGGCGTGATCACGAGCCAGATCCTGCGCGGCTTCGCCGAGGCGCTGGAAGGTCGTCGGCAGATCAACGGGCTCGATCTTGCCCATGCACTTCGGGAGGGGAGCCGGACGGCCTATGCCGCGGTCGCGCGCCCGGTCGAGGGCACCATCCTCACGGTCATCCGGGAGTCAGCCGAGGCCGCGGTGGTCCGCGCGGAGGCTTCGGGAGACGTCGAGGCAGTCCTCACGACCGTGGTCGAGGAGGCCGAGCACTCGGTCGCCCGGACTCCCGGCCTGCTGCCGATCCTGCGCGAGGCGGGGGTCGTCGATTCCGGCGGCCAGGGGCTCTACCGGTTCTTCCAGGGCGTGCTCCTGTACGTGATCGGTCGCGCCCCCGCGGCCGAGGCCGCCCACCGGCCCGCCGGGGAGCCCGCCCGGGCATCAGCCCTGGTCGCCCACGCCGACGAGGAGTTCGGGTACGAGACGATGTACCTGCTCCAGGCGCGGCCGAGCGGGCGGCTCGACGTCGACGAGATCCGGATGCACCTGGAATCGATCGGGGACTCGGTCCTGGTCGCCGGGGACGCGCGGGCCGTGAAGGTCCACGTGCACAACGAGCGGCCGGACCAGGTGATCGCCTACGGCCTGACGATCGGGTCGCTCTCCCGGATCACGGTCGAGAACCTCGACCACCAGGCTCGCGACGTTCGCGAGACACGGGCCGAGGCGTTCGCGGGCGGGGGCGCCACGGGCACGATGGTCGTGGGTGGGTCGTCGGTGTCGGCGCGGGATGCGGTCGTGGCACCCCTGGGTGTCGTCGCCGTCGCCGCCGGGGAGGGCCTCCGGGAGGTCTTCGAGCAGTTCGCAGTGCCCGATCAGGTCGCGGTCCGGGTCGTGGTCGGCGGGCAGTCCCACAACCCGAGCACGGGTGAGCTCATGGAGGCGCTTTCGTCCACTCCGGCCGCCGCCGTCCTGCTCCTGCCCAACAACCCGAACGTCGTCATGGCGGCCCGGCAGGTCGCCGAGCTCGCCGACCGGCCCGTCGGGGTCGTCCCCACCCGGAACGCGGCCGAGGGCGTGGCGGCCCTCCTGGCGCTCGACCCGGGGCTCGATGCCCACGGCAACGTCGAGCCCATGTTCGTCGCCGCCCGCGAGATCCAGTCGGTCCAGGTGACCGAGGCCGTCCGTGACGCGAAGATCGGCTCCCGCAAGGTCCGCAAGGGCCAGACGATCTGCCTCGACCCCGACGACGGGCTGGTCGCCGCCGACGGCGACCGCCTGCGGGCGATCCTGGCCGCGATCGCCGCCTTCCAACCGGGGTACGAGCTGCTGACGATCTACTACGGCGATGGAGCGGACCTCGACGAGGCCGAGGAGGTGGCCCGTCGGGTCGGCCTGGCCGCCGACGGCGCCGAGGTCCAGCTCATCCACGGCGGCCAGCCCCACTACCGCTATCTCATCTCGGCCGAGTGAGCGGTCGAGCCGGCGCCGGGGCGGGCAGGAGCCGGCCGGCGGGCGGCCCGGGCGGGCGGCGACCACGACCGGCTCCGCGGCGGCCCGCGCCGACGACGCCGGCCGAGCTGCTGCGTTCGGACCTCGGATCGAGCGGCCTGCCCGGCGCCTCCGTCCTGCGGCGGACCGGTCCGCGCCTGGGGATCGGGACGGTCCGAGACCTGTTGTTCCACCTGCCACGGCGGTACGACGACCTGCGGGAGCTGATCCGTCTCGGTGACCTTGGCCCGGTCCCGGATGGGACGGTCGTGTCGGCACGGGTCCGGGTCGCCGACATCCGGGTCGAGCAGACCTGGCGCCGTCGCGTCCAGCGGACCAGCGCGACGTTCGAGGACGGCACGGGCACGATCGAGGCCACCTGGTTCGGGCGGCGCTTCATCGAGCGTCGCCTGCGGCCGGGCGACGAGATCGTCGTCAGCGGGCGGCTGCGTCGTCGGGGCTGGGTCCAGTCGCTCGACAACCCGGACTTCGCCCCGCTCGACGGGTCGGCGATGCTCCACGCCGGCCGGATCGTCCCGGTCTACCGCCTCACCGCGGGCCTGACCGCTGCCAGGTTGCGAGCCGCCATGCGGGCGGCCCTGGATCGGGCCGGTGCCGCCTACGAGGAGTACCTGCCAGGCCGCATCATCGATGACGAGGGCCTCGGCCCGATAGGCAACGCGATCGAGCAGGCCCATTTCCCGACCGACTTCCCGGACCGCGATGCCGCGCTGCGGCGCCTGGCCTTCGATGAGCTCCTGGCCCTCCAGCTCGGGATGGTGGTGCGCCGTCGACAGCGCGGTCGGTCACCCGGCCGGGCGGTCGTCGTGGACGACGCCGCGGACGCGCGGATCCGCCTGGGGCTCGAGGCGGCCCTGTCGCGTCGCCTCGGTCGGACGGTCGCGCTGACGGGTGACCAGGAGGCGGCGATCGCTGCCATCCGCTCCGACCTTGCCGAGCCGAGCCCCATGCTGCGGCTCGTCCAGGGCGACGTGGGCTCGGGCAAGACCGCCGTCGCGGCCTACGCGCTGGCTGCCGTGGCGCTCGCCGGGCGGCAGGCGGCGATCCTGGCGCCGACCGACCTCCTCGCCCGCCAGCATGCGGCGACCATCGGGGACCTGCTGGCAGACGTCGGGCTGCCCGTCACCCTGCTCACCGGATCGCTCTCGGCCGAGGGTCGTCGGACGGCCACCCAGGCCATCGCCGACGGCCGCGCCGCGGTGGTCGTGGGGACGCACGCCCTCATCCAGGAGAGCGTCCGGTTCGCCGATCTCGCACTGGCCGTCGTGGACGAGCAGCACCGGTTCGGTGTCGAGCAGCGCGGGCTCCTGGAGGCGAAGGCCGACGGCGTCCCGCCGCACGTCCTCCTCATGACCGCGACGCCCATCCCTCGAACGCTGGGCCAGGTCATCTATGCGGACCTGGATGTCTCGGACCTGCGGACCGCGCCCGAAGGTCGCGTCCCGATCCGGACGGCGATCCGGCGCTCCGATTCGCTCGACCGGCTCTGGTCGTTCGTGGTCGAGGAGACGGGTCGTGGACGGCGGGCCTTCGTCGTGGTCCCGCTCATCGAGGAGGTCGACGACGAGGGCTCGTCGGAGGATCCCGTGGCAGCGAGCGCCGCGGCCGCCGAGGCCGAGGCCGTCCGGCTCGCGACCCTGCTCGCCCCGCGCCGTGTCGGGCTCGTGCATGGCCGGATGCGGCCCGCCGACCGGGACGCCGAGATGGCCCGCTTCCGCGACGGCGACCTGGACGTGATCGTCGGCACGACCGTCGTCGAGGTGGGTGTCGATGTTCCCGAGGCGACGATCATGATCGTCGAGGACGCCGAGCGGTTCGGGCTGGCCCAGCTGCATCAG
>DATHYZ010000099.1:0-14386 GCA_035458865.1 Candidatus Limnocylindrales bacterium
TGACCGTGGTGACCGGCGTCGTCGACCTGTCCGGCTCCGCCAGCGGGCTCGCCACCATCGCGGCCGAGGCGTTCGGCATCCCGGTGGAGCAGGTCACCGTCGTCGTGGCCGACACCAGCGCCGCACCCCAGGCGCCATCGAGCAACGCGAGCGCCATCACGTACGCGGTCGGGCCGGCCGTCCTGGCCGCAGCCGAGCTGGCCCGGGAACGCCTCCTCCAGGCCGCGGCCGGCATGCTCGAGATCGAGCCGGGGGACCTGGAGGTCGTCGACGGTACCGTTCGGCCTCGCGGCAGCCCCGCGGCCGGCCGGCCGGTCGCCAGCCTCGCGCGCGAGCTGGCCGACGCGTTCGACTCGCCGTATCCGCCGGTGGAGGGCCACGCTTCCACCGCTCACACGGTCCGGGCGCCGTCGGTCGCGGGGCACCTCGCCCACGTCCGCGTGGATGACGCGACCGGCAAGGTCGAGGTGCTCGGATACGCGGTCGTCCAGGACGTCGGACGAGCGCTCGACCCGGCCCTCGTGGAAGGTCAGATGACGGGCGCGGCTGTCCAGTCGATCGGTCGCTCGCTGTACGAGGAGCTGGTCCACGACGACCGAGGCCAGCTGCTCACCGGCAGCTTCATGGACTACGCGCTGCCGGGCCCCACGACGGTGCCGACCATCGAGACGCTGATCGTCGAGGTCCCGGCGCCCGAGGGACCGTACGGGGCGCGGGGGATCGGCGAGGCGCCGGTCGTGCCGGGTCCGGCCGCGGTGGCCAACGCGATCGCGGCGGCGACCGGTGCTCGCATGCGGCAGCTTCCGATGACGCCGCCACGCGTCTGGGCCGCGTTGCGCTCGCTCCCGGGGGAGCGATCCCGCTAGTCGTTGCCGCCCGGGCGTCGCCGCCCCGGCGGGCGCGACGAGGCCGGGGGCGGGTGCCCCCGGCCTCGTCGTGTGCTCGGGACGTCAGGTCACGGGACGAAGACCAGCCGCCCCTCGATCGCCGGGCTGATGGGCCCGACCTGGGCGCTGACGTAGTCGATCACCGCGTCACGCACGTAGAACTGGGTGTCGGCGACGATCTGGTCGAGCGGCCAGATGGTCACCCCGGCGTCGTTGAAGTTGCACGACCCGGCGGCCAGGTAGTTCACCGACGACACGTTGTAGTACGTGGCGGTGTCGGTGAAGTCCACGGGCACGCCGTCGATCGTCAACGACACGACGTTGTCGCCGTCAGGCGGGGTCCCGGCACCCGGATCGTTGTAGGTGATCTGCACGCCGGCGTTGGTCGTCAGCATGCAGGTCGTGTAGTACGAGTAGCCGCCGTGGGCCGAGTCGTACTTGTACCACCAGTAGTTGCGGTACCCGCGCTCCAGCACCTGCTTGAGCTGCGGGCCGTTCATCTCCATGACGAGCAGCGAGTTCTCGTACGGCATCAACGTGTACATGTCATTCACGGTGAGCGTCACCGGGCTCGCCGGCGTCGCACCGTTCGCGACCCTGCGGTTCGACATCGCACCGGACAGGTGGAGGTCGACCGGGATGCCGTTGGTCTCGAGCTCGTAGACCGCGGCGTCGGCCTGCTGGTTGGCGCCGTTCGTCTCCTGCGTGTAGGCCTGGAGCGCGTCGATCGGCACGGTGGTCTGGCCGATCACGGTGCTGGTGTAGGCCTGGAGCTCGTCCACGAAGGGCTGGAGGTACGCCTCCATCCCGGCGTCCACCGTGGCCTCGGTGGCCGGGATCAGGAAGCCCTCGCGCAGGACGACCTCGCCGTCGATGAAGCCGACGTTCACCTGCCCCAGGTTGAGGGCGTAGCGCCCGGCCTGAGCCACGAGCGTGCCGTCTGGGTTGACCCCGGACGTCACGGTCACCGCCGGGTCCAGGAAGCTGTGGCTGTGCCCGCCGATGATCACGTCGATCCCGGCGACGCCTTGGGCCAGGAGCAGGTCGCTGTCGATCTCGTCACCGTACGGCGAGTAGCCCATGTGGGTGAGACCGACCAGCAGGTCGGGCGATTCATCCGCCAGGATCTGCGGCACCGCCTCGAACCCCTTGTCCAGGCCTGAGTAGAACGTCAGGCCGGGGATGTTCGTGGGCAGCTCGTACCGGTAGACCCGCGGGTTGGTGAGCCCGAAGATCGTCACCTTCAGACCGTCGACCTCGAGGTTGACGTAGTCCTGGACGTTCTCGTTGATGAACCCGTAGGACCCGTCGTCTTCGAGGTTGATCGTTCCCAGGATCGGCGCGTCGAGCTGGCCGAGCATGGTGGCGAAGGTCGCCGGACCGAAGTTGAACTCGTGGTTGCCGATCGTCATCGCGTCGTAGCCGAGCAGGTTCAAGCCGCCCGCGATCGGGTTGGTGTCGGCGTTGCGGAAGTACTGGGCGAAGGCATTGCCCTGGAACGTGTCGCCGGCGTCGAGCAGGAGCACGTTCGGGTTGTGGGCCCGCTCCTTCGCGATCGTGTCGGCCAGGAACGCGAAGCCCTCGGGCGCGCCGTAGTAGTAGGTCTCCGGCCACGTGCCGTGGGTGTCGTTCGTGTGGAGCATCGTCACGACGTTGTCGAGCTGGACGATCCGGTCCATCGGAACGTCCGCGGCGTCGATCACGTCGAGCATCTCGATGTACTCGACGAGGCCCTGCTGCATGTCGAAGTAGGTGTCCCAGCGGTTGGCACCGTCGGCGAAGGTGACCCAACCGTCCTGCCCACCGGCCAGGAAGTTGTTGGTCACCACGCGGTACACCTCGTCGCGCACGAGCGGCTCGCCGCCGATCTCGATCCCGTAGCCACCCCACGCCGTCGGCGTGGCGCACCCGCAGTCGTTGTACCAGTACCACTCGGCGCCCGAGGTCTGCAGCATGCCCTTGTACAGAGTCGCAGCCTGGTCGACGAGCTCCTGGATCTGGGCCCCTGTGAGGTCCATGAGGTACAGCGTGTTCCCGAACGGCAGCACGTCGAACGTGTCGCCCCAGGTCACGGTGTGTGGCAGGGAGGCCCCGTCGGGGATCGTGATGTCGGCCCGCAACCCGCCAGGGTTGGTGAAGGCGGCGTCGACCGAGCCGTTGAGCTCACCGTCGTCGTACCAGTCGGCCTTCCACAGCATCGAATCGGTGACGATGTCACCCATCGTCGATTCGTCGTTGTAGTCGCGGACCAGATCGATGTTGGTGTACCCGACCGGCTCGTTGACGATCGGCGCGACGACCTCGGCCCAATGGTCGACCAGGTCGGCCACCTCGGGGTCGGGTAGCGTGAACGCCAGCGTCTCGGCAGCCTTGATCAGCGCCGCCGCCGCGGCGGCGTCGACCTTCTTCCCGCTCAGCGCCTTGAGCTGGTTGACGAAGGCCGCGAGCTTGTTCGCCGCCACCTTGGTCTGGCCACGCTCGATCGACGCCGCGACGGAGTCGAGCTTCGCCATCAGGCTGTCGAAGATGCCCTTGTCGGTGATGTCGCCGCTCGCGTAGTCGCCCTCGACCGCGCTCTTGAGGGCGGCCATCTTCTTGGTCCAGTCGGTGATCGTGTGGAGCTCGTAGGAGCTGACGGTCAGCTGCTTGGTCGATGGGTCGATCGACACGTCCACCTGGCCCAGCCAGCGCCCGTAGTAGCCGGCCGCCACGATCGCCGTATCGCCGACGTAGACGGGGTCGAACAGGGCCTGATGCTGGTGTCCGCCGATCATGAGGTCGACCGGCTTGCCGGCATCGATCAGTTCCTGGGCGACCGTCTCGAGCCCCTTGTACGGGCCGCTGTCGGCGGTGCCCATGTGGACGAGCACGACCATCGCGTCGGCCTCGGCCATCACCATGTCGTAGTAGTGCAGGATCGTCTCGGTCAGGTCCTTGAAGACCAGGCCCTCGGTGGTCCCGATCAGGGTGACCTCGGGGGTCTCCTCACCGGCCAGCCCCAGGACGCCGAGCGTGATCCCGCCGACCTCCAGCAGCGCGTACGGTTCCGCCCAGTCGGGCAGATCCCAGTCCGTGCCCTCGAGCACGACGTTCGCGCCCAACCACGGGAACTCCGACTGGGCGACCCGCGTCGCGAGCTCCTCCTGACCCTTGTCGAACTCGTGGTTGCCGAAGGTGGCGACGTCGTAGCCCATCTGGTTGTAGACGTCGATCGTGCTCTCGCCCATCAGGAGCTGGGAGATGGCAGGCGCCGCGAAGTAGACGTCCCCAGCGTCCAGCAAGGCGACGTTGCCCTCGCCGACGTCGGCTCTGATGCTCTCGACGACGCCGGCGACGTTCGCCGACCCCCCGCGACCGGAGCTGTCCGGCTCGAGTCGTCCGTGGAAGTCGTTGGTGTGCAGCAGCGTGACGTCGACCATGTCGACGGGCTGGGCTGCCGCCCCGATGGGTGCGACCATCGCCACCAGCGCGGCCGTGACGACGGCGGCCATCAGTTGCTTGATTCTCATCGGTGACATGCGCCCTCCAGGTGGGTCCATCCCGGTGGCCGGGGGCTGACCACCGTCGATCCGGGGTGTGGCCTGCGCGATCTGCTTCCTCCTCGACCTCCATTCGCAGGGACCGTGGCCGCGCGCTCCGATGGCGCGCCGGGCACCGACATACCTGGGCCACGGTCCTGCTATCGGCAGGGACCTGCCAGAGGACAACGTCCCGACTTCTTCGCGCACGCGCCAGCCTGTCGCCCTGCTGCAAGCTTCCACTTGACATACTCTGCTGTGCAGAGTACTCTCCTATGCAGATTACTCGCATCAGGGGTCATGCGATGACCGGGCCGATGGATCTGAAGCTTCTCGAGAGAGACGCCTTCCGCAGGTTCTACGAAGACGGGCTGATGGACGTGTTCTTCGGCCTCATGCTCGTGACCATGAGCGTCGGCGTGGTGCTGACCGACTGGCTCGAGAACGAGGCTGCCGGGACGATCGGCATGCTCGGCATCTCGGTGGTCCTGGTGACGCTGCTGATCGCGGCCCGGCGCCGCCTCCTCCGCGCGCGCCTGGGGGAGTTCCGGCCGGGGCCGGAACGACGACGCAAGATCACCGCCACGCGGCTGGTGCTCGTCGGATCGGTCCTCGTCGGCGTGGTGGCGTTCGCGGTGGCCGCCATCGCGTATGCGGGCGAGGTCCCGCTGGCCAGCATCGACGTCCTGCTGCCGCTGCTGTGGTTCATCAACGCGGTCGTCGTCATGGGCGCCATGGCCTTCTATCTCGACGTTCCGCGCTTCGCCTTCTACGGCATCGTCTTCGGCATCGCCATGCCGCTCCTCGTCTGGCCCGACGTCCTGTGGGGCATCAGCGTGCCGGTCTGGATCGCCTTTGGCGTCCCCGGAGCGGTGATCGTGATCATCGGCCTGTCCATGTTCCGCCGGTTCCTCCAGCGATACCCGCCGCTCCCTTCTGGAGAGGACCTCCTCGATGGCGGCCGCTAGCGGATCCGGCGGCCCGACGCCAGGTGTCGATCGGCTGATCCACGAGCCGGCACGGCTCGCCATCATGACCAACCTGTACGTGGTCGAGAGCGCCAATGCCACCTACCTGCTGCGGCAGACCGGCCTCACCTGGGGCAACCTCGGATCCCACCTCTCGAAGCTCGAAGACGCCGGCTACGCTCGCATCACGAAGGGCTTCAAGGGGAAGCAGCCTGAGACCACCGTCTCCCTGACCCCCCTGGGCCGGACTGCCCTCGTCGAGTATCGGCAGCGGCTCATGGCCACCCTCGACCGCATCGCCGAGTAGGGGCCCCGACGTTCCTGCCGCCGCCCGTTGACCGGGCGGCGCTGCCCGCGGCACGGGGCTCCGCGCGGCGCGGCGCTGCCCGTGACCGGGCGTGGCCCTGCCGAGCAGGCTCCCCGGATGTGGCGCAGACTCCGCCCCCCCGCGAGTCACGCGGATCTCTGCCACCGGACCGGAGGATGACTTGGCAGCTCGGTACCACTTCCTGAGCGACTTCACGATGACGAGCCCTCGAGATGCCGTCTGGGACGCGCTCGTGGCCAGCGAGGATTGGCCCTCATGGTGGCGATGGCTGAAGCGCATCGAGGTCGTCCGCGCGGCGACGTCGGAGAGCGGTGTCGGCGCCGTCTACCGCAACCACATCGGATCCCCGACCGGCTACGGCTTCACGTTCGAAGGCGAGATCTCGGACGTGGACCACCTCCGCCGGATCGACCTGACCCTGACGGGCGAGATCGACGGTCGGATCCGGTACCTCGTGTCCGAGGATCCGTCCGGCGGGACGCACATCGTCTACGCGCAGCTCGTCGAGACGCCGAAGTGGTGGATGAACCTGCTCGCCCCGATCGCCCGGCCCGGGTTCACCTGGAACCACGACAAGCTGATGACCGACTTCGGGCGAGGCCTGGCGAAGGCCTCGGGCGGCGAGCTCCTGACGGTCCGCAACTGGACCCTGAAGCCAGGGGCACCCGGCTTCTACGAGTTGCCCGTCCTCGAGGGCTGACGCGGGACGGCGACGACCCGCGAGACCACCGGACCGCACCGAGCGGTCACGCCAGCTGCTTGCGAATCCAGACGGCCACGCACGTCATGCCGAGCGCGAACGTCCCGGCGGCGCAGGAGGCGA
Organism: Candidatus Limnocylindrales bacterium; assembly: GCA_035458865.1. Classification (GTDB taxonomy): domain Bacteria; phylum Chloroflexota; class Limnocylindria; order Limnocylindrales; family CSP1-4; genus DATHYZ01. The sequence continues at coordinate 6,525 of DATHYZ010000099.1, forward strand.
CCCCGGTGGCGGGGGTCGGCTCGCCCGACCGATACGCCCTGGCGAAGGTGTAGACCGTCACCGGGATGAGGGCGAGGCCCTTGACGAACAGGAGCGCGACCGACACGTCAACGATCGCGCGGCGGTCGCATCGCATGGATCGATCACCTCCCCTGGGCAGGATCAACGCGAGACCGATGGCCGAGCCAGCAGCGTGGGCGGGGAGTCGCGCCGTCAGCCCGCTCCACCGAGCGGCGCGCGGCCGGATGCGACGCTAGTCGCCACCGGAGGCCGCGTCGAGTGCCGATCCTCCCGGAGGCGTGACCCGCGGGCGGGGCTGGAGGGCCAGCACGGACGCGGCGATCCCCGCGGCAAGAGCCAGCGCGGGCCACGAGTCTCGGACCGGTCGGTCCGCGAGCACGGTCGACGTGTCGGGCACTGACGCGCTCGCGACCTCGAACGGCTCGCCCACGACGGGCTGGCCGAACGCCTCGTCGCCGCTGCAGGAGAAGGTGATGACGTAGAGGCCAGGCTCTAGCTCCGGCACCGGGAACGTCGCCTGGCGGCCGTTCACGATGACGAGCGTCGCCAGCACCCCGGACCCTGGCAGCCACTCGCCCCCGGCGTGGAAGGCCACGGAGAGGGGTCCACACCAGCCCGACTCGAAGAGGGCGAAGTACTCGTGGTCGGCGGTCACGGTCACCGGCGCGCCGACCGGCCCCTTCTGCGGGTCGAGGGTGGCGGTCCCGCAGTCGCCGAGCGTGCAGCGCGACGTGGCCGGGGTGGCGGCCGACTCGGCGATCGTCGCGGCCGCATCCGCGCCGAGGGCAGCGACGACCAGCCAGGCCGCGAGCAGGCTTGCCCCAGCAACGCTAACGACGCGACGCACGGCTCGATCTCCTGGGACGCGCCATGCGGGTCGGGTCCGCCAGTGGCTCGACACGGTCCTCGGCGGCCAGGATCGGGACCGGGTTTCATCGCCTCCCGCGATGGCGCGGACGATGGACCTCGGTGGTCAGGCCGTCAAGATGCGTTCCGCGAGCGACGCGCCCCATCCCGCGACGGCCGGCGGGGCGGCCGCGAACGATTCGGGGCCGTCCGACGCCCTATGTATCGAGCACGCCGATGACGGCGCGCCGCAGCGTTCGAAGGGAGAGCCCAGTGGGTGCGTCCTACGTCGCCGCCTCGGGTGCGGCAGAGTCCCCGACCTCGGCCGATAGCCGTCCGAGGTCGCCCATGCCTCGGCGCACGCGACGCCTGGTGGCGGTGCTCGTCGCCGGGCTGGCGCTCGTGGCCGTCGCCGGTCCCGTGGCCGCGGCGGCACCGCAGGCCGTCAGCATCACCTCGCACATGACGTTCCCCGGTGACGGCCCGAACTACGGCGACTTCTCCGTTGATGGTGGAGGCGGGTTGATGTGCGCCTCCGGGCGCGTGGAGGACACGGGCTACGTCTTCGGGGGCTACCAGAGCGACCGGAAGCTGCAGATCCTGGTCCTGAAGGACTTCATCTGCGCCGACGGGAGCGGGATCATCCACGTCAAGATCCAGGTCCACGTCGTCTTCGGCGTCGGCGAGACCTTCACCTGGATCGTCGAGGGTGGAACCGGCCCCTACGCGAACCTCCACGGCAGCGGCCAGGGCACGACCATCCCCAACGCCGACCCCTCCACCGGCAACACGAACATCTACGACGGGTTCCTCGTCGGCTGAGCCCGTTCTGACCAGGGGGGCAGGCGCCCCGCCGACCATACGGCCGGCGGGGCGCTCCATGAGACGTCGGTCCGCGAGCGGGCGCATCGATCGGCAGCCGATAGGATGCGGCCGAACGGACCCGTGCGGGAGCCAATGCATGTCCTACGTCGTGGACTTCCGGCAGGTCAGCACGACCGGCCTGGAGTCGTCGCCGGTCGCTGAGGCGCTGGCAGGCCTCCGGGCCAACGAGGCTCGCTACTTCAAGGGCAAGTACGACCACGACTTCACCGTGGAGCCGGCGAGCGAGGCCGGGGCAGCCATCGACCACGTCCACCGCATCCTCAAGGAGGAGCGCGATCTCGAGATCGAGTCCCGTCCCCTCGAGGCGACGGACTTCCGGGTGGAGAACATCCGCTGGACCTACGTCTTCTACGAGAGCGGCCTGTCGGTCAACGTGCTCTACACCCTCGATGACGCCGGCAAGCGAGCCGTCGGCTTCAAGCTCTCGGACGGGATGGAGATCCCAGCGGAGCTCGCTCCGCGGTTCAAGTTCGCCAGGCAGAGGTCGAAGCTCGCCGGCACGATCCGCGGCTCGTTCTTCGTGATCAAGGGCGAGTACTGAGCGGCTGACGGACGCGGCGGTCCGAACGGCGGATGCCGAGAGGACCCGGTCTGCGGGCGATGCCGGGTGGCACCCGCTGCCACGATGGGGGACACTCCGATCGTGAAGCCGCCCGAGGTCTCCTACGCGCGCAGCGGCGACGTGGCGATCGCCTACCAGGTCGTCGGACAGGGGCCGACCGACGTCGTCTTCGTGCGCGGGATCGCCGGCGACCTGCTCTCGACCTGGGAGCAGCCGCTCCTCGCCCGCCATGTCGAGGGCCTCGCCGAGTCCAGCCGGGTGCTGATGCTCGACAAGCGCGGCACCGGTCTGTCCGACCGTGTTCGCGCGGTGCAGTCGCTCGAGACCGCCATGGACGACGTCCGGGCGGTCATGGACGCGGCGGCGTCGGAGCGCGCCGTCCTCTGGAGCGGCAGTACGAGCACGGGCCTGAGCGTCCTCTTCGCCGCCACGTATCCGGATCGCTGCCAGGGCCTCGTCCTCATCGATCCGCGGATCAAGGGCACCCGCGATACCGACTACCCGTGGGCCCCGACGCCGGAGGAGTGGCGTCAGCGGCTGGCCGATATCCGCGCCGGCTGGGGTGAGCGGGCGTACCTCGAACGCCTGGCCCGCGAGTGGGCGCCCGAGGTCGCCGAGGACGACGCCTTCCGCGACTGGTTCGTCTGGCACATGCGCCGCAGCCTGAGCCCCGGTGCGGCCCTGACCGCGTTCCGGACCGAGATGGAGCTGGACGTCAGCGACGTGCTCGCCGCCGTTCGCGTGCCGACGCTCATCTTCCCGCGGTCCTCGCAACCCGGTCCCGCCTACTACGCGGCCGAGCGGATCAGGGGTGCCGAGGTCCAGGAGCTGCCCGCCTTCCAGGGTGTCTACACCTGGGTCGACGAGCAGGCCAACGTGGCGACGATCGCCGCCACGGCCCGGTTCCTCTCGCGACTCGCGGGTCCGGCCGCGACCGAGCGGGTGCTCGCCACGATCCTGTTCACCGACATCGTGGGCTCGACGGAGCTGGCGGCCCGCCTCGGCGACACCGCGTGGCGCGAGCTGCTGGAGCGCCACCACGCGATCGTCCGACGCGAGCTGGCCCGGTTCCACGGCCGAGAGCTCGATACCGCCGGCGACGGCTTCTTCGCCGCGTTCGACGGACCCGCGCGGGCCGTCCAGGCGGCTGCCGCCATCGTGGACGCCCTCGGGGCGGCCGGCATCGAGGTGCGGATCGGTCTGCACACCGGCGAGTGCGAGGTCAGCGACGGCAAGGTCGTCGGCATCGCGGTCTCCATCGGCGCCCGGATCTCCGCGCTGGCAGGACCCGGCGAGGTGCTGGTATCGAGGACGGTCAAGGACCTCGTCGCGGGCTCGGGGATGGAGTTCGAGGATCGGGGAGAGCGGCAGCTCAAGGGGATCCCCGACCAGTGGCGGGTCTTCGCGCTCGTCTCCGTCTGAGCGGTCCCGTTCGCCCGGGCCCGCTGCCCTCCGGGCGCTCTCGCTGCTCCGCTCAGGCAGGGATGTCCCGTCGTCGGAAGAGATAGAGGCCGGCGCCGAGCGGGATGACAGCCAGCACGGCGAGCAGGGCCGCCGATGGCCAGTCGACCCCGCTGCCCATCGGATCCGTGGCGATGTAGTGGTGCCACGGCGAGAGCCACGCCAGGTCCGCGATCTCGTCGGCCATCGGGACGAAGCTGGACCAGGCGTACATGACGAGGGCCAGCAGCAGGCCGGCCAGGATCGCCGGCACCGCACGGCCGATCACGATCGACACGACCATCGCGATGCCACCGACGACGATCGACAGCAGCGAGAGCATGAGCGAGATGGCCAGGACGTTGGCCACCGGGATGTCGATGTCGCTGGCGACGATGCCGATCCAGGTCAGCAGCGCGACCAGCCCCGCGGCGATGACCACGTGGACGACCATGGCCACGACCTTGTCGAACGCCAGGCGCCCGCGCGGGGTCGGCGTGGCCATCACGAGCCCGACGGTCCGGTTCTCGATCTCGCCGCCGAACGCCCGGGCTGCCGATGAGACCGCCACGAAGATGACGGCGAAGGGCACGACGATCGAGTACATCTCCCCCGTGTACCAGCCGGACGGGGTGGCCATGTCGGCCCCGCCGGCGATGGAGAGGATCTCCGGCGGGAACTGGTCGAGCATCTCGGCGATGACGTCCTCGAGGGCCAGCCACATCGGGCCCATCGTGAAGCCCATGGCCCCGATCCCGAGGCCCACGATGACCGTCAGCACGAGGCGGTCCATGATCGCCTTCGTGAGGCTGTTGGAGATCGCCAGTCGCTGGTAGCGGCGGACGCCGGGGAGGGTGGTGCTCACGTCGCTACCCCTTCAGATCCCGGCGGTCGATCGAGTAGAGACCGAGGCCGAACAGGGCTGCCGCGATGACGAGCGCGATCCCCAGCAGGACCACGTCGACCCCTTCCTGCAGCGAGTCGGCCCCGCTGAACAGGTACCAGGGCGTCAGCTTGGCCACGTCGGCCAGCTCCTCGACCACCGGCAGCATCGTGGTGACGAAGTACGAGACCACGGCGATGCCCGCCGCGATGCCGACGCCGAGCGCGGACGAGCCCCGCCACGCGCTCAGACCCAGGGAGATCGCCCCGAACAGGAAGACCATCCCGAGCAGCTGGATGCTGGTGCCCAGGACGTTCTGCTCGGAGAGGTCCATGCCGAAGACCGCCGCTACGGCGAGGACGCCCAGCAAGGTGAGTGCGGCGATGACGAGGATCCCGAGGGCGGCCACGGCCGACTTCGCGAGCAGCACCGACCGACGGCGCAGTGGGCTCGAGAGGAGGAGGGGCAGGCTCCGCGCCTCCTCCTCGCCCACGGCAGCGCTGGAACCCAGGCCGATCGCGTAGGCCAGCAGCACCAGCGGGCCCAGGACGAAGAAGATCCCGCTCATCGCGAGACCCTCGGCCGTCCCGTTGTTGAAGCCGTAGAGGTTGGACAGCGCCTCCGGGAAGTCCTCCATCATCGTCACGTAGGCATCGCCGGACTCGGCCATGACCCAGATGTAGAGCACCGAGACGAGCCACATCGTGATGACCGCGATGGCCGTCCACTGGAGCCAGTCCCGGACGGTCTTGGCGAAGACGCTCCCCAGGAAGCGATCACGGAGCATCGTCGTTGTTCCCGTGGTAGTACTCGAGGAAGATCTGCTCGAGATCGGCCTCGCGGCTGTTCACGTTGACGACGTTGAAGTCGAGGGCGGCCCGCAGGAGCGCGTTGACCGAGCCCTCGAACGAGACCGCCACGGTGTTGCCCCGGGCCTCGGCCGAGTGGACGCCCGCGATGCGGGCGAAGGCAGCGGCCTCGACCGGCTCGTCGAACTCCAGGTCGATCCGTCGGATGGCCTTGCGCTTCAGCGCGTCGAGCGGCTCGACCACGATGAGGTGGCCGTGGCGCAGGATCCCCACGCGATCGGCGACCCGCTCGACCTCGGAGAGGCTGTGGCTCGACAGGAAGACGGTCCGGCCCTCCGCGCGCACCTCCCGGATCATCTTCTGCAGCTCCTGCTGCATGAGCGGGTCCAGGCCGGTGCTGGGCTCGTCGAGGATGAGGAGCTCGGACCTGGTCATGAAGGCCTGGATGAGACCGACCTTCTGCCGATTGCCGGTCGACAGGTCACCGACCTTGCGCGTCAGGTCGACATCGAGCCGTTCTGCCAGCTCGCCCACGAAGCCGCGATCGACGCCGCCCCGCAGATTGGCCAGGTAGGCGAGGTTCTCGGCGCCGGTGAGCTTCGGGTACATCGAGTACTCCGAGGGCATGTAGGCGACCCGGCTGCGGATCTCCACCGACCCGGAGGCCGCGTCGTGGCCCAGGACGGTCGCTCGGCCGGCGGTGGGGAAGACGAAGTTGAGCAGGGCTCGGATCGTCGTGGTCTTGCCGGCGCCATTGGGGCCCAGGAACCCGAAGACCTCGCCCCGGTGGACCTCCAGGTCGAGATCGACCAGCGCCTTGACGTCCCCGTAGTGCTTGGTCAGCCGTTCCGTGCGGATCGGGACCGCACCGTCGGTGGTCGTCATCTCCTCGATCCGCCTCCCTCGCTCCATCGTGACCATCGCTCGCGACCGGGAGCCGTGGTGGCCCGCCCTGCCACGCGTGCCCGGGCGGGCAGAGCCGAGCCGCCAGGGCACCGCCGCCCATGAGACCGGGAGCGCGCGTCCGCGCGCGAGTGCCGTTCGAACCGACCGCCGCACCCCCTGCGTCCCCTTCGGGCGCCGTCCGGCTCATCGTTCCCGTGGGCGCCACCCGACGGGCTATCTGGCCCGTCCGCTGCGGCGGGCCGCTCGACTAGACTGCGGGACCCCGGGCAGCCGCGATCCCCAGCCGGGGTCTGCTGTTGCCCCGCCATGCGAGGGTGCGACCGATGACGAACGGCGCGGACGACCGGCGGGAGCTCGTCGAGGCGGCGCGGGACGCCTACGTCCTCTTCTTCCCGATGCTGATGGGCTACCGGTACCTCTTCGGAGGCTTCCTCGTCCCCCAGCTTCCGTCCCACCGGGCCCCGCTCAACACCCTCGGCGGGAAGCCGAGGACGCTCGACCACACCTTCCGGGAGGTCATCACCCCGAACGCCGACACGCCCTACTCCATGGCGGCCCTCGACCTGCGGGCCGAGCCCATGGTGCTGTCCGTGCCGGCGGTGACGGACCGCTTCTACCACTTCCAGCTCGAGGATCTCTGGGGCCAGAACGTCCACTACGTCGGCGTCCGGGCCACCGGCACGGGCCCCGGCACCTACCTCATCGCCGGCCCCGGCTGGGAGGGCGATGCCCCGGCCGACGTCGACGCGGTCCTCCGCTTCGAGACCGACGTCGTCTTCATCATCGGCCGCACGCAGCTGCTGGGCGCCGACGACGTCGAGACCCTCGGCGCGATCATGGCGGCCTACGACCTGCGGCCGCTGTCCACGCACACCGGCGGACCAGCGCCGATCCAGGAGCCCTTCGCCTGGCCGGTCTGGAACGACGAGGCGTCGCGGGACGAGCGGTTCATCGGCTACGCGAACGCGCTCCTACCGCTGTGCCGTCCGTTCCACGACGAGGATGTCCCGCACCTCGAGCGGTTCGCCCGGATCGGGATCGGCGCCGGCCAGCCGTTCGATACCGAGGCGCTCGACGAAGGAACCCGGAGCGCCATCCGGGCGGGTGTCGCCGAGGCCCGGGCGGCGATCGAGGCAAGGGTCGGAGCGCTCGGCCGCAAGGCGAACGGCTGGGGGATGACCGAGGTCTTCGGCGATCGGGCGTGGTACGGGGGCGACTACCTGCTCCGCGCGGCCGGCGCGATGATCGGCTGGGGCGGCAACGACGTGTCGGAGGCCCTGTACCCGTTGGCGCGGGAGGATGCCGACGGGGAGCCCCTCCGCGGCGACCGCCGGTACCGGATCCGGATGACGAGCCTGCCCCCGGCGAAGGCCTTCTGGTCGGTCACCATGTACGACACCTCGTACGACGGCGTGGCCGGCTACCTCGTCGAGAACCCGATCGACCGCTACCTGATCAACCCGACCACCCAGGGGCTCGTGCGCGCCGAGGGCGGGTCGCTCACGATCCA
>DATHYZ010000100.1:0-4009 GCA_035458865.1 Candidatus Limnocylindrales bacterium
CGCTCCGCGGCTGCGGCGTGGTGGGAGCGGACCTCGTCCAGGAAGCCGAGCGAGCGGGCTTCGCGTTCCAGGACGTGGCGGGCGAAGGAGCGCATGGCCTCCTCGACCTCGCGCTCGACGGGACCCGGGATCCGGAGGCCGGCCAGGGCCTCCACGTCGAGCCGCTGGTAGGCCTTGAGGAGCTTGAGCGCCTCGAGCGACAGGCCGGCGACGGGCGTCGGCGGGCCCGGACAACGCTCACAGAGGACGCCCCCGAGCGGTGGGACCCAGCGGAACACGCCATCCGCCTCGAGCACCCGATCGCACTCGACGCAGCGGTCGACCTCCGGTCGGAGGCCCAGGTCGTCGAGGAGCCGCATCTCGTACCAGCGGGCGACGCGCGACGGCGCCATGCCACCGTCGAGCAGCTCGTAGGCGCGGCGCAGGAGCAGGTAGACCGCCTCTGCCGAGTGACGCTCCTCGTGCGAGCGGTCGGCCAGCTCGGCGAGGTACCAGGCCGTGGCGGCCGATTCGAGGTCGTCCCGCAGCCGGAGGAAGGCCCGCCGGATGCTCACCGCCGTGACGACGTCGAAGGTGCGGCCCCGGACGAGGTCCAGGTGGAGCTCGGCGAACGGCTCCACCGAGCCGCCCAGCCGGGACTTCGGCCGGCGGACGCCCTTGGCGATGACCTTGAGCTTGCCGAGCTGGGGGGTGATGACCGTCAGGACCCGGTCTGCCTCGCCCAGGTCGAAGCGGAACAGGACGATCGCGTCGGTGGCATGGATGCGCGGCGTCGGCACGGTGCGACGGTAGCATCCGCGGGCCCGGGGACGCCGCGGCCGGCAACAACCGGCTACCCCGAGTGGACACGTATCTGGCGAGCGGCGCTACACTTTCGGCGCGATGGCCACGACGATCCCCACCCTCGAACCGGCCCAGCTGCTCGCGGACACCGAGGCCGAGATCCTCCGCCTGGTCACCGATCGCGACCCCTCGACCGCCGGGGTCTACGAGATGTGCCGCTACCATCTCGGCCTCGACGGCGACGGCGGCCGGGCCGGGAAGCGGATGCGCCCGCTCCTGGGGCTGCTGGCCTACGCCTCGATCGCCGGCGACTACCAGCCGGCGCTGCCCGGGGCGGCCGCGGTCGAGCTGGGGCACAACTTCAGCCTCGTCCACGACGACATCGAGGACGGCGACGTGGAGCGACGCCACCGGCCCGCCCTCTGGACGGTCCACGGGATCCCCCAGGCGATCAACACCGGCGACACCCTGTTCACGTTGTCGCGGATCGCCCTGCACCGCCTGACGGACCTGGGCTTCAGCGACGCCAAGGTGCTCCGCCTGATGCGTCTCTACGACGAGACGTGCCTGCGGCTCTGCGAGGGTCAGTACATCGACATCTGGACCTCCGAGCACGACGAGACGATGTCGGTCGAGCTGTACTTCGACATGATCGGGCGCAAGACGGCCTCGCTGATCTCCGCCTCGATCGAGGCCGGCGCGCTGCTGGCGACCGATGACGAGACGGTCATCGCCCGCTATCGCGACTTCGGCTGGGCCCTGGGGCTGGCCTTCCAGCTCAACGACGACCTCCTGGGGATCTGGGGGGCCGAGCAGGCGACCGGCAAGGAGCCGACCGACCTGGCCCGCCACAAGAAGACCTTGCCGGTGCTGTACGCGTTCGAGCGTGCCGACCCGGCCGACCGAGCCCGCCTCGAGGCGCTGTACCGCGACCCCGAACCGAGCCATGACGACGTCGCCGAGGCGATGGCCATCCTCGAGCGCACCGGCGCCCGCGAGTACACCCGCGACGCCGCCCGCTGCTACCGCGACGAGGCGATCGCGGCCCTCGACGCCGCCGGGGTGGTCCAGCCCGCCGCCCGGGCCCGGATCGAGCAGATCATCGTCTCGGTCATCAGCGCCTGACGACGCTCAGCCGGCGTCCGCCTCGTCGTCGTCGCTGGTGAGGTCCCGGACCGCCAGGACCTTCCCCACCCGCCGGCCGTCCGTCGTCTCGACCGTCAGCGTGAGGCCGTCGACCTTCACGGTGTCCCCGGGCTTCGGCACGTCGCCGAGGCGATGGAAGATCAGGCCGCCGACGGTGTCGTACTCGTCCTCGTCCTCGAGGTCGAGCTCCAGGTCGAACGCCTCGGCGAGGTCGTCGATGTCGGCCCGTCCGTCGATCCTGACCTCGTCATCCGAGATCCGGACGACGATCGGCTCCTCGACGTCGTACTCGTCCTGGATCTCGCCGACGATCTCCTCGAGTAGGTCCTCGATCGTCACCAGCCCCGCCGTGCCGCCGTACTCGTCGAGGACGATGGCGATGTGGACCTTGCGGCGCTGGAACTCGTGGAGGAGATCGTCGATGTTCATGGATTCGGGAACGAAGACCGGCGTCCGGAGCAGCGTGCGCAGCACGGGCCGGGTGGATCCGTTCGCCGCCAGGACCGGCAGGAGGTCCTTCGCGTAGAGCAGGCCGACGATGGCGTCGACCGTCTCCTCGTAGACCGGGATGCGCGAGTGGCCACCGTCGATGATCGTGGCGATGGCCTGGTCCAGGGTCGCGTCGACCGGCAGGGCCACCATGGCGATCCGCGGGACCATCACCTCGTGGAGGCGTCGCTCACCGAGCTCGATGACCGCGTGGATCATCTGCTCCTCCTCGGCCTCGAGGATCCCCTGCTCACCGCCGCGCTCGACGATGAGCTTCAGCTCCTCGGCGCTGATCCGCGCGGCGGTGGAGACGTCGGCGCCCAGGGCGTGCGCGATGCGGCTGGTGACCCACGTCAGGGCCGAGACCAGCGGGCCCAGGAGACGACCCAGGAGGTCGACCGGCCGGGCCAGGGCGAGGGCGAAGCGGTCGGGATGCGCCAGCGCCAGCGACTTGGGCACGAGCTCGCCGAAGACGATCGTGAACAGCGACACCAGCGCAGTCACCGCGAAGAGGGAGATGGGACCCGCGATGTCCCCGTCGAGCCCCATCGAGACGAGGGCGTCCTGGAGGACGACGACCAGGCTGATGGCGGCGAACGCCGAGGCCAGGAAGCCGATGAAGGTGATGCCGAGCTGGATGACCGCCAGGAAGCGGCCCGGCTCGTCGACCAGCCGGCGGACCCGGATCGCGCCGCGGTTGCCCTCGTCGATCAGCTGCTCGACGCGGCTGCGCCGGATCGTCACCAGGGCGATCTCGGCGGCGACGAAGACGCCGTTGAGGAGGACGAGCAGGGCGATGATCGCCAGCTCGAACCAGATCGAGCTCATCCGGCGCCCGAGCCCCCGTCGTCCGTCGGCTCGGAGGTCGGCTCCGCGGTCGCCTTCGGCTCGGCGGGCCGTGGCGGGTGGGGCTCGCGGATCCGCGCCGGGATGCCCACGGCGAGCTTGCCCGGCGGCACGTCCCGGGTCACGACGGCGCCGGCGCCCGTCTTGGAGCCGTCCCCGAGGGTGACCGGCGCCCGGAGCATCGTGTCGACGCCCAGGAAGACCCGCTCGCCGATCGTCGTCGGGTGCTTGCTGACGCCGTCGTAGTTGGCCGTGATCGTGCCGGCGCCGACGTTCGTCCCGGCGCCCACCTGGGCGTCCCCGAGGTAGCTCATGTGGTGCTGCTTCACGCCGCGGCCGAGCCGGGTCCGCTTGAGCTCCGCGTAGTTGCCGATCTCGGCATCCTCGGCGACGACCACCCCGGGCCGCAGGTGCGCGAAGGGCCCGATGGTGACCCGATCACCGACCTCGGAGGACTCGATGACGCTGGCCCAGACGGTGCAGTCGCGCCCGATGACCGAGTCGATGACCTGGGAGCCGGTCCGGATGGTGGAGCCCTCCCCCACCCTCGTCGTCCCGCGCAGGACGACCCCCGGCTCCAGGGTGACGTCGGTCGCGAGCTCGACCGTCGCGTCCACGTAGACGGTCGACGGGTCGACCATCGTCACGCCGCGGCGCATGAGCTCCAGGTTCAGCTCGGTCCGCATGTCCCATTCGGCCTGCGCCAGCTGGGCCCGGTCGTTGATGCCCGTCAACCGCCCGTCGT
>DATHYZ010000101.1:0-9643 GCA_035458865.1 Candidatus Limnocylindrales bacterium
TCGACGAGGCCGGCGACCTCGGTCTCCCAGTTCCACCGCTCCCGGGCGGCGCGGCGGCAGCGAGCGCGAAGCTCGGCTCGGTCCTCCGGTGAGAGGTCGAGCAAGGAGCGGATCGCCGCCGCGATCGCCGCGGGGTCGGTCGGATCGAAGACCGCACCCAGGGGGCCGCCCGGGTCCTGGAGCAGCACGCCGCGGATCCCTGGGAAGTCGCTGGCCGCCACGGGCGTGCCCGCGGCGAGCGACTCGAACACCTTGTTCGGCGTCGACAGCACGTAGTTCAGGGAATCCGGCTGGAGGGCCAGCGCCTCGACGTCGGCCGAGGCGACCCATCCGACGACCTCGTCAGGGGGCACGGGGTCGAGCACATGGATCCGCCCACCCGCCCGCGGGTCCTCCGACCGCTCGACGAGCGACGCGCGCAGCGGACCGAACCCCAGGAAGACGAGATGCGCGCCGGCCAGCTCGGGCCCGAGCATCGCGTCGGCCAGGATCTCGAGGCCGCGGTGGGCCCGGAAGCCGCCGTGGTGCAGGATGACCCGGTCGTCCGGACCCAGCCCGATGGCCACCCGGATACGGTCCGACGACACCGGCGCCTCGGCCGGACGGGGCGGGCAGTTGTGGACGACCACGACGCGTTCGATCCCCAGGCGCGGCCCGAGCCGCTCGGCGAGGGCCTGGTTGACCGTGACCAGCGCATCGGCCCCCGCCGCCCACCGCCGTTCCTGCGCGTCGATCCTGGCGATGGCCCACGCCGGACGACCCACGAAGCTCCCGGAGCCCAGGAACAACTCGTGGCTGTCGTAGACGAGGCGGCCCCCGTGCCGCCTGGCGGCCTCCACCGCCGCGGGCAGGCCCGTCAGGTCATGACCGTGGTACACGTCCGCTTCCGGGGCGACTCGAGCCGCGGCCCGAGCCCAGCCGAGGTTGCCGAGCCACCATGCGGCGAGCCAATCGAGGGTGTCGAGGCGGGCGGGTCCGTGGACGGTCGGACGGGGACGGATCCGACGTCCGATGCGTGCCGCGAGCCGCCATGGCGCTCGGATCCAGCGCCACCAGCGTCGATAGCGGGGCAGCCGGACCCGGATGATCGAGATCCCATCACGCTCGTGGCGGTCGATGGCCTCGGGCGAGCCGGGGTCGAGCGCCCCCACGATCGTGAGCTCGTGCCCGGCATCCCGGAGGCTCGCCGCCTCCTTGAGGACGCGGGCGTCCGCCGACAGGTCGTTGCGGACGAACATCACGACCCTCACCGGCCGGGCGACCCCCCGATGGCCCGTCCTGCTTCCAGGACGGTCGAGATGACCGTGCCGGCCGACACGGCCGGGACGTCGACGTCCCGGGCTCGTGCCTCCGCGAGTCGGACCGCTCCGTCGATCGGCGCGAGTCGGTCGAGCTCGATCCTCGCCCTCCCAGCGTCGAGGCCCACGAGCACCATCCGACCCCCCGACCCCGCCACGGCTTCCACCCACTCGGTGGCGTCGCGCAGGACCAGGCAGGGCACGCCCAGCCAGGCGGCCTCTCGCTGGACCCCGCCCGAATCGGTGAGGACGGCCGCGGCGTGCAGCTGCAGGGCGAGGGTGGTCCGATAGCCAACGGGTCGGACGACCCGGACGTCCGGGGCGAGCGTGATGCCGGCCGCGGACCGGGCCGCGGCGGTGCCCGGGTGGAGCGGCAGGACGATCGGCCGATCGGGGCTGGCGACGGCGTCGAGGAGTCCGGCCCAGGCCCGGAGGGCCTCCGCCGAACGATTGCCGGCCCGGTGGACGGTCGCCAGGAGGTACCGACCGGGCCTGAGCTGGAGGCCGGGTGCCTCGGCCCGCAGCCGTGCGGCGATGCCGTCGAGGACGGCCGGGTCCCGGACCTCCGCCGTCGTCCGCGCGGCCAGGTCCTGGAGGACGTCCCCGACCAGGTGAACGCCCTCGACGATCCCCTCGGCGGCCAGGTTCGCGATCGCGGTCGGGGTCGGCGCGAAGCACCAGGCCGAGAGATGGTCGGCGACGACCCGGTTCACCTCTTCGGGCATCGACCGGTCGAAGCTCCGGAGACCGGCCTCGACGTGGGCCACCGGCAGGCCGAGCTTGGCGGCCACCAGTGCCCCGGCGAGCGTCGAGTTGGTGTCCCCGTAGACGAGGACGGCGTCGGGGCGCTCCCGCTCGAGGAGCGGCTCGAGGGCCGTCATCATCCGGCCGGTCTGCTCGGCCTGTCCGCCGCCGCCGACGCCGAGGCTGTGATCGGGGCGGGGAAGCCCGAGCTCCTCGAAGAAGCTCCCGGCCATCGCGTCGTCCCAGTGCTGACCGGTGTCGACGAACACCTCGTCGTGGCGCTCGCGGAGCGCCGGCAGCAGGGCGGCGGCCTTGATCAGCTGCGGCCGGGTCCCGACGACCGAGACGAGGCGCACCCCGGTCAGCCGCCGACCGCGGTCCCGGCGCGCCCTCGACCGGTCCCGGGCACGCCGACCCCGAGGTAGGCCACGTGCTCGGGCAGGGCCAGGGCTCCGAGGCTGTTCCGGCCGTCGTAGACGAGCTCGAGGTCGGGGAAGCGTCGGACGTCGAGCGTCCCCCAGGTCGGATCGGCCGTCTGCGTCACGATCGCCCGGGCACCGGACGGCTCACCCCATCGGTACGGGATGGCGCCCAGCCCGGAGATCTCGGCCTCGGAGAGCAGCGGGTCGCCCGCCGCCACGACCGCCCCGCGCAGCCGGAGCTGCTCGATGAGCGGCAGGGCGCGGGAGTAGGCCAGCTCCTTGACCCCGTCCCGGTAGGTCAGCCCCAGGACGAGGACCGGGACCCCCTCGAGGCCGCCGAGCTGCTCCTGGATCGCCCGCACCGCCAGGCCGACCTGGCCGTCGTTGACGCGTCGGGAGAGCTCAACGAGCTCCATCTCAGGCGCGCGCGACAGGAGGAAGTGCGGGTAGACGGGGATGCAGTGTCCCCCCACCCCGATGCCGGGCTGGTGGATGTGGCTGTACGGCTGGCTGTTCGCCGCCGCGATGACCTCGCCGATGTCGACGCCGACCCGGGTGGCGTAGCGTGCGAACTCGTTGGCCAGCGCGATGTTGACGTCGCGATAGGTGGTGTCGGCGAGCTTGCTGAACTCGGCGGCCTCGGCCGACGACATCCGGACGATCTCGGCATCCAGCACCGACGCGTAGAAGGCGGCGGCCCGGTCGCCCGAGACGGGACCGACGCCGCCGACGAGCTTCGGGTACATCGCGAGGTTGCGGAGCGCGGAGCCGGAGTAGAGCCGCTCCGGCGAGAAGGCCACGAACAGGTCCGCGTCACCGGTCAGACCCGACGCCGTCTCGAGCCGGGGCAGGTAGCGGCGCCGGGTGTCGCCCACCGGCAGTGTCGTCTCGAAGATCACGAGCGAACCTGGGTGGACCCCGGGCGCGATCGCCTCGACCGCCGAATCCATGTACCGGTAGTCGGGCTGCTGCTCGTCGTCGAGCATCACGGGCACGATCAGGACGACGACATCCGCGGCACGGGCGGCGGACGCCCCGTCGGTCGTGGCCGAGAGCCGACCGGCCGCGTGGGCCTCGGCCACCATCTCGGCGAGGCCCGGCTCTTCTGTGACGTGCGACGTCCCGGCGTTGATCGCGTCGACGACGGCCTGCTGGACGTCGACCGCGATGACACTCCAGCCATGCGAGGCGAACTGGGCGCAGAGCGGGAGTCCCATCTTGCCAGCACCCACGACGGCGACGGTCCCGGCCGTGCCGGGGATGCCCCCCCAGGGGGCCACGGCTCGGGCCGGGGCGTGCTCGCAGGGTGCCAGGTCCAGGTCGATGGATCCGCCGAGGAGACTCGGACCGGTGGCCGTGGGGCGCTCGACGATGCGACTCATGGGATTGCCAGCCTCGTGGACAGGTCGGAGAGGTCGACCGGGCGACGGTCACTGGCGGATGCGAGCAGCGCTCGGGCGGTGCCGAGCGCCCACAGGCCGTCCTCGCCATCGACGACCGGACGGCCGCCCTCCCGGACGACCCGGACGAAGGCATCGAGCTCGGCGGCGAGGGGCTCGTGGACCGTCACCGGCAGCTCCACGACCTCGGCCTCGAACGTCGGCGCGTAGCCGCGGATCAGGGTCGGGTGGGAGACGTCGGCGGCGCGGGTGAAGGTCAGGCGCTGGGTCAGGTAGTCGAGCTCGAACATGCCCTCGTCGCCCACGACGACGAGCTGCCGGCGCTTGGCGGGCGTGAGCCAGTTGACGTCGAGCGTGCCGGTCGCCCCGCCCGGGAAGTGGAGCAGGCCGAACAGAAGGTCCTCGTGGTCGGCGTGGATCCGCTGCGCCGTCTCCGCGTACACCCGGTCGGGCCGCTCGCCGACGACCCAGGACAGGATGTCCACGTCGTGGGTGGCCAGGTCGATGGTGACGCCGACATCCCGGATCCGGGCCGGGAAGGGGCCGGCGCGCCGGCTGGCGATCGCGTAGACCGTCGAGAGCCAGCCCTCCGCGATGAGGCGGCCGAGCTCCAGGACGGCCGGGTTGAACCGTTCCACGTGGCCGACCTGAACCGGGACACCGGCCCGGCGCGACGCGGCGACGATCTCGAGGCCTTCGTCGACCGAGGCCGCCAGCGGCTTCTCGACGAGGACCGCGATGCCCCGATCGATCGCCGCCATGGCCAGGGCGTGGTGGGCGGTCGTGGGGGCGGCGATGACCACGGCATCCAGGTCGGCCTCGGCGAGCATCGCGAGCGGCTCGAGGAAGCCCGTGGCCCCGGTCCGGTCGACGGCCTCGTCGAGTGCCGTCGGCACCGGATCGGCGACCGCGGCCAGCGTGGCGTCGTCGCGCCCGGCGATCACCCGGAGGTGGTTCCGGCCCATCGAGCCCAGCCCGGCCAGGCCGAAGCGGAGCCGCCGGTCGCCCGCCGGCGACCAGGGGGCGGTCATCGGGCGAGCGCCTCGGGCATCGCCGTATGGCGGAGCACGACCTCGCGGACGGAGGCGACGACCTGCTCGACGTCGGCGTCCGTCAGGCCCGGGAACATCGGCAGCGACAGCGACCGCGCCGCCGCCCGATCGGTCACCGGGAGGTCGGCCTCGATCCCCCGCTCAAGAACGTAGGACTGGCGATGGACCGGGATCGGGTAGTAGATGCCCACGCCGATCCCTGCCGCCCGCAGGTCCTCGACGATGGCGTCACGCTCGAGGCCCACGTCGAGCGTGTACTGGTGGAAGACGTGCGTCCGGTCGACGGGGATGGTCGGGGTCCGGACCGGCAGGTCGGCGAAGCCGGCATCGTAGGCGGCGGCGATCGCCTGCCGGCGCGCGGTGTTGCGCTCGAGCTTGTCGAGCTGGACGAGGCCGATCGCGGCCGCGATGTCGGTGAGCCGGAAGTTGTAGCCCAGGATGTCGTGGTGGTAGCGCTCCCGCATCCCCTGGTTGCGGTAGAGACGGATCCAGTCCGCCAGGCGGGCGTCGTCGGTGGTGATGAGCCCACCCTCGCCGGTCGTCAGGTTCTTCGTCCCGTAGAGGCTGAAGGCAGCGTGGCCGAAGGAGCCGGCCCGGGCCCCCCGGAAGGTCGCCCCGTGGGCCTGGCAGGCGTCCTCCACCACGGCCAGGCCGTGGCGGTCGGCGATCGCCCGGATCATCGCCATGTCGGCGACCAGCCCGAACAGGTGGACCGGGCAGATGGCGCGGGTCCGTGGAGTGATCGCGGCCTCGATCCGCGCGGCGTCGATCAGGTACGTGTCGGGCTCGATGTCGACGAAGACCGGGGTAGCCCCGGTCGACAGGATCGCGCTCACCGTGGCGTTGAACGTGTGCCCGACGGTGATGACCTCGTCGCCGGGGCCGAGGCCCATGCCGGCGTAGATGCACATCAGGGCGACGGTGCCGTTGCTGACGGCGATCGCCTCCTTCGAGCCGACGAACTCGGCCCAGCGTCGTTCGAGCTCGGCGACGCGGGCGCCCTGGGCGATCATGCCGCTGCGAAGGACCTCGCTGACGGCGTCGATCTCCTCCTGGCCGATGTCCGGACGGACCTGCGGGATCATGCGGGTGCACCTCTGGGTGGAACGAGCGGTCGCTCGGCGAGCTGCTCGTCATCTGGATCGTAGACGTAGGCCCGACCGCATGACGGGCAGTCGAGGTCGGGGTCGTCGGCGGGATCCGCCGGAGCGGGTCCGCCACCGGAACGGAGGCGCGCGCCGCAGGCGCACACCCAGCCCAGGCGGCGGGCGGGATTCCCGACGACGAGCGCATGGTCGGGAACCGTCCGGGTCACTACCGCTCCGGCGCCGACCGTGGCGAAGCGGCCGACGTCGACGCCGGCCACGACGACCGCGCCGGCTCCGATCGAGCAGCCACGTCGGAGCACGATCGGGCTGACCGTCCAGTCGTCGGCCCGGGCGAGCTCGCCCGTGGCGGTGATGGCGCGCGGGAAGCGGTCGTTCGTCAGGATCGCGTTCGGCCCGACGAAGACCCCGTCCTCGATGGTCACGCCGTGGTAGACGAGGGCCGCGTTCTGGATCTTCACCCGGTCGCCGATGGCCACGCCCTCGTCGATGAAGGCGTCGCGCCCCACGATGCACTCGGCGCCGATCCGGGCTCCGGCGCGGACCTGGGCACGGTGCCAGATGGAGCTTCGGGGGCCCACCGTCACGTCGGCCTCGATGTCGGCCGTGGGATGGACACGTGCGGTGGGGTCGATCACGGGGGCGTGGCGCTCCTGTCGCGGCTCGGTCCGATCAGGGGAACGGTCGGTCGGTCGGGGGACCGTGCCGCGCGCAGCCGACCGAGGTCGGAGTATAGCCGAGGCCCGCCTCCGGACCGCTCGGGGACCACCGGGCGACCCGGGCCGGGAAGCCGCGGTATCCTCCCCGCCGGTGCCGGCCACGGCGCCATGAGCGGAGGGACGACCCCTGGGCGATCGACCCGACCCGAGCCACCTCGAGCGCCATCGGCGGATCCCAACCGCCGGCCTGCGGTCGGCGGTGTGCCTGGCGCTCGTCGCAGGCCTGCTGGCCGGCTGTGGCAGCTCGTCGGCCCCAAGCGCGACGCCCAGCGACGTGGCTGAGGCGTCGGGCCCCAGTCCGAGCCCGAGCCCCAGCCCCAGCCCCAGCCCGAGCCCGTCGCCGAGCCCGAGTCCGTCGCCCACGCCGGAGCCCACGCCGGTCCTCGTCCCGGCTCCGCTCACCGGCCGTCCCGTGGCCCCGGAGCTCGCCCTCCGACGTCCGATCGCGGTCATGGTCGACGACCTTCGGCCCGCCCGGCCGCAGTCCGGCTTCACCGACGCCTCGGTCGTCTGGCACGCGCCGGCCGAGGGTGGGATCCCCCGGTACATGCTCGTGTTCGCGGAGGGGGACCCGCCGGCCGTCGGCCCGGTGCGCAGCTCGCGCGAGTACTACATCGGCTGGGCCGCCGAGTGGAACGCCCTGTACGTCCACGTCGGCGGGTCGCCCCAATCACTCGCCACACTGCGGGCGAAGGGTGACGGTGAGCTGGTCTGGAACGCGGACGAGTTCCGCTGGGGTCGCTACTTCCGGCGGTCCAAGGAGCGCTACGCGCCGCACAACGTCTACACGGACGCCCGCCGGCTCCGGGAACTCCTCCAGGCCGTCGGGGCCGGCGACCTGGCAGCCCCGCCCGAGGCGGCCTGGGAGTTCGAGCCCGATCCGCCGGTGCGCGATCGGCCCGCTGGCGGACGGATCGTCATCCCCTACCCCTACAACGAGGTCGTCTACGCCTACGACCGGCTGACGAACAGCTACCCGCGCGCGGTGACCGGCGAGGCCGCCCAGGTCGACGCGACGACCGGCGAGCGCGTGGCGCCCAAGAACGTCGTCGTCATGTTCATGCGCTTCGGGCGGCTCGACGACGGCCATCCCGAGAAGCGGCGCCTGGAGGCCGACTTCGTGGGCAGCGGCGAGGCGCTCATCGCGGTCGACGGCCGGACCATCAGAGGGACCTGGGAGAAGCCCTCGGTCACGGCGCCGACCCGGTTCCTGGATGCGGCCGGCGAGCCGGTGCGCCTGACCATCGGCCAGACCTTCGTCCAGGTCGTGCCGGTCGGGACGAAGGTCAGCGTCAGGGACGGTCGGGTGCCGTCGCCGCCGCGAGCCCCGAGCGTCGCGGCTCCCGCCTAGGGCTGCCCCGACGACCCTCGGCGGCCGCGGCGCACGGCCCGACGTGCTCGCCGGGCAAGCTCCTCCGCTCGCAGCTGGACGACCACGACGAGGGCCTCGGCGACGATCCGGCGACTCATCTTGGAGGCCCCCACGCGCCGGTCGCGGAAGACGATCGGGATCTCGCGGAGCCGGGCGCCGGAACGGCTGGCCCGATAGGTCATCTCGATCTGGAAGACGTACCCACCGGCGTGGACCCCGTCGAAGGGGATGGCCGCGAGCGTCCCGGCCCGCCAGGCCTTGAACCCGCCGGTCAGGTCATGGGGAGACAGGCCGAGGACGACCCGGGCGAACGTGCTCCCGCCGCGGGAGATCACGCGCCGCCCCGGGCCCCAGTCCTCGACCGCGCCTCCGCGGACGTAGCGGGATCCGATCACGAGGTCGGCCTCGTCCCGCTCGATCGGCTCGAGGAGCGTCGGAAGTACGGCCGGATCGTGGGACCAGTCCGCGTCCATCTGGACGACCCGCTCGGCCCCGGCGGCGATCGCCACCCCGAAGCCGTCGAGGTAGGCCCGCCCGAGCCCCATCTTGCCGGGCCGGTGATGGACCCGGATCCGACCGTCGACGGCCGCGAGCTCCTCGGCGAGCTCGCCCGTCCCGTCCGGCGAGGCGTCGTCCACCACGAGCAGCGTCGCGGCCGGGAGCGCCTCCAGGATCGCGGCGGAGATCCCGGGGAGATTGTCGGCCTCGTTGTACGTGGGGAGGATCACCCAGGTAGATCGGGGAACGAGTCCGACGATCGCTGAACCGTCATGCACGTCATCAGCCTAGCGCGACAACCACCGAGTCTGCCCGGCAGCCACCTTCATCGGTCGTCGGCTGGAGCTGCGACTCGCCCTCAGCGCTGGTAGCCGGTCACGTCGAGGACGAGGTGGGTCGTCGCCCCGGCGGGGGCCTTGTAGACGGCGGCGAGGCTGCCGTCGGGCCCGAGCGGCACGGTCAGGCCGTTGGCGGTCGTGTCCCCGCGCTCGAAGTTGAGACTCGAGGTCGGCGGATCGGCGGTCGGGGTCGGGGTGAGCGACACGTAGCCGCCGGCCGTCGCCCCGGTGACGGTCAGGTTGACGGTGACCGCGACCGCGTCGGCGGGGATGCCGCCCCGGCCGGCGATCTGGACGACCCGGGGGCGGTTGGCGACGAAGGCCCCGCTGAGGCCGACCCCGCTCCGGGAGTCGAGGAGCCGGACCGGACCGGCGGGGGTGTACGTCGCCCCGTCGGGGGCGGCCCGGTAGTAGCCGGTGACGTCGAGGACGAGGTGGGTCGTCGCCCCGGCCGGACCCCGGTAGACGGCGGCGAGGCTGCCGTCGGGCCCGAGCGGCACGGTCAGGCCGTTGGCGGTCGTGTCCCCGCGCTCGAAGTTGAGGCTGCTCGTCGAGGGGGTCGCGGTCGGGGTCGGGGTGAGCGACACGTAGCCGCCGGCCGTCGCCCCGGTGACGGTCAGGTTGACGGTGACCGCGACCGCGTCGGCGGGGATGCCGCCCCGGCCGGCGATCTGGACGACCCGGGGGCGGTTGG
>DATHYZ010000102.1:0-4933 GCA_035458865.1 Candidatus Limnocylindrales bacterium
TCGACGCGTCGGTGAACGGGTCCTCGAACAGCGAGTAGGCCGAGATCCGGTGGACCTCGCCGTCGAGCACGAGCGTGAAGATCGTCGTCGCCGCGTCAGCGATGTTCGTCACGTCGTAGCTGGCGTCGGGTCCGTCGAGCCCGGCTTCGCGCGCCGCCTCCACGATGGCGTCGATGTCAGCCGACGACACCGTTCGGACCTGCAGGTTCGGGAGCAACGGCCCGGGATAGATCTCGGCCACGGGACCCTGGGTGACGATCCGGCCGTCGGCGTAGAGCGTGAAGACCGGCAGCTCGGTCAACAGG
Source organism: Candidatus Limnocylindrales bacterium (assembly GCA_035458865.1). Classification (GTDB taxonomy): domain Bacteria; phylum Chloroflexota; class Limnocylindria; order Limnocylindrales; family CSP1-4; genus DATHYZ01. The sequence goes on from DATHYZ010000102.1 coordinate 306, forward strand.
TAGCCGACCGGAAGGAAGCCGCCGCTCACCTCGACGCGGAAGACCACGCTGTCCGGGTCGACCGGAGATGGCGACGTGGTCGGATCGGTCATGCCGCCGGGGGTGACACAGGCGGCGAGGGCGAGGGTGAGCGCGCCGAGCGAGGCGGGAGCCCGCAAGGTCGAACGGTCCATCGGGTCACTCCGGGGCGGATTGCGGTCCCCGGTCAGACGCTCGACGCCCCCGGACGGTTCCCGATCGCCGCGCCATGGCGCCGGTGGCGGCGCAGGAGCCGGCGCGTCGCGACCCGGTCGGCAGCCTCACGGCGGACCTGGCGACGGGCCTCGGGCAACAGCGTCCGCTCACAACGTCGGCAGCCTCCAGCGAGCCGGCGAGCGAGCTGCAGCGCCTCGTCGTCGCGCTCGAGCGTCTCGAAGAACCCGGGCATGGACCCGCCTCCAGGCTGGTCGGTCAGCGGGCCGATCGTCGCTGGCGACGGAGGTGCCCGCCATCCCCCGATGGTCCAGGCGGGTCGTGCCGGCTGCCGGGCCGACGGTTCAGCGGCCGACGAACGTGCCGTCCATCCAGTCGGGATCGTCCTCGAGCAGTGCCCGCAGCTCGCGGTACTCCGCGTCCTGCTCCGGGCTCTCGGCGTTGGCGACGTAGCTCGAGCGGTCGTCGAACACGGCCACCAGGAAGATGGTCGGTCGGTCGTAGGGCTCCTGGTCGGGCTCGAAGAGGAAGCTGTGCCGGAACCCGGCCGGGATGCGGGTCGAGTCGTCGGCGTTCCAGCGGCCCGCCAGGGTCCTCAGCTCCTCGCCCTTGCCGGGCCTGGGATGCAGCCGAGCGATCGTTCCGTACATGGGACGCACCTCCTTGATCGACATCCTCGCACGGCCGGCAAGACGGCCGGATGCGGCGTGATGACCGGGAGCGGACCGCTGGACCCCGCGCTCCGGCATCACGCGTCGGCCGGCACCGCCTCCACCATGGGCGCGATCGAGCCGCCAGGTCCGATCTGCCAGATGCCGGTCTGCGACGACCAGCTGGGACTGGTCTCCGTGCGCCGGGCGGCGACGAGCCGGGCCAGGCCCGAGACCGCGTAGGTCGGGGCGAAGGCCAGGTACCCGTACGGACCCGCGATCGCGAGGACGGCCGACGTCGCCAGCTGCCCACCCGAGGACGCCAGCGCGATCTGGGCGACGTAGCGGCCCTGCAGAGCCACGACGGGCCGTCCGATCAGCAGCCGGAAGAGTCGCTCGTTCTGGGCCAGCGAGCCGCTGGCTGAGCCGGCCCAGTGCGTCGCGACGGCGATCGTCACCAGCAGCGGGGCGATCGGGTTCCCGGGGAACGCGGCGATGAACAGGAGCGCGGCCAGCCCGCGAGCGACGAACGAGGACCGAAGGATCCGCGATGACGACGCCCGGGTCAGGACGGTCCCGACGCCCGCCGCGGCGACCAGGGAGGCCGCCGACCCGATGGCCGAGAGGCCGATCGCGAAGCCGGCGCTCATCCCGAGCACGCTCATGACGTAGATCGAGGTGTACGGCATGACCCCAAAGCCGAACGCGGAGATCACCGCGACCCGTCGGAACCGGGCGAAGTCGTTCGGCTCCGCGGCCTCTGCGGTTCGGTCCGGGGCGACGTGGACACGCCCTGGGGACCGGAGCCGGCTGGCCGAGGCCAGCGTCAGGAAGCCCGCGACACCTCCAGCGGCGAGCAGCACCGCGTAGGCCCACAGGACATGTGCCTGAGGCACGAGATCGACGGCAACGGCTGCCGGCAGGAGCAGGACGGTCGAGATGGCGAGCGTCAGGGCCGCCACCCGAGGACCCACGAGCCGCCGCTCCCCGTCGGGCAGGATCGCGTTGTACCAGACGAGGAGGTTGGCGCCCGAGACGAGTCCCAGGGTCTGGCCGACCGAGATGACGAGGATGATCGCCAGGATGCCGGCGACCGGCGCGAGCCAGCCGAGGGCGACGAGCGCGACCACCGTCGCCAGCACGAGCCCGCGCGTCTCGCCAAGGCCGACCGCCAGGAGCGTCAGGGCCCGGAGGTTCCCGTCCGTGCGGCGCAGAAGGGCGGGGACGAAACGCTGGACCGCCGAGCCGAGCGTCGGCAGGGTCGCGACCGCGGCGACGACCCAGGGGGGCGCCCCCAGGACGAGGAGCAGTGGCACGACGATCGCCTCCGAGGCGAGCGCGGCGGCGAAGGCCTGGCCGGTTGCGATGCCGTGGTACGGACGATGGGACGGCGTGGCGAAGGTCCGCCAGTCGTCGACGACGCGGCGGACGGACGGGGGCAGGGTCGGCTTCAAATGGGTCCTTGGGCTCTGTTGATGGATCGAGACGATGGGGACGCGACGGTCGCGCACACCGCGGGCTAGGACGCATCGCTCGGGACGCCCGTGACGGACAGGCGCGCGGCGAGAGCCATCCGGGTCGTGCAAGGGAGCGCCGGGAGGCGGACACTCCGACCATGACGAACCACGAACCGCCGACGCCCCACGAGAACGGTCGTCGATCGGATCCCACCGACCTCCTGGCCGAGGCCGAGGCGCTCCTCCCGGAGATCATCGGGATCCGACGCCACCTGCACCGTCGGCCGGAGGTCGGCCTCGAGCTGCCCGAGACCCAGGCGGCGGTCGCCGGGGCACTGCGGGGGCTCGGTCTCGAGCCGGTGCTCGGGGCCGCCGTGGGCTCGGTGGTGGCGGTCATCGCGGGGGAGCGCCCTGGCCCGACGCTGCTGCTGCGCGCCGACATGGATGGCCTGCCGCTGGCCGAGGAGACCGGCCTCGACTTCGCCTCGGAGATCCCGGATCGGATGCATGCCTGCGGACACGACACGCACGTCGCCATGCTGCTCGGGGCGGCTCGTCTCCTCCGGGACCACCGCCGGGAGCTCGGCGGGAATGTCCTGCTCATGTTCCAGCCCGGAGAGGAGGGCTATCACGGCGCCCGCTCGATGCTTGACGAGGGTCTCCTGGAGCCCCCCGGGATGGAGCCCGTGTCGTCGGCCTTCGCGATCCACATCGGCACCCGATACGCAAGCGGCACCGTCCACCTCCGACCAGGTCCGCTCCTCGCCTCGGGCGACGTGATCCACCTCACGATCCGGGGCCGTGGCGGTCACGCGTCCACGCCGCACCTCGCCCTGGACCCGATCACGGTGGCGGCCGAGATCGTGCTGGGCCTGCAGACGGCGGTCACCCGCCGAGTGGACGTCTTCGACCCCGCCGTCGTCACGATCGCCCGGATCGAGGGCGGGACCACGAACAACATCATCCCGGAGTCGGTGCACCTGGAGGGCACGATCCGCACGGTGTCGGCGGCGACCCGGGCATTCATGCGCGACGAGGTCCGCCGCGTCGTAGAGGGCATCGCGGCCATGCGGGGGGCCGACGCGGAGCTCGAGCTCGAGCCCGGCTACCCGGTCACCGTCACCGACCCAGCGTCCGTCGGCCGGGTCCGCGACGTGGCCGTCGACCTGCTCGGGCCCGAACGCGTCTTCGAGCTGCCTGCACCGATCATGGGCGCCGAGGACTTCTCGTATGTCCTCCAGCGCGTCCCCGGCTCGATGGCGTTCCTGGGCGCCCGGCCGCCCGAGGAGGATGAGGCCACGGCCCCGATGAACCACTCGAACCGGGTCGTCTTCGACGAAGCGGCGATGGCCGTCGGCACGGCCCTGTACGCTGCCGTCGCCCTTCGCGGCCCAGGAGCCTGAGCCGCGAGCGCGGACGCTCGTTGGCGCGGCGGACCGGGGCCGACGTGTCGGGCGCCCCGGGGTTGTCAGCCGGCCTCTGCCACCTCGCAGATCCCCGGGGCGACCGGGGCCTGGGCGGCGGCCGCTCGCTCGGCGTCGAGCTGGGCCTTGATCTCCGGATAGGCATCGCCCAGGCAGCAGGCGCAGTTCTCGTACCAGAGCCGGAACCCGGCGTCGATCTCCGGCAGGTCCGACCCGGCCGGAGCATTCCCGGCCGTGGCCGCGGCAGCTTCCGCACGGGCCGCGTGGGCCTTCGGGTCCTCGAGGAAGGTCGCCCGACAGGCCGGGCGGCAGAAGGCGAAGATCCGGCCGTCGAGGTCGATCGTGAGCCCCTCGGCCTCGGCGGTCGCCACCTCGACCCGCATCCCGCAGATCGGATCGATGACGACGGATGGCTTCTCGGACATGGTCTCTCCTGGAGGGTCGGCGACGCGCCGATAGGGGGCGGTCGGCCCGAGGCGGCGCCGTGGTGCTCGTCCCGGGAAACGAGACATCAGGAACGATACCCGGAGATCGACCTCGACGGGACGCCCCGTGCCAGGTGTCCCCAGCAGTCTGCGGCGGAGCCTGGCGGTCGTCCGGGGACCGCTGCGCGCGAGCGACGCGCCGACTAGCATCCCGACGTGCGCACCGACGAACCTGCCAGCGGGCCCGCGGCGGCCGCGGGACCCCGACGCGAGGACCGGTCGTACCGAGCCCTGCTGGCGATCCCCCATCTCGGCCGGATCGTCGCCTCGATGCAGCTGGCCCGCATCGCCCAGTCGATGGTGGGCGTCGCCCTGGTCCTGTTCACCCTGGCCGAGTACGACTCGGCGCCCCTGGCCGGTCTGGTGACCTTCGCGAGCGTGTTCCCGGGCCTCATCGCCAGCCCGATCGCGGGTGCCCTG
>DATHYZ010000103.1:0-54789 GCA_035458865.1 Candidatus Limnocylindrales bacterium
GAGGCCACGGGCCCCGGCGCTGCCGATGCCATCTTCATCATGGGCTACGACTACCGAGGTGCCAGCTCATCGCCGGTCGGATCGATCGCACCGCTGGCCGGTTCTCGCTATGACATCACCGAAACGGTCAATGCGTATCTCGCTCGGGTCCCCGCGAGCAAGCTCATCCTGGGGGTGCCCTACTACGGCCGGGCGTGGTCGACGGATTCCGACAGCCTCAACGCCCGGAACATCTCCGGGGCGACCTACGGAGCGTCGAGCGCGGTGGTATACGCGACCGGCATGGAGTTCCTTGCGAAGAACGGCCGACGATACGACGCCCTGGAGCACGTTGCCTGGACCTCGTACTCGACGAGTACCTGCGTGCGCCCGGCCTGCTACCGGCAGCTGTACCTGGACGACCTGGAGGCGCTGGGCCGCAAGTACGACCTCGTCAACAGGCTCGGCCTGCGTGGCACCGGGATGTGGGCGCTCGGATATGACGGGACCCGTCCTGAGCTGTATCGGCTCCTACGCACGAAGTTCCTGGACGGAACGTCCTACACGCCCCTCACCCCGGCCCGCCTCCTCGACACCCGGATCGGGGTCGGCCTGAGCGGGCCCTTCAGCGGCGGCGTCCCCCGGGTCCTCCAGGTCGCCGGGCGGGGCGGCGTCCCCGCCGACGCCGTCGCGGTGACGGTCAACCTGACCGTCGTCGGCCAGACCGCCGGCGGCTACGTGTCGCTCACCCCGACCCCGACGGCGACCCCCTCGACCTCGACCCTCAACGTGCCCCTCCGGGACATCCGGGCCAACGGGGTGACCGTGCCCCTCGGGCCCGGCGGCACCCTCGCCGCGACCTGGATGCCGACCCCCGGCACGAGCACCCACCTCGTCCTCGACGTGACCGGCTACTTCCGCTGACCGGCTGCGGGCGAGTCCCGCTCACCAGGGAACGAGCAGATCGCGTACCGGGAGGACGATGCCCTCCCCGATCAGGAGGGTCCGCTTGAGTTCCACCTGTTCCTCGATGGTGCCCGTGCGGCCGCCCCCGTAGCCGCCGATCGAACCATCCCCGGCGACGACGCGATGACAGGGGATCAACAGGCCGATCGGGTTGCGACCGACAGCACCGCCGACGGCTCGAGCCGCTCGCGGCGCCCCGATCGCGAGACCGATCCGACCGTAGCTCGTCGCTCGGCCGTACGGCACCCGCCGGACCGCCGAAAGGACTCGCCGGTCCCACGCTGGTAGCCCGACGAGGCCGACCGGCAGCTGCAGGGCCGTCGGATCGCCGGCCCAGTAGGCGTCGATGTGCCGGCCCGCGAGGTCGAGCAGCCGTCGGATGGCCACGCCGGCCGATCGGGCGGATCCTGGAGGTGCGCCCGTCCGTCGGGCGATGCCGCGGACGAACGCGTCGTCGGTCGAACGCATCTCGAGCGCCAGGATCGCGTCCTTGGATGCTGCGACGTGGATAGGCCCAAGCGGACCATCGAGGACCGTCATGGCTGACGAGATGACCGCAGGATCCACCTCCGCAGTCTCCGTTGCGCTTTCGATATCGGCTATACTCTATGGGAGTATCCATGGACACGACCCTCCCGACCCCACCCGCATCGGACACCCTCGAGATCCAGCTGCCCGTCGCGGGCATGACCTGCGCCTCGTGCGTCAACCGCATCGAGCGCTTCCTCAACAAGACCCCCGGCGTCGAAGAGGCGACGGTCAACCTGGCGACCGAGATGGCGACGATCCGCTACCTGCCGGAGATGGCGGGGCGTGCCGAGCTGGTCGGCGCGATCGAGGCGGCTGGCTACGAGGTCAAGCCGTCCGCGCTGGTCGAGCCGACCGCCGATGACGGTGGGTCCGCCGCCGATGCGCTCGAGGCCGCCCAGGTGGCCGAGGAGGCCGAGCGGGCCCGTGAGCTGCGGCTGATGCTGACGCAATCGCTCGTCGCCATCGGGATCGCGGCAGCAGCGATGACCCTGATGTTCTGGCCCCAGACGATCGTGCCGATGGAGGAGCTCAACAAGCTGATCCTCTGGCCGGCCACGATCGTCCAGTTCTGGGCCGGCGGGCGCTTCTACCGGGCCGCCTGGCGTGCCCTGCGCCATGGCGGCGCCACCATGGACACGCTGGTGGTCGCCGGGACGACGGCCGCCTGGGTCTACTCCGTGTTCGTGACGATGTGGCCGAGCGTCATCCACGCCGCCGGCCTCCACCCCGAGACGTACTTCGAGTCCTCGGCGATCATCATCGGCCTCGTGCTCCTGGGCCGTTGGCTCGAGCTCCGCGCCCGGGGGCAGACGACCGGTGCGATCCGCCGGCTGATGGGGCTCCAGGCCACGACGGCGCGGGTCGTCCGTGGCGCCGAGGAGATCGACGTCCCGCTCGCCCAGGTGGTCGTCGGCGACCTGCTCCGAGTCCGCCCCGGAGACAAGATCCCGGTCGACGGCGTGCTCGTCGAGGGGACCTCCGCCGTCGACGAGTCCATGCTGACCGGCGAGGCCATCCCGGTGACGAAGGCCACGGGCGACGAGGTCATCGGCGCCACGATCAACACCACCGGGTCGTTCGTCATGCGGGCCACCCGTGTCGGCCGGGAGACGGCCCTCGCCAGGATCGTCGAGATGGTCCAGCGGGCCCAGGGGTCCAAGGCCCCGATCCAGCGACTCGCCGACCGGATCGCGGCCTGGTTCGTGCCGTTCGTCCTGATCGTCGGAGCACTGACCTTCGCCGTCTGGTTCCTCGGCGGTCCCGAGCCGCGGCTCACCCTGGCGCTGACTGCCTTCATCGCGGTCGTCGTCATCGCCTGCCCGTGCGCGATGGGCCTGGCCACGCCGACGGCGATCATGGTCGGGACGGGCAAGGGCGCCGAGGCCGGCATCCTCGTACGGGGCGGCGAGGCCCTCGAGGTCGCCCATCGGGTCGATGCGGTCCTGTTCGACAAGACGGGCACGCTGACCCTGGGACGCCCGGCCGTGGCTGCGGTGGTGCCCGCGGACGGATGGTCGCCGGCCGAGCTGCTGGACCTGGCCGCTTCGGCCGAGAAGGGCAGCGAGCACCCGCTGGCCGAGGCCATCGTGGCCCGGGCCAAGGTCGACGAACTGGGCTTCGGAGTCGTCGAGGGCTTCGAGGCCGTCGCCGGCCACGGCGTCGCGGCGACCGTGGACGGCCGTCGGGTCCTGGTCGGCAACGCCCGGCTCCTGGGCGACAACGCCGTCGCGACCGAGCAGCTCGAGGCGGTGGCCGTCGACGAGTCGGCCAACGGTCGTACCGCGGTGCTCGTGGCCGTGGACGGGGCTCCGGCCGGGGTGATCTCGATCGCGGATCCGGTGAAGGCGGAGTCCGTCGAGGCGATCCGCCAGCTCGCGGCCAGCGGCGTCGAGTCCTGGATGATCACCGGGGATCGGCGGAGCACGGCGGAGGCCGTCGCCCGCCAGGTCGGCATCCCGGCCGAGCGGGTGCTGGCAGAGGTGCTGCCGGGCGACAAGGCGGCCGCCGTGGAGCGGCTGCAGGCTGACGGGCGGACGGTGGCGATGGTCGGCGACGGGATCAACGATGCCCCGGCCCTGGCCCAGGCCGACCTTGGTGTCGCCATCGGGACCGGGGCCGACGTCGCCATCGAGGCGTCCGACATCACCCTCGTCGGTGGCGATCCCCGGGGCGTCGTCTCGGCCCTGGTGCTCTCCCGCCGGACGATGCGGGTCATCCGCCAGAACCTCTTCTGGGCCTTTGCCTACAACGTCCTGCTCATCCCGGTCGCGATGGGCGTCCTGTACCCGACGTTCGGGATCACCCTGGCGCCGGCGATGGCCGCGGGGGCGATGGCGCTCTCGTCGGTCTCCGTGGTCACCAACTCGCTCCGCCTGCGCGGCGTCAGGGTCCGCCCCGACGAGGTCCGACCCGAGGGCCGCGGGCTTGCCTCACGCGTCGTCGACGCCTCGTTCCTGGCGGTCATCGCCCTGCTGGCGAGCGGCCTGGTCGCCGGGGTCCTTGCCGTCGACCGGGCGATCGGCGACGGGTCCGCCCAGGTCGAGCTGGTCGCCCGGGACGTCGCCTTCTCCACCGATGAGATCCGGGTCAAGGCGGGCGAGCTCTTCACGGTCACACTCGTGAACGAGGATCAGGTCCTCCACGACTGGATGGTCGAGGGGATCGCAAACGTCGAGGTCATCGCCCGTCCCGGCGCCACCGCGAGCGACCGCTTCGTGATCGACCGACCGGGGACCTACGAGTTCATCTGCTCGTACGGGGGCCACGCCGAGGCCGGCATGATGGGGATGCTGGTCGTCGAGTAGACCCCGGGAGCCTCCGACAATGACGAAGCGGGCACCCCCCGTGCCCGCTTCGCGTGGATGGAGTCGCGTCTACTGAGCGCGCGGCTCGCCGGGTCGCCCGACGCGATCCTCGGCAGGGTCGGCGGCCTCGGTCGGCTGCTCGGCGGCCTGGGTCGAGGCCAGGTCACCGCCCTTGACCTCGGCGGCGAGCCCCGGATGGACGGCCGGAGCGGGCACGTCCCGGGTCGCGGCGGCCGGGTTACCGGCGGCGCTGCCGCCTGTTGCCCCCTGGTCGGGGGCGACCATCGTGGCCGTGGCGGCACCCACCACGATCACGCCGACGACCCCGGCGGCGAGCAGCTTTCGCTGAAGGTCCCGGGCGGCGCCGGCCGACGGCAATCGCAGCGCGAGGGCATGCCCCTCGACGTCGTCCTCGTCATACAGACGGATCCGGATCGTCGTCGCCAGGGCGTGCCCCTCGACGTCGTCGGTCTCCTCAGCGGCGACCCGCATCTGGTTGCCGGCGTAGCCCGTCGCCAGGAGGTCGCGCAGCTGATCGCTGATCGCTCCCTCGACGGTCCCTTGGATCTCCGTGCCATCGGCGAGCTTCAATCGCAGTGCGCTCATGCTCCAGCCACCTCGTGGTCCCGGGTCGCTCGTCGTCCCCGTGCTCCCCCGACTCTAGGCCGGGCGCCGGGCCCGAGGCCAGCGGGGTCCCGACAGGGCGACTGTCGCCTTCCCGACAGGAGAGCGGCACGGCGGGCTCCGGGGAGACGATCGGCCGGCCGGGCCGCTTCCTTGCCTACGTGCCCTGCGGTACGCTCCCGACGTGACCTACTCGATCGTCGCGCGCGACCCGTCCACGGGCGACCTCGGCATCGCGGTGGCGTCGCGCTTCCTTGCTGTCGGCTCGGTCGTGGCGCACGCCCGCGCCGACGTCGGAGGTGTGGCCACGCAGGCCCTGGCCAACGTGGCCTACGGACCCGATGGGCTGGCGCTGCTCGCCGACGGGGTTGGCGCGGCCGAGGTCGTGGCCCGCCTGACCACTCTCGACGAGCATCGCGACCACCGCCAGGTCGGTGTCGTCGACCGGGACGGAGGGGCTGCCTCCTTCACCGGCTCGGCGTGCTCCGCCTGGGCCGGCGGCCGGACCGGTCCCGGCTGTGCGGTCCAGGGCAACATCCTCGCCGGCCCCGCGGTCGTGGACGCGCTGCTGGAGGCGTTCCTCGGGGCCGAGGGCGCGTTCGCCGATCGTCTGCTCTCCGGACTGCTGGCGGCAGACCGGGCCGGCGGGGACCGCCGCGGCCGGCAGTCCGCTGCGATCCTCGTCGTCCGGGTCGCCGGGGGCTACCTGGGTGGCGACGATCGCTGGCTGGACCTCCGCGTCGACGACCATCCCGACCCCGTCGTCGAGCTGGTCCGCCTCCGGGCGATCCACCGCCTCCTCTGGGAGCCGGTGGCCGTCGATGACCTCGTCCCGCTCGACCCCACGCTGGCGGCCGAGCTCAGCGCCCTCCTGGAACGGGTCGGGGCGACCGGGCGACCGACGGCCGACAACGACGACGTGCCGCTTCCCGCGGAGCTCGAGGCGCTCTTCCCTTCGGGTCCGACCCTGGAGCGCCGGCCGTACCCCGCCGGCTGGGACGACGCTTGGCAGGCCCGCCTGGCCGGCTGGATGGGGATGGAGAACCTCGAGGGACGGATGGTCGCGCCGGGCTGGATCGACCGGGCGACCCTCGCCCACCTGCGCGACCTGGCTGGAGGCGCCCCGGCGGACTAGCCCTGGTAGCGACGGAAGACGGTGACGGCGTTCTGCCCGCCGAAGCCGAAGCCGTTGACCATGACCGTGTCGACGGCGGCCGGCCGACCCACCAGCGGGACGTAGTCGAGGTCGCACTCCGGCAGATCCGGGTTCTCGAGGTTGGCCGTCGGACTGATGAACTGGTCGCGCATCCCGCCGAGGGCGGCGAGGGCGCTGGCGATGCCCGCCGCGCCGACGAGGTGACCGACCATCGACTTGGGCGAGCTGATGGCCCGGCCCCTCGCCGACGAGCCGAAGGCCGACTTGATGGCCCGGGTCTCGGTGACGTCGTTGAGCGGCGTGGACGTGCCGTGGGCGACGATCCAATCGATCTCGTCCGGGGCGACCCCCGCGTCCCGCATGGCCGCCTCCATGGAAGCGGCCGCGAAGCGCCCGGTCGGCTCCGGGGCGCTGATGTGGAAGGCGTCCGTGGTGAGCCCGCCGCCGAGGACCTCGGCGATCGGTGTCGCACCCCGCTCGAGGGCGTGGGCCAGGGACTCGACCACGACGACCCCGCCGCCCTCGCCGATGACGAAGCCGTCGCGGTCGCGGTCGAACGGTCGGGAGGCGCGCCCGGGGTCGTCGTTGCGCTTGGAGAGCGCGCCCATGTTCGCCAGCGCCGCCACGCCCATCGGCAGGACCGGGGCCTCCGAGCCGCCGGTGAGGACGACGTCGCTGGCGCCCGTCTGGATGAGCCGGAGGGCGTCCTGGAACGCGATCACCGACGTCGCGCAGGCGGCGGTCTGGGCCATCACGGGTCCGTGGAGTTCGTACCTCATCGCCAGCATGCAGCCGGCCATCGAGCCGGACAGGGCCGGGATGGCGAACGCGGAGACGAAGCGGGAGCCTTTCTGCTCGAAGGCATGGGTCCCGTCGATGATCTGCTCGATCCCGCCGCCGCCCGTGTTGACCACGACGCCGACTCGATCCCGCTGTCCCGGTGTCATCGCCGCGAAGTCCAGTCCCGAGGCGTTCACGGCCTCCTGGCCGGCGGCCATGGCGAAGTGGATGAAGCGGCTCATCCGGCGGGCCATCTTGGGATCCATGCCGGTGGCCGGGTCGAAGTCCTTGACCTCGGCCGCGATGCGGACCTCCATCCCGTCGGTCGGGAAGCTCTCGATCAGGCGCGTCCCGGTGACCCCGGCCCGGAGGTTGGACCAGTAGGTCTCGAAGTCGTTGCCGATCGGCATGACGGCGCCCATCGCCGTCACGACGGCGCGGCGCTTGGGATCCTGGCTGGGCGGCACGGGCTACCTCGCTGGCGTGGCGCTGGCTGGCGCCATTCTAGGGGAGGGGTCGGGCATCCTCAGTCGCCGTCGTAGCGCCGGAAGATGACCGCCGCGTTGTGGCCGCCGAGGCCGACGTTGCAGGACACCGCGGAGCGGACCGGCATCTCGCGGGTCTCGGACAGGACGAAGAGGTCGCACTCGGGGTCGGGCTCGAGGTAGTTCAGCGTTCCCGGGACCGTCTGCTCGGCGACCGACATGGCCGTCGCGAAGGCTTCGAAGGCGCCGGCCGCGCCCATCATGTGGCCGGTCATCGACTTGGTCGCGCTGATCGCGATCGACCTGGTCCGGTCGCCGAAGACCGACCAGAACGCGTCGGCCTCGCGCTTGTCGCCGACCGGCGTCGACGTCCCGTGGGGATTGATCACGTCGATCTCGTCGGCCGGGACCCCGCGGCGGTCGAGCGCCATCCGGATGGCCCGGGTGACCCCGACCCCACCCTCGATGGGCTGGATCATGTCCCAGCCGTCGGCTGCCGACCCGTACCCCACGACTTCGGCGTAGATGCGCGCCCCCCGGGCCTTCGCCACCTCGAGGTCCTCGAGGATGAGGGCCGCCGCCCCTTCGCCCAGGATGAAGCCGTTCCGGGTGCGGTCGTACGGTCGGGAGACGTCGGTGATCGGGAACCCGGGTCGCGGCGTGCCGACGCCGCGCATGTTCGAGAACCCGGCGTGGCCGATCTCGAGGAGAGCGTTCTCGGTCGAGCCGGCGATGACCGCGATGCAGTCGCCCCGGCGGATGGCCTCGGCCGCCTCGCCGACGCATGACGTTCCGGTCGAGCAGGCCGTCACGACGCACATGTTGTGGCCGATGGCGCCGGTCTCGATGGCGATCATGCCGGACGTCGAGTCGACGAGCGAGTGGGCGATGAAGGTCGGCGAGACGCGATCGGGTCCGCGGTCGCGGAGGACGAGCAGCTGCTCGTTCATCATCTCCTGGCCGCCGCTGCCGGAGCCGTAGATGACACCGATCTCGGTCCGGTTCTCGTCGGTGACCTCGAGCCCGGAGTCGGCCAGGGCGAGCTTCGCCGAGGCCACCCCCATCTGGAGCTCCCGACCGGTCCGGCGGACCGTCTTGGGATCGAGCCAGTCGGACGGGACGAAGCCCTCCACCTCGCCACCGGCCTTGCCCGTGTAGGGCGTCGTGTCGAACCGGGTGATCTCGCGGATCCCGCTCCGGCCGTTGACGAGGTTGTCCCAGGCGGTCGCGCGGTCGTTCCCGACCGGGCTGATGAGGCCGAGTCCGGTGATGACGACGCGGCGGTCGTAGTCGGGTCTGCGCACGGTGGGGGTTCTCCTTGGGTCCGCTGGGTTCAATCGGCGTCGGCGAACGGGACCGCGAGGCGATCCGGAGCGCTCGGATCGTCGGTCGGCACCGCCTCGAGGTCCGGGGCGATCCGCTTGTTGAGCCCGGTCAGGACGCGACCGGGGCCGATCTCGACGAGGATCGTGACGCCGTCGCCAGCCATCCGCTCGACGGCCGCGACCCAGTCGACGCCGGTCGTGAGGTGATCGACCAGCTCGGCCCGCGCGGCGTCGGCGGTCTCGATGAGCCTGGCATCGGCGTTCGTGAGGAGTGGCGGGTGGGGGTCCTCGAAGGGGATGTCGGCGAGGATCGCCCGCATCCCCACGGCCGCGTCGGCCATGAGCGGAGAGTGGGCCGCCACCGACACCGGCAGCTCGATGGCCCGCTTGGCCCCGAGGCCCTTGGCCAGGCCGATCGCCGCCTCGATGGCAGCGCGCTCCCCGGACAGGACCACCTGCCCCGGCGAGTTCCGGTTGGCGACCCCGACGATGCCGCTGGCTCCCGCCTCGGCGAGGAGCTCCGGCAGCCGGGCGTCGTCGAGCCCGATGACGGCGGCCATGCGCCCGTCGCGACCCTTCCCGGACGCCTGCATCTGGAGGCCCCGTTCGCGGACCAGTCGGACGCCATCGTCCAGGTCGAGCGATCCCGCGGCCACGAGGGCCGTGTACTGGCCCATCGAGTGGCCGGCCGAGAAGGCCGGGGCCGGCGGATCGATCCCCAGGGCCACCCAGCGCTCGCGGAGCGCCGCCAGGTAGGCGATCGAGGTCGCGAGCAGGGCCGGCTGGGCATTCTCCGTCCGGTTGAGCTCCTCTTCGGGGCCATCCCAGGCGAGTCGGCTGATCGGCTCGCCGAGGGCGGCATCGGCCGCCGCGAACACCGCGGCAGCAGCCGGCGACGACTCGGCGAGTGCGCGCCCCATGCCCACGGCCTGCGAGCCTTGGCCTGGGAAGACGAACGCGACGGTGGGCACGGGACCTCCTGGAGACGGGCGACGGGATGGGCACAGCGTACGGCCGGACTGCCCACCACATGGACAGGTACTTGCAGGTTTGCATCAACCGGTCGCGCCAGATACGCTCCGGTCATGCCCGCCAGCCGACAACCGGACCCGGCCACCACGAGAGCAGCGCGTCGCCCCGCACGTCGACCTGCCCGGACCGGGACGATCGCCCGGGTCTTCGAGGCGGACCTCTCGGCCCCGGTGCTGGCCGCCAGTGGCCGCGTCTCCAACCCCCGCCAGATCTCGGAGCGGATCGCCATGGGTCGCGCGCTCTGGCGCGAGCTGGTGACCGGCTTCGCCACCCAGCTGGCCGAGCTCCGCCTGGGGTTCACCCAGCTGGCGGCGCTGTACGTCCTCGCCGAGGGTCGGACGACCACCGTGACCGACCTGGCCGACGCCATCGGGCGTTCGCCGTCGGCGACCAGCCGCCTGGTCGACGGCCTGGTCCAGCGACGGCTCGTCGAGCGGCGGACGGAGGTCGAGGACCGCCGCCTGCGGACGCTCCGGTTGACGGCCCGCGGCCAGGCGATCCTGCGCGTCGTCGATCGTGGCCGGGCCGAGCAGTTCCTCGGGGCGGTCCGGGCGCTTCCCTCCGATGAGCGTCGCCTGATCGCGATGGGCGTCGCGGCGCTGGCGACCAACGCCATCTCGGATCGCGGCCGACTCGTCCGAGGCGGCCGCCGCTAGCGAGGAGCCAGCGAGCCCCGGATGACGAGCCCGAACAGGGCGATGGCTGCGACGACCAGGACGACGCCGAAGGCGAGCGTGGGCAGCGTCGCCTCGCTGATCCGGAAGCCTCCGCTGCCGCCGGCGCTCGGGTCGGCCACGAGCCCGTCCTGGCCTCCGCCGGGAACGGATCCGCCACCTGCCGATCCGCCGCCGGCCTGGTCGCCCCCGGGTCCGGCGATGCCGCCGCCCGCGCTGACGGGCGGCGCTCCTCCGGGCGAGGCGCCCGGCGCACCGGCGCCGGGGGAGGCCGAGGGGGTCGGGGCGTCGGGTGGCGCGTCGGGAGCCGCTCCGGCGGCGTCGGTCACGACCACGACGCCGGCCATCTGCGGATGGAGGGTGCAGACGTAGCGATAGGTCCCGGGCGCGTCGAACCGCCTCGACCAGCGGCTCCCGGCGGCGACGAAGCCGCTGTCGAATCGCCCGGCCCGATCGGTGACGGTGTGCGGGGCGCGACCCGAGTTGACCCACGTCACGGTCGTCCCCGCCCGGACCGTGATCGAGGCCGGACGGTAGTCGAAGTCGGCCATCGTGACGCTCCCCGGGCTCCCCGTGCCGGGCGGCGGTCCGCCCGGGGCCGACGGCAGCGGCGAAGCCGGCGGCGGCGCGGAGCCGTCGGAGCCGGTGACCACGAGCGTCGCGGTCATCTCCGGATGGATCGTGCAGAGGTAGGGGAACGTTCCCGGCACGGAGAAGGTCCGGGCCCAGGTCCCGCCGCTGCCGACGATCCCGCTGTCGAACGAGCCGTCCGCGGCGGTGGCGGTGTGAGGCGCCACTCCGGCGTTGACCCAGGCGACGCGGGTCCCCGCCGGCACGGTCAGCGAGGTCGGCGCGTACCGGAAGTCAAGCATCGTCACGCCCCCTGGAGGAGGTGTCGGAGCCGGGGTGGGGCTCGGCGCGGGAGTCGGGCTCGGTGCCGGCGGGGGGGTCGTGCCGGGCGCCGCGACCACGACGGTCCCGGTCATGTCGGGATGGAGGACACAGAAGTAGCGGAACGTCCCGGCGGTCGGGAAGGTCCGTCGGTAGGTCGCCCCGGGCGCCATCGTTCCGCTGTCCCACGAGCGGTCGTTGGCGGTCACCGTGTGATCGCGGGAATCGTCGTTCCGCCAGGTCACCGCGCCGCCGGGCGCGATCGTCACCGTCGCCGGTCGGAAGACCCGCCCGGCCATCCCGACCGAGGCCGCGGACGGAGGCGGGGTGGGGGTGCCGGGGCCCGGGCTCGAGCCTGGCGGGGGCGTCGGGGTCGAGGTCTCGGCGACGGTCACGCTGCCCCAGAACGCCGGGTCGTCCTTGTCGCGCTCATCGCGGTAGGCGGTGGTGCCGAGCGTCACGAAGGTGGTGGAGAAGGACTCGCCGGGGTCGATGTCGCCGGAGTCGAACTCCGTCGGCCCGCTCGTGGAGCGGACGCGGTGCCGGTTGCCCGACTCGTTGACCCAGGTGACGACCGTCCCCGGTGCCACGGTGAGCTCCGCCGGCTCCAGGCGGTCGGTGATCCGGACGGTCACCGTGGCCGCATCCACGGCCGGGATCGCTGGACCCGATGCGAGCACGGCCATGACGGCGGCCAGGCCGAGCCCGAGACGGAATCTCCGACCGGTCATGCGGCGCTGGTTCCGGCGGTCGTCGGCATCGCTGGTCCTCCCGGGTTCGGATCGGCACGGGCGCGAGGATGGACCGGGCGCAAGGACGCGCACGGACACCCATTGTCCGTTATCGATACCGAGGCAGCCGGTGCCCGAAAGGTTTCAGCGCCCGGCGTGGCCCTGGTCAGCCGCCGTAGCGGCGGACGACGTCGTACAGGACCGGCAGACCGAAGCGCAGCGCCTCGAGTGAGACCCGCTCGTCGGTGCCGTGGAACCGCTCGAGGAAGCGCTCGTCCGGATCCAGGCGGAGTGGGCTGAAGCCGTAGGTCGGGACGCCGAGCTTCATCGTGTGCTTGGCGTCGGTCGCGAAGGGGGCCATGGCCGGAGCGGGGACGGCCTCGGGGTCGTGGTCGACCAGGGTCGCCGCCATGATCTCGTAGAGCTCGCCGTCGGCCGGGGCCTCGACGGCGGGAGCCACCAGGTACGGCTCGATCTCGCAGGCCGCGGCCAGGTCCTCCCCGAGCCGCGTCAGGATGCCGGCTCGCAGGTCCGCCTCGGTCGTGCCCGGCAGGGTCCGGCAGTCGATGTGCACCTCGGCCGTGCCCGGGATGACGTTGTACTTCACCCCGGCCGCGATGATGCCGGTGCTGATCGTGTCGCGGAGGAGCGCTCGTCCGGCCCGCGCCAGGCTCGGGTCGCAGGCCTTCTCCAGGGCGGCATCGGCACCGGGATCGCCTGCGGCGAGACCCCGGAGGAGGGTGGCCGTCTCCCCGCCCGTCGCGTCGGCGGCGGTCCGGAGGAACCGGGCCATGACCGGGGTCACCCGTGGCTCCCAGGGCTCGGCCAACCGGGTCACGATGGCCGCCGCGCGGACGGCCGCGTTGTCGGGCCGGGGCATCGAGCCGTGCCCCCACGTCCCCCGAACGGTGATCCGGTAGACCGCGTAGCCCTTCTCGGCGACCCCGATCGGATAGAGCCGTCGGCCGCCCACCGTCACCGAGACACCGCCGCATTCATTGAGGGCGCCGTCGGCGCGAAGCCAGTCCGGGCGGTGCTCGACGATCCAGCCGGCGCCGGCATGGCCGCCGGCCTCCTCGTCGGCGGTGGCGGCGAACAGGACGTCCCGCCGCAGGCCGGGGATGGGGTCCGTGGCCGGGTCGCGGCCGGCCGCGCGCGCCTCCCGGGCGAGGGCGAGGATGACGGCCACCTCCATCGCCACCATGCCCTTCATGTCGACCGCGCCGCGGCCCCAGACGTAGCCGTCGGCCACGTCCCCGCCGAACGGTTCGTGGGTCCAGCCCTCGGGCGGCGCCGGCACGACGTCCAGGTGGGACAGGAGCAGCAGCGGTCCGCCGCCGGTCCCGTCACCCCTCAGGCGGGTCGCCACCGACCCGCGGCCCGGGAACGGCTCGACGACCTCGGGTCGCAGGCCCTCCGCCGCGAGTCGGTCGGCGACCAGGCGGGCGGCCCGCAGCTCGCCGTCGCCCGGGGCCTCGGGCGGGTTGACCGACGGGATCCTGATCAGCTCGCGGAGCAGCTCGACGAGCTCGGCATGGGCGGTCGCCCAGGCGGCCGGGTCGATGGCGGCGGACGGAAGGCCGCGGCCCTGGGCCATCGGTCAGACGCCCAGGAGGTCGCCGACGATCACCCCGATCAGGCCCAGGACGAATCCACCCAGGACGATCGCGATCACCATGGCCGCGAGGAGGCGGACGTAGCGTCGCTCGTGCTGCACGGCCTGCTGGAGGTCGGGGTCCTCGCCGCCGGTGATGTAGAGGCCCGGCAGGCCCTTGTCGCGGGCGATCGCGGCCCTCGCCGTGTAGGCCTCCGGCGGGATCGGCGCACCCGTCGCGGCCTTCGCCGGCTGCTCGGGGTCGGACGCGTCCGGCGGGCTCGGTGCCGTGTCGTCGTTCACGGCGCCATCATGCCCCAGCATCGCCGGGCACGCGTGCGAGAGGCCGTCCGGTGCGTCCGCGGGTCGGCCGGCCGGCGCGGCCCGAGGGTCACCCGAGCCCCTCCCGCAGGGGGATCGCCACCTCCCGGGCCAGCGTCCGGAGGCCCTCCGGGCCCAGGCTCGGGCGAAGTGCGAGGACGAGCTCGGTGGCGCCGGCCCGGGCCATGGCGAGCCCCGCCTCGACCGAGCGGCGATGGGCGCCGCGGTCCGTCCCGGTCGCGATCTGGCCGACGAAGGCGAAGGCAGCCGGGTCGCGGCCCTCCGCCTCCAGGGCCCGCAGCAGCGCGTCCCGGCGGTCGACGAGGTAGGGCACGTCGTCGGCTCGATCGCCCGGCAGGATCCAGCCGTCGGCCGACCGGGCGGCGAGCGCGATCCCTCGTCGCTTCTGGCCGCCGAGGTAGATGGGCGGGCCGCCGGGCCGGGCCGGTCCGGGTTCGTTCGTCGCCTCGGACAGCGGGTAGAAGGGGTCCGGCCGGGTCACGCCCGGAGGCGACGCCGCCTCGGGTGAGAAGAGCGCCCGGAGCACCCCGACGGCGCTCTCGAGCCGGTCGATCCGCTCGCCGATCGGTGGCAGGTCGAGCCCGAAGGCCCGGTGCTCCCCCTCGTGCCATCCGGCGCCGAGCCCGACGATGAACCGGCCGCCCGACGCGAGGTCGAGCACGGTGGCCGACTTGGCCAGGACCGCGGGGTGGCGGAAGGTGTTGGACAGGACGCCGTGCCCGAGCCACTTGCCCGGGACGTGGTGGGCCAGCACCGCCATCGCCGTGAGCGCCTCCAGGCTGGGGCCGCTGCGGTCGGGGGCCATGTCGGTCAGGTGGTCGTTCATCCAGCCACCGTCGAGGACCGCCAGCTCCCCGGCTGCCGCCCAGGTCGCGTCGAGGGTCGCCCAGTCCACCTGCTGGGGTGATGTCTTGAACCAGAGACGGACGCTCATCGGGGCTCCTCCGTGGTCGGCGCCAGCGGTCCTCGCATGAGGAACCGGTCCGGCAGCGGGCGGTAGCCCAGCCCCTCGTTGATCGTCCGCATCGGTGCGTTGTCGATGTCGTTCGTCGTCTCGAGGGCGACGAGCCCCTGGCGGATGGCCCAGGCGATCGTCGCCCGCTTGAGCGCGCTGGCGACCCCCTGACCGCGAGCCTCCGGGAGGACCGCGGTCATGTCGTGCATGCCGACCTCGGGTCGGGATTCCGGGACGTTGAGGTTCGCGTAGCCGACGACCCGGTCGTCGCCGTCGACCGCCATGAAGAACGCGTCGGCCCGGTTCCCCGGGGATTCGACGTCCCGGGCCCGGAACTCCTCGAAGGAACCGGCGGCCATGGGCTCGCTGCCGGGGATGTCCGGGAAGGCGACGACCGCCACGGCGTGCGCTCCGGGGAGCAGGTCGGGTCGCTCGGCGAGGGTGACGATCCGGATGCCTGCCGGGAGCTCGACGGTGGGCTCGCGACGGCCCGCCAGGTCGAGTCGGACGGCCTTCGCCGTCTCGATGATCCCGAACCCGCGGTGCTCGAGGAACGCGAGCGCCTCCGGGCGGGCCGTCGAGACCATGGTCTCCAGGGCGACCTTGCCGGCCGCTCGCGCCACGCCGGACACCGACGCGAGCAGGCGGCCCCCCACACCCCGGAGTCGCGCCTCCGGGACGACCCCCAGCGACATCCAGTAGGCGTCGTACTCGGCCGGCAGGACGAAGATCCGTCCGACATCGGCGACCCCGACGGCCTGCCCCTCGGGTGTCTCGGCGAGGAAGAGGGCGGCGCCGGGATGCAGATCGCGGGCCCAGCGCACGAAGGCGGCATCGCGGGGCTCGTCCGGTGCCGTCGCGGTGAAGACCCGGGCGGCCGCCTCGAAGTCGGCGTCGTCGTCGACGACCCGCCGGATCCGGACGGTCGGCTCGGCCGCGACGGCGGGCCGACCGGTCAGGTCGGTCACGTACGGGTCAGCTCGGCGGCGAGGCGGGCACCGGTGGTCACGGCGCCCTCGGACGCCGAGCTGACCAGGGCCGCGTACTTCGCCAGGACCCCGGTGCGGTAGCGCGGCTCGGGTGGCGACCAGGACGCCCGGCGACGGGCCAGCTCGTCGTCGGGGAGGTCAAGGTCGAGCCGCTTGGCGTCGACGTCGATGACGATCCGGTCGCCCTCCTCGACGAAGGCGATGGGGCCGCCCAGGGCCGCCTCCGGGGCGACGTGGCCGATCATCAGCCCGTGCGTGCCGCCGGAGAAGCGTCCGTCCGTCAGGAGGGCGACGGAGTCGCCGAGGCCCTCCCCCACGAGGGCGGCGGTCACGCTCAGCATCTCCTGCATCCCGGGGCCCCCGACCGGGCCCTCGTTGCGGATCACGACGACGTCGCCGGGCCCGATCCGCTGCGCCTTGACCGCCTGGAAGCAGTCGGCCTCCGACTCGAAGACCCGGGCCGGGCCCTCGTGCCGACGACGCTCGTGGCCGGCCAGCTTGACCACGCAGCCGTCCGGGGCCAGCGATCCCCGCAGGATGGTCAGGCCTCCGACCGGCTTGATGGGCGTCTCGATCGGGACCACGACCTGCTGACCCGGGGTCGCGACGGCGTCCGCGGCGATCCGGGCGATGGTCCGCCCGTCCACGGTCCGCGCGCCACCGTGGAGGAGGTCCCGCTGCAGCAGCTCGCGCATCACGAGGCCGATGCCGCCGGCCTCGAACATGTCGGCGGCCGTGAACCGTCCGCCCGGCTGCATGTCGG
The DNA here is from genome assembly GCA_035458865.1 of Candidatus Limnocylindrales bacterium. Taxonomy (GTDB): domain Bacteria; phylum Chloroflexota; class Limnocylindria; order Limnocylindrales; family CSP1-4; genus DATHYZ01. The sequence continues at coordinate 16,622 of DATHYZ010000103.1, forward strand.
CGACGATGGGCGTCCGGTCGGCGATGGCGCCGAACTCGTCGAGCTCGAGGGGGATGCCGAACTCGTGGGCGATCGCCAGCAGGTGGAGGACGCCGTTCGTGCTCCCGCCGGTCGCGGCCACCGAGGCGATGGCGTTCTCGATGGCGGCCCGGTTCACGATCGACGAGGGCCGGATGTCGTGGCGGACCAGGGTCATCGCCAGCTCGCCCGAGCGACGGGCGGCCGTCTCCTTGTCCGGGTGCTCGGCCGGGATGCCGTTGAGGCCGGCCGGGCTGAGGCCAAGGAACTCCAGGGCGCCCGCCATCGTGTTCGCGGTGAACTGGCCGCCACAGGCGCCCGCCCCTGGGCAGGCGGCGTTCTCGACCTCGTAGAGCTCCTCGAGGGAGATCTTCCCGGCTCGATAGGCGCCGACCGCCTCGAAGACGGTCACGATGGTCGCGTCACGCTTGCCCTTGTAGACCCCCGGGTAGATCGTGCCGTTGTAGAGGACCAGCCCCGGGATGTCGAGGCGGGCGAGGGCCATCGCCCCCGCCGGGATCGTCTTGTCGCAGCCGACCAGGCAGACCAGGCCGTCGAAGAGGTGGCCACGAGCGACGAGCTCGATGGAGTCGGTGATGACCTCGCGGCTGACGAGCGAGGCCTTCATGCCCTCGGTGCCCATCGACACGCCGTCGGACACGGCGACGGTGTTGAACTCCATGGGCGTCCCGCCGGCGGCCCGGATGCCCTCCTTGACCAGCTCGGCCAGGCGCCGCTGGTTGTAGTTGCAGGGCATCGTCTCGATCCAGGTCGTCGCCACGCCGACGATCGGCTTGGCGAGGTCGTCGTCGGTGAAGCCGATGGCCTTGAGCATGGCCCGGGCCGGGGCGCGGTCCGGTCCGTCCGTCAGGGCATGGCTCTTGCGCTTGCCGACGTCGGTGGGGCGGTCGTAGGGGAGCCAGTGATCGGACATCGGGATCCTCGAGGGTGTGCTGCGTCGCGGTCCCAAGTCTACGGTGGCCCAGCTTGACAAGTACCGGCTGGCTTCGCGTCCGCCGGGAGCGGCCTGGTGCTCGCCGGCGTCGGGCCGGATCCGCGCCACGTCCTCGAGCGGACCGGCATCCTGGAGCGGCTGGGCGAGAAGAACGTCATCGCTCCGGATCCGCACCCTGGCCTCGCGTTCGAGCAGTGCCTGCGGCGCGGCGAGGAGCTGCTCGACGAGCTTCGTGCGGCTTCCTCGATACCATCGGAGCGATGACCGATCCGACCTGCCCGACGCACACGGACATCAGGAGACTCGACCATGACTGACCCGAACGCGCGGACCACCGGCCCGTCCTTCGACGACACCCAGGACTTCGAGGATGCCCGGCGCGGCCTGATCGGCCGTCTCGAGCCGTGCGTCGTCCGTGCCGACGACGGCCGCGTCGTCTGGGACAACTCGAGATACGCCTTCCTGGATGGGCCTGCGCCGGACAGCGCGAACCCCAGCCTGTGGCGCCAGTCGCAGCTCGTCGCGATGGACGGGCTGTTCGAGGTCGTCCCGGGCGTCTACCAGGTCCGGGGGATGGACCTCTCGAACATCAGCTTCATCGAGGGCGACACCGGCGTCCTCGTGATCGACCCGCTCATCAGCACCGAGACCGCGAAGGCGGCCCTCGATCTGTATCGCAGGCATCGCGGCGACCGCCCGGTCGTCGGCGTCATCTACACCCACAGCCACGTCGACCACTTCGGCGGCGTGAAGGGCGTCACGACCCAGGCCGACGTCGACGCCGGGAAGTGCGTGATCATCGCGCCGGAGCACCTCGTCGAGCACGCGGTGGCGGAGAACGTCTACGCGGGCACTGCGATGGCGAGGCGGGCCGGCTACATGTACGGCGCCGCCCTCGATCGCGCACCGGACGGCCAGATCGGCGCGGGGCTGGGCCAGACGACCTCGACCGGGACCGTGACCCTCATCCTGCCGACCGACTCCATCACGACCACCGGAGAGACGCGGGTGGTCGACGGGATCGCGATGGAGTTCCAGCTCACGCCGGGCACCGAGGCGCCAGCCGAGATGAACGTCCTGTTCCCGGACCGCAGGGCCCTCTGCATGGCCGAGAACGCGACGCACACGCTCCACAACATCCTGACGCTCCGTGGTGCCCTGGTCCGCGATCCCCGGATCTGGTCCCGCTACCTCACGGAGGCCGTCGACCGGTTCGGCGACCGGATGGACGTGGTCTTCGCGTCGCACCATTGGCCGACCTGGGGCCGCGAGCGAGCGGTCCGCTTCCTCGAGCAGCAGCGCGACCTCTACGCCTATCTCCACGACCAGACCCTGCGCATGCTCAATGCCGGGCTGACCGGGAGCGAGATCGCCGAAGCGATGGTCCTGCCGCCGGCGCTCGAGACTGCCTGGCACGCGCGGGGCTACTACGGCTCGGTCAGCCACAACGTCAAGGCGATCTACCAGCGCTACATGGGCTGGTACGACGGCAACCCGGCCCACCTCTGGCAGCACGTGCCCGAGGAGGCCGGCAAGCGCTACGTCGCGGCGATGGGCGGGGCGGACGCGGTCGTGGTGGAGGCGAAGCGGGCCTTCGACGCGGGCGACTACCGCTGGGCGGCGGAGATCCTGAGCCACGTGCTCTTCGCCGACCCCGCTCATGAGGACGCGACGTCGCTCCAGGCGGATACCCTCGAGCAGCTCGGCTTCGGTGCGGAGAACGGCACCTGGCGCAGCGCGTTCCTGGCCGGTGCCACGGAGCTGCGGAAGGGCAACTTCGGCACCCCTGCCCAGACGGCGTCGCCCGACATGCTGGCTGCCCTCAGCCCGGAGCAGGTCTTCGACGCCATCGCGATCCGGGTGAACGGCCCGAAGGCCTGGGACGAGGCGCTCTCGATCGGGATCGAGCTGAGCGATGCGGGCGAGTCCTACCGCCTCGATCTGCGCAACGGCGTGCTCGTCCACCACGCGGCCCCGGTGGAGGGGGCCGACCTCGTCCTCCGCCTGCCGCGACCGGCGCTGGTCCGGCTCCTGGCCGGCAGTACGGAGGGGATGACGATCGAGGGCGACCCCGGCGTCCTGGCCCGGCTCGTCGCGGTCCTCGAGGCGCCCGACCCCGACTTCGCGATCGTCACCTCCTGAGGCGGTCTGCCCCCCGGGGGATCAAGTCGGGCTGATGCGGCTCATGGACTGACTCGGAGCTGCGCAAGCGCGAGCTCGAACGCGCGGTCGAAGCTGAGGCTGGCTCCCTCGGCCAGCAACGCGTCGCGGATGCGCGGCCCGAGGCGCTGGCCGAGGGCATCCTCGAACGGGGCCCACTGGTCGGCGAGCCAGGCAGGCCGACCGATCAGCTCCGCGTGGCGGGCCACGCAGAACCCGTGGAGGCGTGCGGCATCGGCGTCGTCACCACGAGAGGCGCCCAACAGACCGAGCTGGCCGACGACCTGGGCCGCCAGCAGCGGGTCGGACCCCTGGGCCGTCCGGATGTCGGTCACGGCTGTCGCCAGCGCCTCGGCCGCCTCTCGGTGACGACCGAGGACGAGCAGGATCTCCCCGCGCATCGAGGCCGTCTCCGCCCGGGCCAGTGGGTCCGGCAGTCGGCGCGACATGCGGTATGCGGCGGCCGTGTACGGCTCGCCCGCCCTTGGGTCGTCGCGGAGGGTGGCCGTGATGATCCCGATGCTGTGGGTCTCCCACACGATCCCGACCAGGTCGTCGATGGCTTCCCAGACCCGCAGTGCCGCCCCGAAGGCCGCGATGGCCTCGTCAGCATGACGGCGGTAGGCCGCGATCACCCCGCGGTCGTGGAGCGCCGTGCCGAGCGGCCGGCTCGGACCGAGCGGCTCGAGGAGCGCGATGGCCCGCTCGGCCAGAGGGTCGGCCTCGTCGAGCTGCCCGATCTGCTGGGCCGACTCCACCAGGGCGAGACAGGCCCGCGCCTCGACCAGGGCATCATCGACGGCAGGCGCTGCGAGTGCACGCCGCCCGACCTCGAGACCCTCGAGCATGAGGCCGGTCCGCCACCAGAAGTGCGCGAGCGCCCCGCTCAGTCGACGGATGCCCATGCCATCGCCATGGTCGATCGCGCGGTCGATCGCCAGCCGGAGGTTGGGAAGCTCGGCCGTCAGCACTCGCAGCCACGTCGCTGATGTCGCGCCCAGCAGCTCCGGCTCCGCCCGTTCCGCGAGGCTGACCGCCCAGGCGACATGGCGCTGCTCGAGGTCGTGGCGGGTTCCCGACCGTCCAAGTCGATCCACCGCGACCTCGCGCACGGTCTCGAGGAGCCCGTACCGCGGCCTGCCGAGCGGATCCATGCCCTCGATCCGGACCAGGCTCTTGTCGACGAGCGCTGCGAGCGGGCCGAGGACGTCGGTGTCGGCGATGGCCTCCGCGGCCTCGAGCGACCAGCCACCGGCGAACACGCCCAGGGCGTCGAAGAGGCTCGCCTCCTCCGCGCCCAGCAGGTCGAGGCTCCACTCGATGGTGGCCTGGAGGGTCCGTTGTCGAGCCGGCAGGTCACGGCCGCCCTCGGGCAGGGCGACCGTGCCACGACGGAGCCGCTCGAGCATCGCCTCTGGCGGGACGAGATCGGCTCGTGCCGCGGCGAGCTCGACGGCGAGGGGCAGGCCGTCGAGGCGCCGACCGAGCTCCTCAATCGCCGCCAGCGTCGCCGGAGGGAGGCCCGCCACGTCCAGTCCAGCGCGATCGCAGAACAGCCGGGCACAGGCCGATGGGCCGTCGGCACCGTCATCCTCGAGCGGACCGACGACGACGGACCGTTCCCCGCGAAGGCGTAGCCGCTCGCGGCTCGTCGCCAGGATCCTGAGGGTCGGGGCGCCCTCGAGCAGGCGGGCCAGGACGGATGCGCCATCGATCACCTGCTCGAGGTTGTCGATCACCAGGAGCAGGTCGCGATCGCGGAGCCAGCGGGCCATCGCCGCCTCAGGCGTCTCGTCGCCGATCGGGCGCACGCCGAGCGTCGCTGCGACGGTCGTGGCGATGAGCCCAGGGTCGCGGATCGGTGCGAGATCCACGAACGCCGCGCCGTCGGAGAAGCCGTCGATCACGCGACCGGCGACCTCGACCGCCAGCCGGGTCTTCCCGGAGCCGCCAGGCCCGACGAGGCTGACGAGCCGGGCCGCGGCGAGCGCGGTCTCGGTCGCGACGACCTCCTGCTCGCGGCCGACGAACGTCGTCGCTGGCCGGGGCACGTTGTCGAAGCGACCAGCCATGGACCGGATCGGCGGGAAGGTCGTCGGGACACCCGGCCCGTCGAGCTGATGGATCTGCTCCGCCTCCACCAGGTCCTTGAGCCGATGCCGCCCGAGGTCGCGAACGGTCAGGTCGGGATCGCGGTCGTGGATAGCCGCAGCCACCTCGCCCGAGAGCAGCGTCTGGCCGCCATGGGCCAGGGCCAGGATCCTCGCCGCCCGGAACAACGCCGGACCGACGTAGTGCGTCCCGTGTCGCTCGACCGGGCCCGCGTGCAGGGCGATGCGGACCCGGACCTCGCCCAGCTCGCCCCAGTCGTGCCCGAGCATCGCTCGCTGGACCGCGAGCGCCCCTCGGGCCCCGGCGAGGGGGTCGGCGAAGGCTGCGTAGACGGCGTCCCCGACGGTCTCGAAGATCACCCCGCCGTTGGCCGTGACCGCCTCGGCGGCCAGGTCGTGGTGGGCGGTGAGCGCCTCGGTCAGTCGATCGCCGAAGCGCTCGAGCAGGCGGGTCGACCCCTCGACGTCGGTGAAGAGGAACGTGACCGTGCCCTCCGGCAGCGATCCCATCCCGCCACGCTCTCGCTACGGTCCGGAGCGGGGATCAGGGCGCGGCCCCGGCGCTCGCCGGGGCCTCCGCATCTGGGCTCGGCAACGTCGGTTGCCAGTGCGGGGCGCCGGCCGGTGGCGTGAACCGGGCGACCCGGCCGATGAGGCGGCGGATGCGCAGCCCCTCGAGCGGCCCAAGGGCGTAGAACGGCATCCGGCGGAGCCAGACCGCGCTGCCCAGGCTGACCGCATCGGCGCCGGCCCAGAAGTACTCGCGGCAATCGTCGAAGTCCCGGATGCCGGCCGTGGCGATGATCGGCAGGCGGATCCCGGCGTCCCGCAGCTCCGCCACGACCCGGAGGCCGATCGGCTTGATGGCCCGGCCGGAGATGCTGCCGTAGCGGTTCTTGAGCCAGGGCTCGCCCGTCTCCGGGTCGAGCCGCAGGCCCTTGACCGTGTTGATCGCCGTGAGGGCGGCGACCCCGTAGCGCTCGGCCATCCTGGCGTGGGCCAGGTAGTCCTCGTCCGGCGACAGCTTGAGGATGACGGGGTGGCGGCTGAGCGGCACGGCCCGACGGAGGACGTCCTCCAGGATCGTCTCGAAGGGGAAGTTGACGTTGTGGCAGGAGACGTTGAACTCGACGGCGGCGATCTCCCCCGGCTCGACCCGCCGGTTGACGGCCTCCACGAGCTGCTCGAACTCGCCGGCCGAGAAGCCGCCCAGGGACACGATCCGGTTCAGGTGCGCCGTCCGCGGGAAGTACTCCTCCAGGTAGGCCTCGATCCCGATGTTGCACCAGCCGAAGGCGTTGATCCAGCCGGCGTCGACGCGACGGAGCGCCCGACCGTAGAGGCGCAGCATCTGGGGGAACTCGGCCAGCGACCAGTCCTCGCGGAGGCTGAAGTGGCCCTCGCGCGGCTCGACCGTCAGGGTCCGCGTCGTCACCGCCCCGAACCGCTCGAGCGGGACCCACTGGGCGATGGGGCTGAGCCCGTACAGGATGAGTCGGCGCTTCGACGCCCCGTAGCCGAGCAGGCTGGCGGAGGTCAGCAGCCGGTTGCGGAGCCTGATGCCGTTGAGGTCGACGAGCGTCATGGCGGGTGCATGGTCGCACGAACCGAGTCGCCCCCGGGGCGCGGCGGGTCGATGGCCGGTCCGGCCACCGATTATCGTGAGGCCCGTCGACGGGAGGCAGGACCGCAGCGGCGAGAGGGGAGAGCGGTGACGGACGCGACGGGACCACGGGACGACGCCGACGCGAAGGCGCAGCTGGGTCGCGACCTGCTCGACGTGGCGCTGCTCCGCGGCGACTTCGTCCTGAGCTCCGGCGCGCGCAGCGACTTCTACCTGGACAAGTACCGGTTCGAGACCCGGCCGGACGTGCTGCGGCGGATCGCCCGGGGGCTCGCCGGCCTGGTGCCGGACGGCGTGGACCGCATCGCCGGGACGGAGCTCGGGGCCGTCGCCCTGGCCACCGCGCTCGCGCTCGAGTGCGATCTCCCGTTCGTGATCGTCCGCAAGGCCGCCAAGCCGTACAGCACCGAGCGGATGATCGAGGGCGAGCTCGAGGCCGGCGAGCGGGTCGTCCTGGTCGAGGACGTCGTCACGTCGGGCGCCCAGGCCATCAAGGCGGCCGTCCATCTCGTCGAAGCGGGGGCGGTGGTGGATCGCATCGTCGCCGTCGTCGATCGCGAGCAGGGAGGTCGGGCGGCCATGGCCGACGCGGGGTTCGAGCTGAGCGCCCTGTTCACGAGGACCGAGCTCGGGATCTAGCCCGGGGTCCTCAGCGGGTGCAGGGTCCCGTGTCCACGGCGCCGGTCCGTCCCAGCCCCGGCGTGATGGCCACCGCCACGTCGGTCGGCGCCAGGGCGTAGCCGACGCTGGCGTCGCGCTTCGCCTCGGCGAAGACGAGGCCGCCCACGGTCCCGTCGGCCAGGACGAAGGGGCCGCCGCTGTCGCCGCGGTCCACGGTGGCGCGGAGCTCGAGGATCTCCCGCGAGACGAGCGCCGCGTCGTAGATGTCCCGTCCGTTCGCGGTCATCCGTCGCGTCACGGCCGCGGCCTCCACGACGAGTCCGCCGCCGCCCGGGTACCCGAGGGTCACCCCCTGGGCCCCCCGGTCCGGGTCGCTCGCCGCGAACCTGAGCGCCGGCGCGTCCAGCCCCGGCGCATGGAGGAGGGCGACGTCGAGCGCCGGATCGAAGAGCACCGGGACCGCGTCCACGGTCGCCTCGCCGAGGCGTAGCCGGGTCGTGCTGGCCCCGGCCACGACATGGGCGTTGGTGACCACGTAGCCCTCGGCCACGACGACCCCGCTCCCCACGAGCACGGTGCCGCAGGCGTTGCTGGTGACCTTCGGCGTCGATGCCTCGGCCGCCGCGCCGATGCGGGCGACCTCGGGATCGCTCGGTCGCTCGACCGGCGGCGCCGGGAACGGCTCGAGTCCCACGAAGACGTCGGGCAGGCCGGTGTCCTCGAGGGCCCGCGCCAGGTCGCCGGCGACCTCGGGCGGGGGTGGCAGCAGCAGGCCCGTGAGCCGGGAGGCCATCGAGGACGAGGCCTGCTCGGCCAGCCGGGCGAAGGGCGAGACGACGAGCAGGCCCACCACCAGCCAGACCACCAGGACGCCCTGGACGACGCCGACGGCGGAGCCCACGAGCTTCTCCGTCGCACCGAGGAGGCCGTCGCCGAGCGCCCGTCCGAGGGCCATGCCGACCCGGGCGCCTGCGACCTCGCCGACGCCGACGGCGAGGACCAGGCCGGTGAAGACCAGGAGGGCCCGGATGAGCGGGTCGACGGACGCCAGCGGGACCAGCGCGCCCGGCAGGACCCATAGCGCGGCGACGAGCCCGAGCACGGCGCCCCCGAGGCCCCCGAGCTGGGGCAGGGCGCCGGAGCGGAAGCCCACGAGGGCAGCCAGGGCCAGCACGAGCGCGGCCAGCAGGTCGATCGCGTTCACGGCCCCGATGGTCGCACGGGCCGGGCCGGAGCGTCCTCCACGGGTCCGGCCCCGCGAGGCCGGGGCGTCAGGGGACCGTCACGGTCACCGGCGGCGCCGAGCCCTCGCCGGCCTGGAGGGTGTACTCGCCGGCCGGCAGGATCCCGAGGTCCACGAGCGTCGCCTTGTAGACGGCGATCTCGATGCAGGCGACGTCGAGCGCCGTGGGTCCCTCGAGCGGGGTGAGGGTGAAGGTCGATCCCTGGCGCTCCACCAGCACCGTGGCCAGGGTGTAGCAGGGCTCGACGCCGCTGACCCACTCCAGCCGGGCGACGAGGCGGCCGCCCTCGATCGTCGCGGAGATGGCGTCGACGCCCACCGGATGCGGGTCGATGACGCCCGGGACGGGCTTGACGAGGTCGGCCTGGGGCTCGGGCGGGAAGGTGGCGTTCGGATCGAACGGCGGGCTCGTCACGACCGCGTCCGGGTCGCCGGCCGACGGGGGTGGCGGCTCACAGGCGGCCGGGGGTGGGTCACTGGTGGGTGCCTCGCCCTCCGCGGAGCCCGGGTCGCTGCAACCGGCTCCATCGCCCCCGCCGAACGCCGGCTCCTCCGAGCTCGCGGCGGCCGGGGTCTCCGCCGGGAGGGATCCCGGTGACGACAGGGCCGAGCAGGCCGTCATCACGATGCTGAGCACGAGCAGGAGCCCGGCGAGCGCGGGCGTGGCGGACCGGAGGTTCATGGCTCCCCGACGTCGCTCTCGCGGCCCGGGTTCCCGGGGATCAGCCGGCTCCGGCGAGCGTGTCGACCCTGGCCGGGTGGCTGGCCTCCCAGGCGTCGATCTCGGCCGCCTTGCCCTGCAGGTAGCCCAGCTCGTCGGTGCCGGCCAGCAGCATCACCCGGGCGAACGGATCGACCTCGAAGTCGAGCGTCGTGCCGTCCGGGAGGAGGACGCCCTGCTCGGCCAGGTCCACGGTCAGCTCGGCGTCGGGGTCGGCCTCGAGCATGGCGAAGAGCCGGGCGTGGGTCGCCGGGTCGACGACGATCGGCAGGACCCCGTTCTTGAGGGAGTTGTTCCGGAAGATGTCGGCGAACGAGGTCGAGAGGATGGCCCGGATGCCCCAGGCGGCTAGGGCCCACGGCGCGTGCTCCCGCGACGACCCGGCCCCGAAGTTGTCGCCGACCAGCAGGATCCGCCGGCCGGCCATCTCCGGCCGGTCGAGGACGAACGGCGGGTCCTTGAGGCTTCCGTCCTCCTCGAACCGCCAGTCGCGGAAGAGGGCGTCGGCCAGGCCGGCCTTGTCGGTGACCTTGAGGAAGCGGGCCGGGACGATCTGGTCGGTGTCGACGTTCTCGGCCCCCAGGGGCACGACCCGGCTGGTGAAGGCGGCGTACGGCTCGGCCATCGCTCAGCTCCCTCCGATGCCGACGGTCGTCTCGATCCCGGGCAGCCGCCGCGGATCGCTGACCACGCCGTGGACCGCGCTGGCCGCCGCGGTCAGCGGTGATGCCAGGAGGGTCCGGCCTCCCTTGCCCTGGCGGCCCTCGAAGTTGCGGTTGCTCGTGCTGATCGCGTACTGGCCGGGCGTGAGCTGGTCGCCGTTCATGGCGATGCACATCGAGCAGCCGGCCTCGCGCCACTCCGCCCCGGCGGTCCGGAAGACGTCGGCCAGGCCCTCCAGCTCGGCCTGCTTCTTCACCTCCGACGACCCGGGCACGACCATCACCCGGACCCCCTCGGCGACCCTGCGGCCCCGGAGGACCTCGGCCGCCAGCCGGAGATCGGAGATGCGGCCGTTCGTGCACGAGCCGATGAAGACGACGTCGACCTTCTGGCCCAGGATCGCCTGGCCGGGCCGCAGGTCCATGTACTCGAGCGAGCGCTCGAGCGCCCGCCGACTGGCGGCATCCGGCTGCTCCTCGGGCGAGGGCACCGCTGCGCTGATGGGGATCCCCATGCCGGGATTCGTGCCGTAGGTGACCATCGGCTCCAGGGTCGCCGCGTCGATGACGATCGACCGGTCGAAGGACGCCCCATCGTCGGTCGGCAGTCCTCGCCACGACGCCACCGCGGCGTCCCAGGCGGCGCCGCTCGGCGCGTGCGGCCGGCCGGCCACGAACTCGAAGGTGGTGTCGTCCGGGGCGATGAGGCCGGCCCGGGCGCCGCCCTCGATGCTCATGTTGCAGATCGTCATCCGCTGCTCCATGGTCAGGGCGCGGATGGCGTCGCCGCGGTACTCGAAGACGTGACCGGTGCCGCCGCCGACCCCGATCCGGGCGATGAGGGCGAGGATGATGTCCTTGGCGCTGACCCCCGGCGCCAGCCGCCCGTCGACGCGGACCTCGTAGGTCCTGGGGCGGCGCTGGAGCAGGGTCTGGGTCGCCAGGACCATCTCGACCTCGCTGGTGCCGATCCCGAAGGCGAGCGCCCCGAAGGCGCCGTGCGTGCTCGTGTGGCTGTCGCCGCAGACGATCGTCATCCCGGGCTGGGTGAGGCCCAGCTCCGGGCCGATCACGTGGACGATGCCCTGGTGGGGCGAGCCGATGCCGTGGAGGGGGATCCCGAACTCGCGGCAGTTCGCCTCGAGCTGGGCGACCTGGGCCGCCGCCATCTCGTCGAGGATCGGCAGGCTGCGGTCGTGGGTCGGGATCGAGTGGTCGGCCGTGGCCACGGTCCGCTCGGGATGGCGGACGCGCAGGCCGCGCGCCCGGAGCCCGGCGAAGGCCTGGGGGCTGGTGACCTCATGGACGAGGTGCAGGTCGATGGCCAGGACGGTCGGCGCGCCGGGGTCCTCGGCGACGACGTGCTCGTCCCAGATCTTCTCGACGAGGGTTCGCGGCTGGGTGTCGGACACGGTGGCGCGGCTCGCTGCGGTTCGAAGGAGCCTAGAGGGTAGCAGAGGCGGTCCGGGTGGCAGGTCCGGCGGACCGTCCGGCTCCCGGCCACGGTCCTCCTGTCGTACGGGACGACGCTCAACCTCGCCGGAGGCCCGTTCGAGGGCGTGCTGGGCCACGGCGGGATGAGCCACTTCCTGCCGCTGCCCGTCTTCGTCCTGCTCGGGCGGGGCTCATCCTGGCCGGCACCTTCGCGGCCCTGGTGACCGCCCCGCTCGAGCTCCTCTTCCAGGTCGGGGCAGCCGTCGCGCTCAGGGTCCTGCTGATGCCTTCGTCGTCCGCAGCCTCCTCGTGCCGGCTCTGATCGCCGTGTTCGGCGATCTGTCGTGGTGGCCGCCAGGCTGGATCCGGGGGCGGCCGGCGCCACGTCGGTGGGCCGACGGCCGTAGGCCGCTCGGGCGTTTCCGGTGCCGCCGCGCCAGCGCACGAGGCGGAACAGCGCGGTTGACGCTTCGGGGTCCTCCCCTGCTAGACTGCGCGAACCACCGCGGGTCGGCTGCGGCGGGTGCGCAACGGAGACCAGGGGCTTGGGTCACTTCTCGGATCGGGATCGCCGCCATGTCGCCATCGTCGTGACCAGCGACGGACGGCGGGTGCCGATGCCCACGGACTCGGGCCTCGTCGGCCTTCCCATCGTCGGTTCGCTCCTTCTCGGGCTTGAGAGCCTTCTCGGGCTCATTACCGGCTCCCGGCGGGAGAACGGAGGGACGCGGAAGACGGGCCGCTAGCGCGGACGGAGACCGAAGACCGATGGGACCCTCGCCGGGAGGCGAGGGTCTTTTGCTTGCCGGCGACGGCGCCGAACGGATCGGCGGATCGACCGGGACGGGGCGGGGCCCCGAGGCGGGATCGAGAGGGCGGGTGATGGCGATGACGAAGGGCGAGGCGGCGGCGAGTCCGGCGCCGCCGGGTGCCCGGTCGACGGCCGCAGGGGACGACCGGCGGAGCCACGTCCCGGCCGAGGGGACCGCGCACGCGGCGGCCATCGAGAAGGCCCAGCGCGACATGCTCCACGAGGCCGCGCCGCGGAAGCGGACGCGGATCGGCGCCGACGTCGTGTGCGAGGCCCTCCTCCGCCAGGGCGTCGACGTCTTCTTCAGCTACCCGGGCGGCGTGATCCTGCCGCTCTACGACGTCCTGGGCGACTACCCCGAGCTCCGCCACGTGCTCGTTCGCCACGAGCAGGGCGGCGCGCATGCCGCCGACGGCTACGCCCGGGCGACCGGCAAGGTCGGGGTCTGCATGGGCACGTCCGGACCCGGCGCGACGAACCTGGTGACCGGCATCGCCACGGCCATGCTCGACTCCGTGCCGATGGTCGCCATCACCGGCAACGTCCCAGGGGCCCTCATCGGCAAGGACGCCTTCCAGGAGATCGACATCACCGGCATCACGCTGCCGATGACGAAGCACAACTACCTGGTCCGCGACGCCGAGGACCTGCCGCGGGTCCTGGCCGAGGCGTTCCACATCGCCCGGACGGGCCGCCCCGGCCCCGTCCACGTCGACATCACCAAGGACGCCCTCCAGCAGGAGACGGCTGCCCCGCACCCGTCTGACGAGGAGGTCATGGCCGGTCTGCCGGGCTTCCGGCCGACCTTCGACGGCCACCCCCGCCAGGTCAAGTTGGCGGCCAGGGAGATCGCCGCGGCCCGGCGGCCGGTCATCCTGGCCGGCCACGGCGTCATCATCGCCGGCGCCGAGGCGGAGCTCCTGGAGCTCGCCGAGAAGGCCCGGATCCCGATCACCTGGACGCTCCTGGGGATCGGGGCCGTCGACGAGACCCATCCGCTCGCCTACGGCTACATGGGGATGCACGGCTGGAAGCACGTCAACCGGGCGATCCAGTCGGCCGACCTGCTCATCGCCCTGGGGATGCGCTTCGACGACCGGGTCACCGGCAACGTCAAGACCTACGCGCCCCACGCGCGGATCGTCCACGTCGACCTGGACCCGTCCGAGATCGGCAAGAACGTGGCGGTCGAGGTCCCGATCGTCGGCGACGTCAAGCGGACCCTGCGAGCCCTCCTGGGGATGATCGACGAGGTGGATGCCGCCGAGCGGGAAGGCTACCTCGCCGAGCTGGCCGAGTGGCGGGCCGAGTCCGAGGGTGCCAGCTGGCACGGCTCGGGCGCCTGGCGCGACGGCCACCTCTCGGCCGACTACGTCATCGAGCGGCTCGGCGAGCTGACCGACCACGACGCCACCTACGTCGCCGACGTCGGCCAGCACCAGATGTGGCTGGCCCGCTACTGCGGCTTCCGCCGGCCCGGCTCGCACCTCTCGTCGGGAGGCCTGGGCACCATGGGCTACAGCATGCCGGCGGCGATGGGCGCGGCCCTGGGCCGCCCGGACAAGGAGACCTGGGCCGTCTGCGGCGATGGCGGCTTCCAGATGACGCTCCAGGAGCTGGCGACCCTGGTCCAGGACCGGATCCCGGTCAAGATCGCCCTCATGGACAACAAGAAGCTCGGGATGATCCGCCAGTGGCAGGAGATCGTCTACGCCGGCAACTACCACTCGTCCAACCTGCTCGGGCCGGACTACCTCAAGCTCTGCGACGCGTACGGGATCGCGGCCTTCAAGGCCTCCACGCCCGAGGAGGTGGACCCGGCGATCCGGGCCGCCCAGGCCGTCGACGGCCCGGCCCTCGTCTGGTTCGAGACCGCCGAGTCGCAGAACGTCTACCCGATGATGCCGGCCGGCAAGGGCCTCTCCGACCTCATCGAGACGTGGAACGAGCCCGAGGAATGAGCGGTCGAACCGGCGGCCAGGCCGCCGACCCCACACCCGGTCCGACCGCGGCGCCGACCCGCGCGCCGGCCCACAGCGCCCCGCCGTCCCGGGCGGTCCCGGGCTCCGGCGAGCATCACCGGCACGTCCTGGTGGCCGTGGTGATGAACCGGCCCGGCGTCCTGAACCGGGTCTCCTCGCTCATGCGAGCGCGCAACTTCAACATCGAGTCGCTGGCGGTGAACCACACCGACGACGCCGAGATCAGCCGGATGACGATCACCCTGTACGGCGACGACGTCGCCGTCGAGCAGGCGACGAAGCAGCTGTACCGGCTGATCGACGTGCTCAAGGTCCAGGACGTCACCAACGACCCGACCGTCGAGCACGAGCTGGCGCTCGTCAAGGTCCGGGCCACCGACCGCGCCCGGGCCGAGGTCCTCAAGGTCGTGGAGCTCTCCAAGGGCAGGATCGTGGATCTCTCGCAGGAATCGGTCATCGTCGAGGTGACCGGCACCGAGGCCGAGGTGGACGCGACGATCGCGCTCCTCCGCGGCTTCGGCATCAAGGAGCTCGTCCGAACCGGGACCGTGGTCATGTCGCGGGGCTCGGGATCCATCGAGGAGGCGATCAAGCGATGACGGCCAGGATGTACTACGACGCCGACACGGACCCGTCCGCCCTGGCCGGCCAGACGGTGGCGATCATCGGCTATGGCAGCCAGGGCCATGCCCACGCCCAGAACCTCCAGGAATCGGGGGTCTTGGTCGTCGTCGGGCTGCAGCCCGGCTCACGCAGCCGGGCCCTGGCCGAGGAGTCCGGGCTCCGGGTCCTCGACGTGGCCGACGCGGTCCGGGCCGCCGACGTCATCATGATCGTCGTGCCGGATACGGCCCAGAAGGCCGTCTACGACGCCGACATCGCCCCCAACCTCCGGCCCGGCCAGCTCCTGCTGTTCGCCCACGGCTTCAACATCCGCTTCGGGCGCATCGAGCCGCCGGCGGACATCGACGTGGGGATGGTGGCGCCCAAGGGCCCGGGCCACCTGGTCCGCTCCGTCTACCAGGCCGGTGGCGGCGTGCCGGCGCTCTTCGCCGTCCACCAGGACGCGACCGGGACGGCCCGCGCCCGGGTCCTGGCCTATGCCCGCGGCCTGGGCTGCACCCGGGCCGGCGTCCTCGAGACGACCTTCGCGGAGGAGACCGAGACCGATCTCTTCGGCGAGCAGGCGGTCCTCTGCGGCGGCACCGCCGCCCTGGTCAAGATGGCCTTCGAGACGCTCGTCGAGGCCGGCTACCAGCCCGAGCTGGCCTACTTCGAGACGATGCACGAGCTCAAGCTCATCGTCGACCTCATGTACCGCGGCGGCCTCAACTTCATGCGCTTCAGCGTCAGCGACACGGCGGAGTACGGCGACTACGTGTCCGGCCCGCGGATCATCGACGAGGACGTCCGGACCACGATGCGCCAGGTCCTCGCCGAGATCCAGGATGGCACCTTCGCCGACCGCTGGATCGCAGAGAACGAGGCCGGGCGCCCCGAGTTCGAGGCGCTCCGGGCCCGCGATCGCGACCATCGGATCGAGCAGGTCGGCCGCGAGCTGCGGGCCGCCATGCCCTTCCTGGACCCGGTCGTCGTGGAGGCCGGCCAGGCCCAGGCGGCCGCGGGCCGGCGGGAGGGCCACTGATGCCCGGCTCCGTCCCGCGCCCGAGCGGGCCCTTCGTCGCGCCCGGCTCGGTCCGCATCTTCGACACCACCCTCCGCGACGGCGAGCAGGCGCCCGGCGCCGGCCTCACGGCGGCCGAGAAGCTCGAGGTCGCCCGCCAGCTCATGCGCCTCAAGGTCGACGTCATCGAGGCGGGCTTCCCGGCCGCCTCGCCGGGCGACTTCGAGGCGGTCCGCCGGATCGCCATGGAGGCGAGGGACGTCGCCGTCGCCGCCCTGGCCCGGTGCCGCGAGGGCGACCCCCAGCGGGCCATCGACGCCATCAAGGTGAGCGAGCGGCCCCATCTCCACGTCTTCATCGCGACCTCGGACATCCACCTCAAGCACAAGCTCCGCCTCTCCCGCGAGGAGGCCCTGGCCGAGGCGGTCCGCTGGGTCCGTCACGGTCGCGAGCAGCTGGGCCGCGACGCCGAGATCGAGTTCAGCGCCGAGGACGCCTCGCGGACCGACGTCGACTACCTCCTCCAGGTCTACGAGGCGGTCGTGGATGCCGGAGCCTCCACCGTCAACATCCCCGACACCGTCGGCTACGCCATCCCCCATGAGTTCGGCAAGCTCGTCGGCCAGGTCGTCGACCTGGTGGGCCGCGATGCCACCGTCAGCGTCCACTGCCACAACGACCTGGGCCTGGCCACGGCCAACACGCTGGCGGCGGTCCAGGCCGGCGCCCGCCAGGTCGAGGTGACGATCAATGGCCTCGGCGAGCGGGCCGGCAACGCGTCGCTGGAGGAGGTCGTCATGGCCCTCCGGACGCGCCCGACCCAGTTCCCCGAGCTGGGCAGCCGGGTCCAGACCGAGCAGATCACGGCGGCCAGCCGCCTCGTCAGCTACCTCACCGGCTTCGCGATCCAGCCGAACAAGGCGATCGTCGGCGGCAACGCCTTCGCCCACGAGTCGGGGATCCACCAGGACGGCGTCATCAAGAACCCGCTGACCTACGAGATCATGACGCCCCAGTCGGTCGGCCTCACCGGCAGCCAGCTGACGATCGGCAAGCTGTCCGGCCGCAAGGGGCTCCAGGCCAAGCTCAAGGCCCTCGGCTACGACATGGACGGCGACCGGCTGGACGCCATCTACCGGGCCGCCATCGAGCTGGCCGACCGCAAGAAGGAGGTCACCGAGGCCGACCTCCTGGCCATCGTCGAGCAGCAGTCGTCGGACGTCCCGGCGTCGGTGCAGCTGCTGGGCTGGAACGTCACCAGCTCCAAGGGCGGCAAGGCGACCGGCTCGGTCTCGCTCCTGGTCAGCGGCGAGGAGCGAGCCGCGGAGGCCATCGGCAACGGCCCGGTCAACGCGCTCTACCGCTCGGTCGACGAGGCGGTCGCCCCGGTCTTCGGCTGGTATCCGACCCTGACCGAGTACGAGATCAAGGCCGTGTCGGCCGGCGAGGACGCCCAGGGCCAGGTCGCCATCCACTGCCGCCGCTCCACGGACGAGGGACCCGGCGCGCTCGTCGTCTCGGGCCAGGGCCTCTCGACCGACATCATCGAGGCGTCGCTGGACGCCTACCTCGTGGCGCTGAACAAGCTCCGCGGTGCGGAGATCGAGCCGGTCGCCGGGGCCTTCGCCGCCCAGCGCTCGGCCGAGGGCCTGCCGTGACCGACGCCGAGCCCGACCTCGCCCGCCGGGCCGATGCGCCGGCCGGCGGATCCGCGACCTACCGGGTCGCCACGATCCCCGGCGACGGCGTGGGCCCGGACGTCGTCGCGGCGGCCCGGGCCGTCGTCGATGCGGTGGCCGCGGCCGACGGGTTCACGGTCGCCTGGTCGGAGCACCTCGTCGGCGGCATCGCCATCGACACCTACGGCGTGCCGATCCGCGACGAGGACCTGGCCGCCTGCGGCGCCACCGACGCGATCCTCCTGGGCGCGGTCGGCGGGCCGAAGTGGGACGACCCGAACGCCGCGGTCCGGCCCGAGCAGGCGCTCTTCGCCCTCCGCGGGGGCTTCGAGCTCTACGCGAACCTTCGGCCGGTCTCCGTCCACCCGGCGCTCATCGACGCGTCGCCACTCCGACCCGAGCGGCTGGCCGGCGTCGACGTCCTCATCGTCCGGGAGCTGACGGGCGGCATCTACTTCGGCCGCCCGTCGGAGGAGCGCTCCACGCCCGAGGGCCGTGTCGCCGTCGACACCCTCTGGTACAGCGAGAGCGAGATCCGGCGCGTCGTCCGGCTGGCCTTCGAGCTGGCCCGGGGGCGGCGGGGCCGGCTGACCCAGGTGGACAAGGCGAACGTGCTGGCCTCCTCCCGGCTCTGGCGCAAGGTGACCGAGGAGGTCCGGGCGGAGTTCCCCGACGTCGCGGTCGAGCACCGCCTCGTGGATGCCGCCGCGATGCTGCTGGTGACCCGGCCGGCCGCATTCGACGTCCTCGTCACCGAGAACCTCTTCGGGGACATCCTGTCCGACGAGGCGAGCGTCCTGGCCGGCTCGCTGGGCATGCTGCCCTCGGCGTCGCTGGGGACCCGCGAGACGGAGCACGGGCGGTTCGGCCTCTACGAGCCGATCCACGGGTCGGCTCCGGACATCGCCGGCCGCGACCTGGCCAATCCCGTCGGGACCATCCTCTCCGCGGCGATGCTCCTGCGCTGGTCGCTGGGCCGGGCGGCGGCGGCGGACGCGGTCGAGGCCGCCGTGGGCAGGGCGCTCGAGGACGGCTTTCGGACCCGCGACCTGCTCATCCCGGGCCGCGAGGACCTGGCGGAGGTGGACGGGCTTCGACTCGTCGGGACCGACGGGATGACGCGGGCGATCGTCGACCGGATCACCATCCCCCCGGAGGCGACCCGGCCATGACCCAGCCAGCGACCGGCGCACCGGTCATCCTCTACGACACGACCCTTCGCGACGGGACCCAGGGCGAGAACATCACCCTCTCGCTCGCCGACAAGCTGCGGATCGCCCGCATGCTCGACGAGTACGGCATGCCCTTCATCGAGGGTGGCTGGCCCGGCTCGAACCCCAAGGACATCGAGTTCTTCGCAGCGGCCAAGGGGATGACCTGGGCCAACACGCGGCTGGCCGCCTTCGGCTCCACCCGGCATCGCGCCAACCGGCCCGACGAGGACCCCAACCTCCGCGAGCTGGTGGCCGCGGAGACGCCGGTCGTCACGATCTTCGGCAAGAGCTGGCTGCTCCACGTCATCGAGGTCCTGGGAGCCACCCCGGACGAGAACCTCGACATGGTCGCCGAATCGGTCGCCTTCATCTCGGAGCGCGGCCGCGAGGTCGTCTACGACGCCGAGCACTACTTCGACGGCTACCGGGCCGACCCCGCCTACGCGGTGACGACCCTCCGGGCGGCGCGCGAGGCCGGGGCCCGCACGATCGTCCTCTGCGACACGAACGGCGGCACCCTGACCGACGACCTGGTCCGCATCCTCGGCGAGACCCGGGCCGCCCTCGAGGCCGATGGCGCCGCGGCCCCGGTCACCTGGGGCATCCACACCCACAACGACGCCGAGCTGGCGGTCGCCAACTCGATCGCCGCCGTCCGGGCCGGGGTCCGCCACGTCCAGGCGACGATCAACGGCTACGGGGAGCGCTGCGGCAACGCGAACATGGTCAGCGTGATGGCCAACCTGGCCCTCAAGACGGACCTCCCGCTGCTGCCCGTCGGCGGGGGCGATCTCACGGACCTGACCCTGCTGTCGCGGAGCGTCGCCGAGATCGCCAACGTCGTTCCCAACGACTACCAGCCGTTCGTTGGCCGCTCGGCCTTCGCCCACAAGGGCGGGGTCCACGGGGCCGCGGTCGCCAAGGTCGAGCGGAGCTACCAGCACGTGGACCCGGCGGCGGTCGGCAACGAGGGTCGCCTCGTCGTCTCGGAGCTCGGGGGCAAGGCGAACACCCGGATCCGGGCCGAGCAGCTGGGCCACCGGCTCGAGGGCGTGGTCGACCCCAAGGTGCTCTCCCAGCTCATCAAGGAGCTCGAAGCGCAGGGGCTCGCCTTCGAGGGTGCCGAGGCGAGCTTCGAGCTGCTCATCCGGCGGCACGGCGCGGATTACGAACGCCCCTTCCGGGTCCTCGACTACACGACCCTCGTGGAGCAGCGCGACGGCCGCGAGTTCCTCGCCGAGGCCACGGTCAAGGTGGAGGTCGCCGGCGAGGTCCTCCACACCGCCGCCGATGGCAACGGCCCGGTCAACGCCCTCGACGCCGCCCTCCGCAAGGCCCTGGGGGCGTTCTACCCGGAGCTCGACCAGGTCCACCTGGTCGACTACAAGGTCCGCATCCTCGACGGGAACGCCGCCACGGCGGCCCGGACCAGGGTCATCATCGACTCGACCGACGGGGTCCTGGAGTGGTCGACGATGGGCAGTGACACGAACATCATCGCCGCCTCGGCGGCGGCGCTCGCCGACTCGTTGGAGTACGCGATCTGGAAGCGGGGCGCCGAGCTCCGGCGACGTGACGAGCGGCACTTCGCGACGCTCCGGGCCTCGGACGCACCCGGCGCCACCTCGAGCGATGGGTAGGGAGGTGACCGTGAACGCCACGAGCGGCATGCCGACCAGCGGTCGGGCCCTGCGCCTGGTCCGCTGGACCGTCACCTCGGGCAGCAGCACCCAGAGCCGCGGGGCGGTGGTGCTCCGTGCGGCCGGGCATCGCTGGGAGGCCGCCGCCGAGGGCAACGGCCCCATCGACGCCCTCTTCAACGCCGTCGACCGGGCGATCGCCGAGATCCTGGCCGGCCACCCCAGGCTCCTTGCCTACGACATCCATGCGCTCGCCGAGGGTCCAGATGCCGAGGGCGAGGTCAGGGTCGAGATCGGTCCGCCGGCCGAGGCCGCCGGCGATCGGGCCGCCGGCACGTTCTCAGGCGTGGCCCGGAGCACCAACATCGTCGCCGCCTCGATCGAGGCCTACATCCAGGCCCTGGAGGCGCTCCTGGCCCAGACGCCCTGGGCCGGTGCCGCCGAGGCCGCCGCCGACCGTCG
The DNA here is from genome assembly GCA_035458865.1 of Candidatus Limnocylindrales bacterium. GTDB lineage: Bacteria > Chloroflexota > Limnocylindria > Limnocylindrales > CSP1-4 > DATHYZ01. The sequence goes on from DATHYZ010000103.1 coordinate 37,583, forward strand.
AGCCCGGCCGAGCCCGGACCGCGGCGCCGAGCGGGTGGAGCTGGACGAGGACGCCGGCGGGATCGACACCACGGACTGGTTCGATCGCTGACCGAGCCGGGCCGGACGACCGCTAGACTCCAGCCGATGTCCGACCACGAGCCGACGACGCCGCCCGGGGTCGCCCTCCCCATCGCCTATGCCGGCGAGCCCGGCGCCTTCGCCGAGGACGCCGTCATCGCCTACTTCGGGGACGCGCCGCGGATCGCCGTGGGCAGCTTCCGGGACGTCTTCGGGGCCGTGGCCGGTGGTCGCGCTGCCGCCGGGGTGATCCCCATCGAGAACCTCGTCAACGGGACCGTCCGCGAGAACTACGACCTCCTCCTGGAGCACGACCTGCGGATCGTCGGCGAGGTGGTGGTCCCGGTCCGGCTCTGCCTGGCCGCCCTGCCCGGGGTGGGCATCGAGTCGATCGAGCGGATCTACTCGCACGTGCAGGCCCTGGGCCAGGCGGAGGCCTTCCTCCGAACGCGTCCCTGGACCCTGCTGACCTCGTACAACACGGCCGGTGCCGGCAAGTCGATCGCCGAGCGCGACGATCGACAGGCGGCCGCGGTCCTCTCGCCGCGCGCCGCCGCGCTCTTCGGTCTCCAGGTCCTGGCGGACGGGATCCAGGCGGTCCCGGACAACCGGACCCGCTTCCTGGTCCTGGCCGAGCCGGGCGCGCCGGTGCCGGGGCCGCGGGTCGCCTCCACGACGTCCCACCGGACGACCCTGGTGCTGTCGGTGACGAACGAGCCGGGGACGCTGCTGGCGGTCCTCGGCGTCTTCGCCGAGCGCGGGATCAACCTCTCCAAGCTCGAGTCGCGGCCACGGGCCGATCGAGCCTGGGAGTACGTCTTCTGGATCGACCTCGACGTCGCGGCGACCGACCCGGCCTTCGTCGAGGCGCAGCGGGCCCTGGAGCCGGTGACGACGATGGCTCGCGTCCTGGGCTCCTACCCGCGCGCCGGCGAGCCCGGCGAGCCCGGCTAGCGCGGCGCCCCGGTCAGATGGCGCTCGCGCAGGCCCTGCACTTCGTGGCGGCCTCGGCGTTCGCCTCCCTGCAGAACGGGCACTCCTTGGTCGGGACCGGCGGCGCCTCCTTGATGAACTGCCGGGCGACGAGGTAGACGACCAGGGCGACCACGACGAAGGCGACCAGCGAGTTGATGAACAGGCCGTAGCCGATCGCCACCTCCTCGCCGGCCGCATCGGTCCCGAGGACGATCTTGAGCTCGGCGAAGTCGACGCCCCCCAGCGCCCAGCCGATCGGCGGCATGATGATGTCGTCGACGAGCGAGGTGACGACGCCCCCGAGCGCCGTGCCGATGATGACGCCGATGGCCAGGGCCAGGGCGTTCGTCTTGGTCAGGAAGTCGCGGAACCCGCGCATCGATCCCTCCTTGAGGCCGGGCCGGCCGTCGCTCGAGCCGCAGGCTGTCCTGGGCTAGTGGGTGACCGCCGCCGGCAGGCCGGCGGCCTCGGATATCCACGAGCCGATCTCCACGGCGGATGGAAGCCGGCCGACCGGGTCGGTGGCGATGGCGGCGGCCTCGGCGACGGCCGCTGCCAGGTGTCCGGGATCACGCTGGGCCAGCTCGGGCGGGGAGGCGACCCCGGCGGCCCGGAGCAGCTCCGCGTACTCGGGGCCGATGCCCTCCACCCGCATCAGGTCGGCGGCGCCGACCCAGTCGAGGATGGTCGCCTCGTCGACGTCGACGATCCGCGCCAGGGCGGCACGGCCGGATCTCGAGCCGCCCTTCTCCAGGAGGTCGGTGACCGTGAAGATGCCGCCGGCCCGGAGCCGCTCGCCGAGCGCCTCGTCCACTCCCACGATCGCCTCGACCTTCACGGTCGATCGCCAGACCGGGGAAGCGACGTTCCGGACATGCCGAGATGATAGGGGGGTCCGCGAAGGGTGGCCGGGCCTCCAGCCGGCCGAAGGACCGGTCGGGGTGGGCGAGCCTAGGCCAGCTCTGGCGCCCGCAGCGTGGTCCGGTGGACCCAGCCGACCGCCTCGTCGGGCGTCATGACGAGGACGAAGCTTGCCTCCTGGCGGAGGACCTCCACCTCGTCGCCGCGGTCGAGCATGCCGATCTCGTGACCCATGTACTCGTCCGGCTCGCTTGCCAGGCGGACCAGGTTGTAGCTGACGATCCGTCGGTCGGCATCGGGCTCCGGTGGCTCCCTGAACCGCAGCGGCTCACGGTAGGCGGGAATGTCGCGCTCGGACCGAGCCCGCGCTTCGCGGAGGGACTGGCGCCGCCAGCGCGGGATCAGCGCCTCCTCGAGGGGCGTGTCCGGCGGGAGCTGCGTCATCGCGAGGCCGCGACTCTCCGCGAACGAGGACGCGCCCGCGGCGGCGCCCGCTGCGTCACCGGCGACCGCGGAAGCGGTCATGGCGGATCCGCCCAGGGTGACGCCGGGGGACAGGGCCCTCAGGCCGCCCCCAGCCTCGGCCAGCGCCGGGTCGAGCGAGCGTCTTCGCCGCGTCCCCGCGACGAAGAACAGGGCGAGCGCGCCCGTCCCGGCGACCAGCGCGCCGACCGGCAGGAGGAACGTCGGGTCGGGGTCGAAGCCCGGGAGCCCCGAACCCGTGGTCGAGCGTCCGGATCCGCCACTCCCGGTCCGTCCGCCGGGGACGACCACAGCCGTGTCGCCGGGGCTCGCGGAGGGCCGGGGCGACGGATCGGGCGTCGGCGAGGCCTCGCCGGAGGGCGGGGCCGCAGACGGCGCTGCCGGCGGGACGACGGGCGCCGGGGTCGTCGAGGGCGACGGCACCGGGGTCGGGGACGGCGCCGCGGCCGCCGGCTTCGGCGTCGCCGTCGGGACTGGCGTCGGCACCGGGGTCGGCTTGGGCGTCGGCTTGGGTGTCGGCTTGGGCGTCGGCGTCGGCACCGGGGTCGGCTTGGGCGTGGCCGTGGGGGCGGTGATCGCCACGAACCGTGGCGAGACGTCGGTCAGGGTCACCGTCACCTCGCCGTTGCCGGAGCCCGCGGTGGTCCGGAACGCGTATGCCCGGTTGCCGGCGGGCAGGGTCCTGTTGACGCTGTAGCGGACCCCGTTCTTGAAGTCGGTGTCCGTGGTCGTCAGGGCCACGTCGCCGATGCCGCCGATCGACACGACGATGGAGGTCGGCGCGCAGCCGGCGTTGCTGGTGTAGCTCACCGCGAACGTGATCGGCGTCGTGGTCGAGCCGGTGCCCGGCGTCGCCGTGCCCGCGTCGAGCGTGACGACGTGGTTGGGGCCCTTGCAGGACGCGGCATGGGCGACCGGCGCGCTCACCTGGAGCGCGAGCGCGACGACGGTCAGCATCGCCACGGCGAGCGCGGCGCGGGCTCGAAGCAACGGTCGGCGTCCTCGTCTGCCATGCGGACGGCGCCGAATCGCGACGTCCGGTGCCCCGATGGTCCGTCCGTGGGCACACCGCGGCCATGACCCTGAAGTACGGTCTGGGGATGACCGGGTGGCTCAGGGTGCGGTCGCGACGGATCCGTGCCGCGACCGGCCATCCGGCGATCCCCCACCGGTCCCGCGTCGCTGCTGCCGACCGTGCATCATGGGCGGCTCAGGGAGGGACCGGACCATGCCGAACGCCCGCCACGAGCGCCTCCGGGACTTCATCGCCCCGTTCCGCGTCGAGCCCGGCCGGCAGGTCCGGCTGGGTCGCGACTTCGATCCTGCCTACAAGGCGGACATCGTCAGGAAGCAGGACGCGGCGGGGCTCCTCGAGCAGGGCGTGGAGCAGCTGAGCGAGTTCCAGGCCCGCCTCGCCGCCCAGGACACCTACGGCCTCCTCGTCGTGCTCCAGGCCATGGACGCAGCCGGCAAGGACGGGACGATCCGCCACGTCATGAGCGGCGTGAACCCGCAGGGCGTCCGGGTGAGCAGCTTCAAGGCCCCCTCTGTCGAGGAGCTGGACCACGACTACCTGTGGCGCTACGCGAAGGAGCTGCCGGCCCGCGGGATGATCGGCATCTTCAACCGGAGCCACTACGAGGAGGTCCTCATCGTCCGGGTCCACCCGTCGATCCTGGAGGGCCAGAAGCTGCCGCCCCGGATGAAGCGCAAGGACATCTGGCAGCGCCGCTTCCGGGAGATCAACGACTGGGAGCGCTACCTCACCGACAACGGCATCCGGATCGTCAAGCTCTTCCTGAACCTCTCCTACGAGGAGCAGCGGCGCCGGTTCCTGGCCCGCATCGACGAGCCCGAGAAGAACTGGAAGTTCTCCGCCAACGACATCCGCGAGCGCGGCTACTGGGACGACTACCAGAAGGCCTTCAGCGACGTCCTCTCGAACACCAGCACCGAGTGGGCTCCGTGGCACGTGATCCCCGCCGACCGGAAGTGGTTCCTGCGCCTCGGCGCGGCGGCCGTCATCATCGAGGCGCTCATGTCGATCGACCCGCAGTACCCGACCGTCAGCGACGAGGCCCGGGGCGACCTGCTCACCGCCCGTGACGAGCTGCTCGCCGAGGGCTGACCGCCCGTAGAATCCGGACGCCACCACCAGGTCCCGGCGACCCTCCGGCCCCACCCGGACCGTCCCTGCCCGGACCGCCAAGGAGAACCATGGCCACCGCCGTCACCCCCCATCCCATCTACCTGGCCGGGCGCTGGGTCGACTCGCCGGACGTCCTCGAGGTCCTGAACCCGGCCGGATCCGGTGAGGTCACCGGGGCCACCTACAACGCGACCCCCGAGCAGTACGAGGAGGCCGTCCGGGCCGCCGTCGCCGCGTTCGAGGTCACCCGGAAGCTGCCGGCCTTCGAGCGGAGCCGGATCCTGAGGGCGATCAGCGACGGCATCCGGGCCCGCCGCGAGGAGCTCGGGCGGCTCATCGCCCTCGAGGCGGGCAAGCCCATCCGCGATGCCATGGTCGAGGTGGACCGGGCGGTGTTCACCTTCCGCCTGGGCGCCGAGGAGGCCGAGCGCATCGGCGGGGAGGTCCTGCCCCTCGACCTCCTGGAGTCGTCGAAAGGGCGGACCGCGATGACGCGGCGCTTCCCGATCGGGCCCATCGCCGCGATCAGCCCGTTCAACTTCCCGCTCAACCTGGCGGCCCACAAGGTCGCCCCGGCGATCGCCTCGGGCAACCCGATCGTCCTGAAGCCGCCGTCCAAGGACCCGCTCGTGATGCTCGCCATCGCCGAGATCATCGACGAGGTCGGCGTCCCGGAGGGGATGGTCAGCATCCTGCCGATGACCCGCGAGCTCGGCGACCGGATGGTCGAGGATGACCGCTTCAAGCTGCTCACCTTCACCGGCAGCCCATCGGTCGGCTGGCGGATGAAGGCCCGGGCCGGGCGCAAGAAGGTCGTCCTCGAGCTGGGCGGCAACGCCGGCGTCGTCGTCGACCGGACGGCAGACCTCGACTGGGCGGTCAAGCGGATCCTGGTGGGAGCGTTCACCTACGCCGGCCAGGTCTGCATCAGCGTCCAGCGGATGTACGTCCACGAGGACGTCTGGCAGCCGTTCATGGAGCGGTTCGTGGCCGGGTCGGCGACCCTCAAGGTGGGCGACCCGCTCGATGCCGACACCGATCTCGGGCCGATGGTCGACGCCAATGCCGCGCTCCGGACGCAGCGCTGGGTGGACGAGGCCGTCGAGCTCGGCGGCAAGCTCGTCCTGGGCGGCAAGGCCGACGGCAACTTCTTCCCGCCGACGATCCTGACCGACACGCCGGTGACCGCCCAGGTCTGCTCGAACGAGGCCTTCGCCCCGCTCGTCGTCGTCTCCCGGTTCCGTTCCTTCGACGACGCGATCCACCAGATCAACGACTCGGCGTTCGGCCTCCAGACGGGCGTCTTCACCAACGACCTGCGCAACGCCTGGACCGCCTTCGAGGAGCTGGAGGTCGGCGGCGTCGTCCTCAACGACATCCCGACCTACCGGATCGACCACATGCCCTACGGCGGCATCAAGGACTCGGGCCATGGTCGCGAGGGGCTCCGCTACGCGATCGACGACATGACGGAGATCAAGATCCTCGTCTTCGCCTGGCCGCAGTAGGGGCGCGCGATCCCGGGCCTGGGCCGGCGGTAGGGTCGCGTGGGTCCGGCGCGGGTCCAGCCGCTCTGGCGCGGGTCCAGCCGGACGAATCCTGGGCGCTACCAGCGTGGCTGGTGCTATCCAGGGCGAATCCGCTCGCTACCAGCGTGGCTGGTGCTATCCAGGATCCGTCCGGGAATCTGAGCGTGGGCGGCGGACGCGTTGCCGGCGCGAGAGGGCGGACCGCGGCATAGCACCAGCGGCACTGGTAGGAGCCAGGAACCAGATCCCGCGGAGCGCGTGGTCCGGGTGGCGGATCCAGCGGCGGACGGCCACGGTCCGAGCCGGGAAGGCCGACTCGAACACGGCGCCGTGCCGCCGCACCACCGCGTAGGCCGTCGCATCGCCGGGCAGGACCACGACCGCCCCGACCACCCGGGGTCGCCAGGATCGCTCGTCGGGGAGGAGCCTCGTGGCGAGTCGGACCTTGCGGTCCACCCCGGCGATCAGCGCCCCGACGTCGACGATCCGCGACTTCACCTCGATGACGAGCAACGCCCGCTCAGCGCCCCGCCAGCCGAGCGCGTCGACGGCGCCGCGCTCGCCATAGTGGCTGAAGGTCCACTCGGTGAGCGTCTCCCAGCCGGCCACCCGGAGCGTCGTCAGGGCAGCGTCGACGAGCGCTGCGTGGTCGGCGTCCAGCAGCCTCGGTAGCTCTGGCCCGCGCCACTGCGGCGCGAGGTCGATGCCAGTGTCCAGCGCAGCCGCGACCCGTCGAAGCGTGGCCAGGTCGACCTCATCGAGACGACCGAGCTCGATGACTGAGACGGTCTGCTGGCTCACCCCAGCGCGTTCGGCGACGTCGGCCTGGCGCCAGCCGCGTCGGCGACGGAGGGCGCGCAGGACCTGCCCGATGCGTCGGTCATCCACGCGGGGATGGTGGCGACGGGCGCTCTACAGTCGCTCGGCCGACGCTTCGCCGTCGCTTGACCGACGCTCCACGGGCACTCGACCGCGTGGCGGATGCCGAGGCCGTCGGACGGAGGCTTGGCGCCCGCCCCTGACGCTGGTCCCCGCCCGCGCCCCCGGCTCCTCCTGTCCCCGCCCGACCGCAGCACCCTGCCTTGATGGCTCGGTGATTCGGGCCGAGCGGCACTAGGGCGAGCGCCGGGCCGCCCCGTACAGGTGAGGGTGGGTCTTCGGACCCACCCGAGCCGGCGGAGGCACCGCCGGACGCAGTCGCACGCGGAGGCCCGGCGTCTCGTGAAGAAGGTCGCCCTCACCGTCAACGGCCGCCCGATCGAGGTCGTGGCCGACGAGAAGCAGTCCGTCCTGCTGGACCTGGTCCGTGAGGACCTCGGCCTGACCGGGACGAAGCAGTCCTGCGATCGCAAGGGCCAGTGCGGCACCTGCATGGTCCTGGCCGACGGCGAGGCCGTGCTCTCGTGCGTCACGAAGGTCGCCGCGCTCGAGGGCGCCGAGATCACGACGATCGAGGGCCTCGGCACGCCCGACCACCCGAACCTGATCCAGCAGGCCTTCGTGCTCTCGGGCGCGGTCCAGTGCGGCTTCTGCATCCCGGGCATGATCGTGACCGCCGCGGAGCTGCTCGAGGCGAACCCCAGCCCCACCCGGGCCCAGATCCGCCGGGCCCTGCGCCGCAACCTCTGCCGCTGCACCGGCTACAAGAAGATCGTCGACGCGATCCAGCTCGCGGGCCGCTTCATCCGCGGCGAGATCGCCCCGGCCGACCTGCTGCCGGCGGCCGATGCGCCCGCCCTGGGTGTCTCCCACCCGCGGCCCAGCGCGATGGCCAAGGCCTGCGGGACGGCCCGGTTCGGCGCCGACATCCGGATGCCCGGCGCCCTGGAGCTGGCGGTCGTCCGCAGCCCGCATCACCACGCCCGGATCCTGGGCATCGACACCGCCACCGCCGAAGCCATGCCCGGCGTCGCGGGCGTCATGACCGCCAGGGACATCCGCGGCACGAACCGGCTCAAGTACACGGTCGAGGATCGGCCGATCCTCTGCGACACGAAGGTCCGGACGCTCGGCGACCCGGTCGCCATCGTCGCCGCCGCGACGCTCGACCAGGCCCTGGCCGCCGCCGAGGCGGTCGTGGTCGACTACGAGCCCCTGCCGGCGCTCCTCTCCCCGGACGCGGCCCTGGCCGACGACGCGCCGCAGGTCCATGACGGCACGCCGAACCTCTGCCACCGCCAGCCGGTCATCAAGGGCGACGCCGCGAGCGCCTTCGCCAGCGCTGCCGCCGTGGTCGAGGGTCGCTTCAAGACCCAGATCGTCCACCAGGCGCCGCTCGAGCCCGAGGTGAGCCTGGCCTACATGGAGGGCGAGGGCGAGGACGCCGAGCTCGTCGTGCTGGGCCGGAGCATCAACATCCACCTGGCCATGGCCAGCCTCCAGGCGGCCCTCGGCTGGGAGGCCATCCGCTACGAGGAGCCGTTCTCGGGCGGCCAGTTCGGCATCAAGGTCGAGATCATCACCGAGGGCATCGCCGCGGCCGCCGCGCTCCACTTCGGCCGGGCCGTCCGCTACGTGCCGAGCATGGCCGAGTCGATGCTGGCGACCTCCAAGCGCCACCCCTTCGACATGGGCATCCGGCTGGCCGCCGACGCCGACGGCAAGCTCACCGCGATGGGCATGGACGTCACGGTCGACAACGGCGCCTACATGTCGCTGGGGATCGTGATCCTCAACCGCGCCCTGCACATGCTCACCAGCTCGTACCACGTCCCGAACCTCGAGGTGACGTCGCGCCTGGTCTACACGAACAACCCGTGGGGCAGCGCCGCCCGCGGGGCCGGGCCGCCCCAGGCCCACTACGCGCTCGAGTGCGCGGTCGACATGCTGGCCGAGAAGATGGGCATCGACCCGCTCGAGTTCCGCCGCCGCAACGCCCTCCAGCCGGGCCAGGCCAAGGCCACCGGCCACGTCGCCACCGAGTGGCCGTTCGCCGGCCTCGTCGAGGCCATCGGGCCGCGCTGGGAGGCGGCTCGTCGGGACGCCGCGAGCGCCAACGCCGAGGCCGCCAACGGCACCCGCCGGGGGGTCGGGCTGGGAGCGGCCGCGTTCGGGATCGCCATGCCCGGCGACAAGTCGATCGCCGCGGTCGAGCTGGACCCGGACGACGGGGTCACGGTCTACGTCGCCGCCGCCGATCCCGGCGAGGGCACCGACTCGATGCTGAGCCAGCTGGTGGCCCACGTCCTGGACCTGCCCCTCGGCAAGGTCCGCCTGCGGACGCGGAGCACGGCCGACACGACCGCGTCCGGTCCCGCCAGCGGCAGCCGGGTCACCTACATGATCGGTGGGGCGGCCGTTGACGCGGCCCAGCAGCTCCGGGCTGCCATGGACGAGCTGGGGGAGCGGACCCACGCCGCCTTCGTGGCCGCCGACAAGTCGGTCCGCTACATCGGCCGGCGGACCACCCTCGAGACGGCGCCGCTCGACCCCGAGACCGGCCAGGGCCCCTCGTTCGAGGTCCAGGTCTTCTCGATCCAGATGGCCGAGGTCGAGGTGGACACGAGCACGGGCGAGGTCCGGGTCGTCCGGCTCACCTCGGCCGCCGACCCGGGCCGGGTCATCCACCCGATCAACGTCGAGGGCCAGCTCGAGGGCGGGATGGACATGGGGGCCGGCTTCGCGCTGCGCGAGGAGTACGTGGCCGGCAAGACCCGCGACTACGTGACCTTCAAGTTCCCGAACATCCGCTACGCCATGGACCTCGAGTCGATCATCGTCGAGACCCCGCGCGAGCTCGGCACCCTCGGCTCGGTCGGCGTCGGCGAGATGTCCATGGTCTCCACGGCCCCGGCGATCGTGAACGCGATCCGGGACGCCTGCGGGGCGATGGTCTACGAGCTGCCGGCCACGCCGGAGCGGGTGAAGGCGGCCCTGGCGGCCGCCGAGCCGAGCCTCGTCGGCAGCGGGACCTGAGCGGGATGTCGCGGGGTGGCCCGCGTCCCGGGGGCGGGGTCCGTCGGCGGGGTGGCTCGCGGTCGGGCTGATGGCCGAGCCGGTCCGGACCCGTGAGCTCCGCACGGTCGCCGGCCAGGAGGTCTGGTTCGACTCCGAGGGGTTCATCTGGGAGCCGGACGACTGGACCGAGGGGATCGCCGCCGAGCTCGCCCGCGAGAGCGGCATCGAGCGGCTGGACGACGTCCAGTGGCGGGTCCTGCGCTTCCTCCGCGGCTACTACCTGCACAACGGCCGGGCGCCCATGAACCGCGAGCTCCGCAACGGCACGGAGCTCAGCCTCGTCGAGCTCGAGCGGCTCTTCCCCGACGGCATCCGGATGGGGGCGAGGCGGCTGGCCGGGCTGCCGAACCCCAAGACCTGCCTGGATTGAGGTGACGTGAGGATGCGCCGGGCATGACCGATCGCCTGATCTACCTCGACAACGCCGCGACGAGCTTCCCCAAACCACCCGAGGTGCTCCGGGGGATGGTCGAGACGTATGCCCGGGTCGGGGCCTCGCCCGGCCGCAGCAGCCACGATCTCGCCGCGCAGGCCGGCCGTCTCGTGGACGAGACGCGGGCCCGGGTGGCCCGCTTCTTCGGGGCGCCGGACCCGGACCGGGTGATCTTCGCGGCGAACGCGTCGGACGCGCTCAACACGGTCATCCTCGGGCTCGTCCGACCCGGCGACCACCTCGTCGCGACCCGGCTCGACCACAACTCGGTCCTGCGGCCGCTCCACCACCTGGCGGAGTCCGGGGTGGTCACGTACGACCTGGCGCCGTTCGACGGGCAGGGGGTCGTGGATCCGGACGCGGTGGCCGCGCTCCTGCGGCCCACCACCCGGGCCGTCGTCATGACCCACGGCTCCAACGTCCTCGGCACGATCCAGCCCGTGGCCGACATCGCCCGGGTCTGCGCCGGGCGGGGCGTCCCGCTCATCCTCGACGTCGCCCAGACGGCCGGCCTGGTCCCGATCGACATGGCCGGGCAGGGGATCGCCGCGGTCGCCTTCACCGGGCACAAGTCCCTCTACGGCCCGTCGGGGATCGGCGGGCTGGTGCTCATGCCGGAGCTGGACGTCGCCACGACCCGCTTCGGCGGGACGGGCATGGACTCGGCGAGCCTGGTCCACAGCCAGGCGTATCCCCTCCGCCTGGAGCTGGGGACGCTCAACCTGCTCGGGGTCATCGGGCTCGGGCTCGGGCTCGACTTCGTGGAGGGGCAGGGGATGGAGGCGCTCCACGCCCGCGAGATGGCCCTGACGACGCGGCTGCGCGATGGGCTGGCCGCGATCCCGGGCGTCACCCTCTACGGCGCCGACGACCTGCGCGGCCACCTGCCCGTGCTGACCACGAACGTGGACGGCGTCCACCCCCAGGACGTGGGGGCGATCCTCGACGGCGACTTCGGGATCGCGACCCGGGTCGGCGTCCACTGCGCGCCGATCGTCCACCGCGACCTGGGCACGATCGACCGCGGCGCTGTCCGCTTCAGCCTCGGCGCATTCACCACGACCGAGGACGTCGACGCGGCGATCGAGGCGATGGCGGTGATCCCCCACGGGGTCGGCTGAGGGCCGAGCATCCCCGCCGGCCGGGCTGGGCCGGGCGCATGCTACCGGTCGCCGATCACCCCTCGGCGGGACTCCCGGTGCCGGGCACCGCCGACTTCATCCCGGTGAATCCGCGGGCGCTCGGCAGGCGAAGGCGCCGTGCCGACAGGACGAGGTGGACGAGGATGGCCGCGTAGAGGACCAGCTCGGCGAGCTCGCCGTACCGGTTGGCGGTCCGTCCCGCGTCGTCGAGGAAGGTCAGCCGGCTGAACCGATAGACGAGCGCCACGGCGAACGCCGATCCGAGCGCCAGCGACGGCACGACGAGGTAGGCGCGTGGTGGCAGCCGCCAGCGTCGCGGCGCCGCGACCAGCACGAGCGGGACGAGCAACCCGTACGCGCCGGCGAGCAGCTCGGCGATGCCGAAGGCCCGCTGGATCGGGATGATGTTGTGGATGTTCGACTCGTTCTGGCGATTGGCCTCCGAGAGGATCTCGGGCGTCGCCCAGCCGAAGATCCGCTGACCCCACGAGATCTCCTCGCCCGTGACGAAGAGCGCGGCCAGCGTGATCGCCCCGAAGAGCAGGGCGACCCAGGGCACCCGGCGTCGGGCGGCGATGACCGTCACCGTGCCCGACCCGAGGACGATGCCGAGGAGACAGGCGAACTGTGCCCACTCGATGATCGAGTCCTCGTCCGTCAGCCAGAAGAAGACATCGCGGAAGGGAAGCAGGAGCGTCAGCCCGACGACGGCGACGAACGGGGCGGCGAGCAGGACGCCGGCCATCCACGGGGCGAACCCCCAGGCGCGGGCGTCCTCGACGTACGCCGACCTGACCCTCCCCACGGTCCCTCCAGCCCGCCCGGGCATCACTGCACTCCCCCAAGTCCGGCTCGTCCTGGCCGCCTCGGCTCAAGGCGCCCGACGGATCGGCGCATGGTAGGGCCAGGGTCGGACAGCTCACAAGCCGCGGGCGTCGGCGCGCTCTCGCAGCGGTGCGCGGACGCACCGGTTCCGGTCTCGGCACCCATCCGCGCCTCGGTTGATGGCGGCGTCCCGTCGCCCGCGACGGCGCGGGCCGGTCCGGGTCGCAGCGGCCACACTCCGGCGCCATGGACCTGACCCTCACCCCTGCCCAGCTGGAGCTCCAGGCCCGGGCGCGGCGCTACGTCACGGAGCATCTCTGGCCCCTCGAGATCGAGTTCGAGCGGTCGGGCGGCCGCCTTGCCGCCGAAGCGACGGCGGACCTCCGCCGCGCGGCCGTGGCGCTGGACCTCCACGGCGGATCGTTCCCGAAGGCGCTGGGTGGCCAGGGCTGGACCATGCTCGAGCAGGTCGTCGTCCACGAGCAGCTCGGCCAGGCCACCGGCGGGCTGTGGTCGTACATCCCCGGCGCCTACAACGCGCTCGTCCACTGCGACGACGAGCAGCGTCGCCGCTACCTCGAGCCCAGCCTCCGCGGCGACCGCTTCGGCTCGTACGCGATCACCGAGCCGGGCGCCGGGTCCGACGCCCGGACCCTCACCGCGACCGCCGTTCGCGACCCGGCGACCGGGGAGTACGTCCTCAACGGCGAGAAGTGGTTCGTGACCGGCGTGGAGATCACCGACTTCATGATCTTCCACTGTCACCTCCTGGAGGACGGCGAGCGGAAGCCGACCCTGTTCCTGGTCGACTATGACACGCCCGGGCTGCGGATGGCCCAGGACCCCAACTACACCCACACCTTCGCCGACCGGCACCCGCAGTTCGTCCTGGAGGATGTCCGGGTGCCCGCCTCGGCGATCCTGGGCGGGATCGGGCAGGCGGACGAGCTGACGAACGAGTGGTTCATCGAGGAGCGGATCCACATCGGAGCCCGCTGCTCCGGCGCCATGGAGCGGCTCCTTGACCTGGGCGTCCGCCACGCCACCAGCCGCGTCCAGTTCGGGCAGCGGATCTACGACTTCCAGGGGGTCAGCTTCCCGCTCGCCGACTCGGCGGCCGACGCCTCCGCGGCCCGGCTGCTGACCCGCGAGGCGGCCTGGCTCTTCGACAGCGGCGCCGATCCGAAGGTCGTCCACGCCAAGTCGTCGCTGGCCAAGCTCTTCGCCTCGGAGGCCGCCTGGCGCTGCGCCGACCGGGTCGTCCAGGTCTTCGGCGGCCGCGGCTACATGCGCGACTTCGCCCCGGAGCGGTTCCTCCGCGAGCTCCGGGTGGACCGGATCTGGGAGGGGACCTCGGAGATCCAGCGGGTCGTCATCGCCCGGGCTCTGGAGAAGCGGGGTGTCGGACGGGTCGTCGGGTGAGGCGGCGGTGACCGACCCGGTGACCGAGCCCGCGACCGCGCCCGAGCCCGCGACCGACCCCGAGCCCGCGACCGCCCCTGCGCCCGCGCCCGCGACCGACCCGACCGCCCGGCCCGCGATCGACCTCCGGCCGCTGTTCGCCCCGCGGAGCATCGCCGTCGTCGGCGCGTCGCCACGCTCGGACATCGCCAAGGTCCTCCGCGACAACGCCCGGATCATCGGCAGCGAGGTCCCGGTCCGCTTCGTCAACCCGAAGTACGAGGAGATCCTGGGCGAGCGCTGCTACCCCTCCCTCGAGGCGCTGCCGGAGGTGCCCGACTCGGTCGTCCTGGCGGTCAACCCGCTGCGGGCCGCGCCGATCGCGGCCGACGCCGCCCGGGTGGGAGCCCGGGCCCTGATCATCCCCGGCGGCGGGGTCGTGGAGGGTGGCGACGCGGCCCGACACATGCAGGCCGAGGTCCGCCGGATCGCTCTCGAGCACGGCATCGCCCTCCTGGGGCCCAACTGCATGGGCCTCGTGGACTGGACGACCCGCTGCGCCACGTACATCGGCGACGTCAACCCATGGCTGCCCCGCGGCCCGGTCGCGGCCATCGCCCAGAGCGGCTCCGTCACCGACGCGTTCATCCACTCGGGGACCCGGATCGGCTTCAGCCGGATCGTCAGCTGCGGCGCCGAGGTGGTCCTGGACATCTGCGACTACCTGGCCCACTCCCTCGACGATCCGGAGACCCGGGTCGTCCTCCTGTTCGTGGAGGGCTTCAAGCGCCCGGAGCGGTTCCTGGCCCTCGCCGACCGCGCGCTGGAGCTGGGCAAGCCGATCGCCGTCGTCAAGGTCGGCCGCTCGGCCCAGGCCCAGGTCGCCGCCCTGGCCCACAGCGGCTCGCTGGCCGGGGAGGGCCCGGTGACCGACGCGGCCCTCGACGCCGTCGGGGTCATCCGCTGCCGCGACCTCGACGAGCTCCACGAGACGGCCGAGCTGCTCGCCGGGGCCCATCGCATGGGCCGCTCGGTGGGGCGGGGTCGGACGGGCGTCGTCACCGCCTCCACCGGGGAGGCGTCGCTGATCGCCGACCTGGCCATCGAGACCGGCCTCGACCTGCCGACGGTGCCCGAGACGACCCGCGAGCGGATCGTGGAGGCCCTGCCCTCGATGGGCTACGTCGGCAACCCGCTCGACCCCTGGGGCGCCGACGATCCGGACGTGGCCTACCCGGCCTGCTTCGAGGCCTTCGCCGACTCCGGGGCGATCGACGTCCTGGTCGGCGTCTACGACTTCCCGTACCGCTCCCTGCCGGCCGAGGTCGAGAGCGCCTCGTCGGTCGTCCGTGCGCTCGTGGAGGCGACGCGCGAGCGACCCGGCATCCTGCCCGTCTACGTCTCGCTCACCTCCAACGAGCCCACCCCCGAGCTCCTCGAGGTCATGACGGAGGGTGGCGGTGGGCCCGTGCTCCGCGGCGCGGTCGAGGCGTTCGCCGCGATCGCCCGGGTCGCCACCTGGGAAGCCAGGCGGGCCCATCGTCTGGGTGCCGGGCCGCGCCGGCCGGCGTGGCCGATCCTGGCCGACGGACGGATCCCCTACGGCTTCGACCGGCAGCATGCCGAGGGCGTGGCCGAGGTGGACGCCAGCGAGCCGGTGAGCCATCCGGAGCCGGCGCGCCGGGTCCTCGCCGAGCGCGAGAGCCTGGAGCTCCTGCGCGAGGCCGGGCTGCCGATGGTCGAGGCCATCGTGGCCGCCGAGCCGGCCGAGGCCGCCCACCTGGCGGGCGAGATGGGCTTCCCGGTCGCGGTGAAGCTCGATGCGGCGGGCGCGGCCCACAAGAGCGACATCGGCGGGGTTCGTCTTGGGCTGGGCGACCCGTACGCGGTCCGGGCGGCCGCCGCCGAGGTCATGCAGGCCGGTCGGGCCGCCGGGCTCGAGGTCCGGGGTGTCCTCCTGGAGCCCATGGCCGAGCCGGGCCTGGAGCTCATCGCCGGGCTGAAGCGCGACCCCCTGTTCGGGCCGGTCGTGCTCGTGGGCATCGGCGGGATCCTGGCCGAGGTCCTCGCCGACGTCGCCATCCGGCTCGCCCCCATCGACCGGGACGAGGCGCTCGAGATGCTCGACGCGCTCCGCGGCGCCGCGCTCCTCCGCGGGGTTCGGGGGGGCCGAGCCGTGGCCCGTGGCCCGGTCGCGGACGTGCTGGTCCGGCTGGGCCGGCTGGCGATGGAGCGGCCCGACATCGCCGAGATCGACCTGAACCCGATCATCGCCACGCCCGACGGGGCGCTGGCCGTCGACGGGCTCGTCGTGCTGGAGGACCGACCATGACCGAGCCGACAGCGGGTCCGGCCGCTGCGCCCGAGCCCGTCCTGCTCTCGGAGCGGACCGCCTGGGGCGTCCGCCTCACCCTGAACCGGCCGGCGAAGCTCAACGCGCTCTCGGACGAGCTGCTCGACGCGGTCGTGGACGCCGTCGAGGCGGCCGGCCGCGACCCCGACGTCCGGGTCGTCGTCCTGCGCGGGGCGGGACGGGCCTTCTGCTCGGGGTTCGACCTCGCCAGCGGCGAGGAGGTGGCGACGGCCGCGGCCTGGCGCGAGCTGCTGGAGCGCGACGTCCGCCAGACCCTCCGGATCTGGGGCTCGCCGAAGCCGGTCATCGCCCAGGTCCACGGCTACTGCCTGGCCGGCGGCCTGGAGCTGGCGATGGCCTGCGACCTCGTCGTCGCGGCGACCGACGCGCAGCTGGGCGAGCCGGAGATCCGCTTCGGGTCGGCGCCCGTCACGCTGCTCATGCCCTACCTGGTCGGCCAGAAGAAGACCCGCGAGCTGCTCCTCACCGGCGACCTGGTCAGCGGCGAGGAGGCGGCCCGGATCGGCCTGGTCAACCGCGCCGTGGACCCGGACCGGCTGGAAGAGGAGGTCGACGCCCTGGCCGACCGCATCGCCCGGGCCAGCCCCGACGTCCTGGCGCTGACGAAGCGGATGCTCAACCGGGTCCAGGAGGCGCAGGGATTCCTGGCCGCCGTCGAGGCCGGCATCGACCTGGGCGCGTTCGTCAACGACCTGCCCGAGCAGCGCGAGTTCGACGCCATCGTCCGGCGCGACGGGATGAAGGCCGCGCTGGCCTGGCGGGACGCCCGCTACGGGGAGCGACTCGCCGAGCGAGGGCGCGCGACGGAGTAGGGAGGGGCTCAGTCCCTCCGCAGCAGCAGGTGCCAGTAGGCGTAGGTCCCGTGCGCCTCGGTGTCCTCGGCGACGATGGCCAGGTCGGCGTCGCGCAGCCAGCCCCGGACGCGCTCTCGCCCCGGGTAGTAGTGGTACCCGGCGACGTCGCCCTCCACGACCTCGCCGCGCACCGCCGGCAGATCCTGCGCCCGGAGCGCCGCGTA
>DATHYZ010000104.1:0-5165 GCA_035458865.1 Candidatus Limnocylindrales bacterium
GAGGCCGATGCATACGGCCCGAAGTAGTGCGATCCGTCCTGGACCAGCTTCCTGGTCCGCTCGACCCGGGGGAAGTCCTCGGCCGCGGTGATCCGGATGTAGGGGTAGCTCTTGTCGTCCTTGAGGCGGACGTTGAAGCGCGGCTGGTAGCGCTTGATCAGGTTCGCCTCGAGCAGGAGGGCCTCCGAGACCGAATCGGTCACGGTCCACTCGAGATCGGCGACCCGGTCGATGGCGGAGCGGATGCGCTGGGTCTCGCCGGGCCCGCTCGCCGCCTGGCGCTGCCAGTAGCTGCGGACCCGAGCCCGCAGCCGCTGCGCCTTCCCCACGTAGAGGACCGTGCCCCTGGCGTCGCGCATGAGATAGACGCCCGGCCGGTCGGGCAGTCGCTTGAGGGTCGCCTGGAGCTCCGGGGTCACCCGGACATGGTAGAACGGCGGGCCCGGTCCTCCAGTCGGTCTCCCGACCGTGGTTGACGCGGTCAGCCGGCGGTCCGGACGACCCCCAGCGACGACGGCTCGACCGGTGTCACGTCGAAGCCGCCGACGACCCGGCCATCGAGCCGGACGTCGACCCGGTCACAGCCGAGCAGGGCCGCCCCCCGGAGCATCGCCGTCCAGCGGCCGCCGGCGAACGTCAGCTCGGTGGGGGCCGCCCGCTGCCCCCCGATGCACCCGCCGCCGACCGCGTCCACGCGCCCGACGGTGACCGGCTCGCCGCCGCGCTCCAGGCGGACCTTCAGGGGGATGGTCCGGCCGGCCGGGACGACCCGACGGAGCCCCTGCGGGATCGGCGCTTCGAAGACGACCGCCACCGGGGCCTCGTGGACGACGTTGACGGAGAACCAGCCGGTCGTACGCTGCCCCGCGCTGTCCGTGGCCGCGCACTCGACGGTGGTGGTCCCGACCGGGAACCACGAGCCGGATGGGGGCGCGCAATCGACGGTCGGGTCCGGGTCGTCCTCGACATCGGTCGCCCCGACGGTGAACGTCACCCGGGCTCCCGCCGGATCGGCAGTCAGGACCGAGACGTCGGCTGGCAGGTCCAGGACCGGAGGCTCATCGACGCCGACCGAGAGCTGGATGAGCACCTCCACGAAGCCCAGGATGCCGGCCAGGCTCGACGAGGTCACCCGGAACAGGAACTCGTACTCGTAGGCCCCACCGACCGCCGACGGAGCCGTGATGTCCAGCGTCGCCGGCGGGGTCGCCCACTCCTGGGCCGGCGTCGCGCAAGTCTGCCCGTCGGCGGGCCAGCCGGGCGGCGTCGTGAACGACACGGTCGTGGCACTCGCGGCCCCGCCGTCCGGGACCGTGGCGGCGAGGAGGGCGACCGAGACCGACTGACCCGGGTCGAGGTGGCTCGTCCCGGTGCAGGTCAGCAGGAAGGCGACGGGCAGGCTGAGCTCGGCCCCGGGCGCGACGGTGCCGACGTCGATCGTCCCCTGGGCTCCGGCCGTCACGGCGTCGCCGTCAGCGGCCAGCGAGTCCGCGGAGACCGTGCCCGCGATCGCGAGCGCCGTACAGGCCGCCAGCACGGCCGCGCGATACATGACCCGAGAGCGCATGACGAGCGCCTCCTGCCTCGACATCCCCGGCGAGGTGATCGCCTCGATCGTCGCCGGCGCCCAGGTCGGCGTCGATGGCTCGATGGGGTCGTTCGGTGCACGGGCGCGCCGCCCGTCCGTACCGGTGCGTTGACGCACGCCCGCGCCGGTGGCTCGAGCGGGCGCCTTGAGGCCGGACCGGGTGGGCCATTCGGTGACCGATCCTCCGTGGCGGGCCGGTGCGGCGGGCGCACCATGACGATTGAGCCGGAGGTGAGACCCTCGGCCGACCATCGACGGATGACCCTGGACGGCCTGCCGCCATCGGTCGCCGATCGCCTCCGGGCCCTGGCGCCGGACCAGCTGGCCGCGGCCACGGCCCCGCCCGGCCCCGTCCTTTGCGTGGCCCCGGCCGGCTCCGGCAAGACGACGACCCTCGTCGCCCGGATCGCCTGGAGGGTCGCCACCGGGGCCGATCCGACCGCGCTCGCGGCGATCGCCTTCAACCGGCGTGCGGCCGCCGAGCTCGTCGACCGGATCGACGCGGCTCTCGCGCCGCTCGGCGTGCCGCCAAGGGCACTCCGGGTCCGCACCTTCCATGCCCTCGGCCTCGAGATCCTCCGTGACGCCGACCGGACGGTCCGGGTCGTCGACCGCGGGGCGATCCTCCGCTCCCTCTACCCGACGGCCACCTTCGCGGAGCTGGTCCGGCTCGACACCTCGATCGCGCAGCTGAAGGTCGAGCACGGGGTCACCGTGGAGCAGGTCGCCGCCGACCCGGAGCCCGGGGCCATCGGACGGGCATTCCTGCGGTACCAGGCGACCCTCGCCCGGGAAGGCGAGGTCGACCTCGACGACCTGCTCGTCGAGGCCCTCCGACGCCTTCGAGCGGATCCTCGCCTGCTGGGGCGCTGGCGGGCGCGCTGCGGGGACCTCCTGGTCGATGAGGCCCAGGACCTCGACCGGGCGCAGCTCGAGCTGGCGGGACTGCTGGCCGGGAGCGCGCGGCGCCTGTTCCTGGTGGGCGACGACGACCAGTCGATCTACGGCTGGCGACTGGCGGACGTCCGGCGCCTGCTGGGCGTCGCCGCCGCGACGCCGGGCCTCCGACGGGTCGACCTGGAGGTCAACTACCGATGTCCTGCCCCGGTCGTCACTCGCTCCGAGCGGCTGGTCTCCCGCAACCGTGAGCGGCTGGCCAAGCGGATCCGGGCTCGACCCGGTGCCACGGGCTGGCTCGCCCTCGTGCCCGATGGTCGGGACGATGCACGACGCCTTCATGACGCGCTGGGGCGACTGCCTCGCGATGACGGGACCCAGGCCATCCTCGCCCGCACCAATCGGGAGCTCCTGGCGGCGGTGCTCGCGGCGATGCGGGCCGGCCGACCCTTCCGATCCGAGGTCGTCCTCCCGATCGAGGATGGCCGGGTCGACGAGCTGCTCGCCCGGGCCGCCTTGGACGCACCCGCCCTGCCGGCGCTCGTCCGGCTGGATCGCGCCTGTCGGGCCCTGGACGGAGGCGCAGCCGACGACAGCCTGCCCGCTCCCTCTGTCGGACGGGCCGACGCCCTCGTCCACGAGCCCGCCCTGCCGTGGGAGGAGATCGGCAGGGCGCTTCTCGGGTGGGCCGCGGCCTTCCCCGATCTCGCGGCGCTGACCGACGCCGTCGCGGCGACCAGGGCCCTGCTGGGCCGGCTGCGGCTACCGGATGCCGCGCTCGTCCTGTCGACGGTCCACGCCACCAAGGGGCTCGAGTTCGACGACGTGATCGTGGTCATGGACGAGGGGCGCTTCCCGTCCGCTCGGGCGGTCAGGACCGCAGCGGAACCGGACCGGGCGCTGGAAGAGGAGCGGCGCCTCGCCTACGTGGCCTGGACCCGCGCGCGGAGGTCGCTGACCCTCGTCTACGACCCGCTGGCCCCATCCAGCTTCCTCGCCGAGGCGTTCACGGCGGACGAACTCGGAGCCGGGTCGCGCGGGCCGCCCGATCGCCCGCGCGTGCCTCCGTCTCGGTCCCGTCACGGGGATGACTCGCGACCGTCACTCGCGGGTCATCCCGCCGTCGCCCGCCCCGCCCATCGTCCTCGTCGTTCCGGCGGGCCGTCGGAACGGCCAGGGACCGGCCGAGCAGGTCCATCCAGGAGGACATCGTCATGCGACGACTCGCTTCCGCGCTCACCGGGGCCGCACTGGCCTCGGCCCTCGCCGTCGGGACCGTGGCCGCCGGCGGTCCGCCCGGCGTCGGCTTCTACGTCGACGGCGCGCCGTACCGGACCGTCGGCACCCCGACCGACTTCTCCGGCACCGGGGCGCCGGACCACTCGTACGACCGGATCTTCCTGCTGGGCGGCGACCTCATGCCGGTGGCCGAGTCGAAGCCGGGCGACCGCGACTACAACGGCGGCCGCTGGATGGTCATCCCGGTCGAGTGGAACGGGACGACGCCGAGCCAGGTGACCTCGGCCGATGACCTCATCGCCCTCGAAGCGACCGGGAGCATCTCGTTCGGCGCACCGGTGAAGTACTTCGAGTGCCCGGTCATCCCCCTGCCCGGCAACCAGCGCTGATCCCCCATCACCCTGCACGAAGCGGGCCCGGCCGATGGCCGGGCCCGCTAGCATGCGCGGATGGGTCGCTCCCTCCCCTCCCTGGGTCCTCGTGGCGAGGGCTGGGTCGTGCTCCAGTTCGCGCTCCTGGGCCTGGCGGCGCTCGCCGGCACGACGGGCCCGGCGTGGGGCGAGCCGCTGCGGTCCGTGACGAACGTCGTCGGGCTCGCGCTCCTGGCCGCCGGAGGGCTCCTGGTCCTCCGGGGTCTGCTCGACCTCCGCGAGAGCCTGACTCCCCTGCCCCGTCCGCGCGCCGACGGGCGGCTGGTGGCGCACGGCGCATACCGCCTGGTCCGCCACCCGATCTACGGAGGGATCGTCATCGGCGCCCTGGGGTACGGTCTCCGGACCGCTGCTCCGGCGGCCGTGCTCGTGGCCCTCGTCCTGTTCCTCTTCTTCGACCTCAAGTCGCGGCGCGAGGAGGCCTGGCTGGTGGACCACTATCCCGACTACGCGGCGTACCGCGCCACGACCCGCCGGCTGATCCCCTGGCTCTACTGACCGCCAGGCCGGGCCGCCTCACGGGCCAGCAGTCGGAGGAGCCCGTCGATCGCATCGCGAAGCGGCACGGTGACGTCGGGGCCCAGGATCTCGAGGATCGAGTCCTTCGGGCCGATGGCGGCCCGGGCTCGCAGGGCGACCGAGCGCAGCTCGCCGATCGGTGCGTCGCGCAACGCGTCCGGGATGGGCTCCAGGTAGCGGACCCAGCGGTCGGCGCCGATCGCCCGGCAGGCCAGGATCGTCCGGTCCACCGACCGGGCCGCGTCGAGCGCGGCCGCGTCGATGACCGGCAGCTCGTGCCGCGGCGGACCGGGGCGCCGCGCGCGCGCGTCGGGCGCCTGGCTCAACCTGGCGAGCTCATGCGTCGTAGGCGCCGCCCGGTCGGTCGGACGGCTCGGGCCGACGGGTGATCTGGAGCGGCAGTCGCTTGCGCTCCGAGCCGTTGACCAGGATCCGCACCGAGTAGTCGCCCGGCGCCGGGAAGGTGACGTTCCCGAGGTCGATCGAGAAGG
>DATHYZ010000105.1:0-5677 GCA_035458865.1 Candidatus Limnocylindrales bacterium
TCGAGGTGGCGCAGCCCCGGGCCGACCCCTGCGGCGGCCAGCCCCGCCAGGGCCGCCTCGAACCGCGCGACCTGGGCTGCCGTCGGCGCGGGATCCTCCGGGGAAGCGAGGTGCGACCAGGTCCCGGCGAGGCCCGGGAGCCCGGCTTCGAGGAGGCGCCGTGCCACGCTGGGGGCCGCATCCACCGGGAAACCGCCGCGACCCATGCCGCTGTCGATGCCGAGGTGGACCCGCAGGGTGGGGGAGGCCGGGCTCGGATCCGAACCTCCGCGGCCCGCCGGCCCGCTGCGCCGGGTCGTCGCACCGCCGTCTCGCAGCCAACCCTCGAGCGCCTCGACCGACGCCTCGTCGGCAGCCACGACCTCCACGCCCGCATCGGCCGCTGTCCCGATCGCGTCCTCCGGCACCGGGTAGAGGACGAGGATCCGCTCGGCGCGTCCGGCCGCTCGCAGGATCAGGGCCTCGTCGAGGGTCGCGACGAGGAGCACGTCGGCGCCGCCAGCGACAGCCGCCCGGGCCGCCGCCTCCAGTCCGTGGCCGTAGCCGTCGGCCTTGACGACGAGCCCCAGGAGCGTCTCGTTCGGCAGGAGCGACCGCAGCAGGTGCGCGTTCGCCGCGAGTACGTCCAGGTCGACCTCGAGCCAGGCCTGGCGGGGGAGCGGTGGCAGGCCGGCCCTGGCCAGCCGGGCCTCGATCGAGCGCGTGGATCCGGTGGTCGGCGTCGTATCGTCCGTCGTCATCGGTCGGGCCTCATGCGCTGCTCGGTCCTGGGCCAAGGTCCGGCCGCCGGTGGCGGAGGCCGTGGCGGGCGGGCCGTGGCGGCAGGTCGCGCCGATGCTACCGGGCCGGCAGGTCCGCCGCGTCGTCGGTGGCCGGCTCGCCCACCTTCGCAGTGATCCCCAGCCGGAGCACGGCCATGAGGAGGATCGCCGCGTCCATGACCAGGAAGAGCACCGTCGCGGCGAAGTAGAGGGCCGGCTCCAGATCCGGACGCACCCCGAGCAGGATGACGACGAAGGCGACGTTCGCCGGGAGCCAGGTGAACAGGCCGATCCACTCGTGTCGCCAGCGGGCCCGGCCGATGCTCCGGATGTACGACCGGCGCTCGCTCCACGCTCGATCGAGGAGCTCGTTGACGCCCCACCAGAGGGCGAGCGCCAGGACGCTGCAGGCGAACCAGAGCTCGTGGCCGTCGATCCCGAAGCGACCGAGGGTGACCGGGGCGAGCGCCGCGATCATCGCGAAGATGCCGATCCAGACGACCCAGCCGATGGCCGTCACCTCGGACACGTCGACATCGCCCGCGCTGCGGATGGCGATGAGAGCGCCGAACCCGACGAAGATGCCGGCGATCTCGGCCAGCGCGATGAAGAGCTCGGTGTCCTGCATGCCCGCGTCCTCCCGGTCCGGTGGTTCGCCCGACGCGCGAGCGGTCCCGGTCGGTGGGACCGCGTCCGGCCCTGTCGCCCTCGGTGAGGGTGCCGTCCGTGGAGGCCCGGCGCCAGAGGCCGACGGCCCGAGTCGGCGTTGGCAGCCGGCGTGCCGTGGGAGCGGTCCGGGGTCCGGGGTGCGGGCGCGGGCCGCGTCTCGCATCTCGGTCCCTCGCGGATACCAGCAGAGCTGGTGGTATCGACGGGGCGAGGGTCGCTTGCGACGGAGTTCGCCCGGGCCCACGCACGATCGGGCCGCGGATCGGTGGATAGCACCAGCTCGGCTGGTGACATGCAGGAACGCAGGTGATAGCACCAGCCCGGCTGGTATCCATCAGGAAACGGGACGTCCGTCTGGCGAAATGGACGTCCGTCTGTCGGCTGGCCGCCCCGCGCCCCGCCACCCGCAGACCTGCCGCCCCGCCATCCCGCAGAAACCCTTTGCTGCCGTGGCAGTAATCCTTTACTATCGCGGCTCAGCCCCGGACCTCGCGCCCCACCTGCGCCCGTCCCCGCCCGTCCCGCCGCAGTCCCGGAAGGAGGCACCCTTGGCCAAGGAACCCGCTGACGTCCTGATCATCGGCGCCGGCGCGACCGGCGGCGTCGTCGCGCTGCGCCTGGCCGAGGCCGGCTTCAAGGTCACCTGCCTGGAGCAGGGCGACTGGCACGACAAGTCGGAGTACCGCGGGGTCGAGCTCGACTGGGAGCTCACGATGCGGAAGCAGTGGGCGACGAGCCCGAACATCCGCGGGCTGCCCCAGGACTACCCGATCGACGAGGCCCACGCCGAGATCTCGCCGCTGATGTACTCCGGCGTCGGTGGCTCGATGCTCATCTACGCGGGGGCCTGGCCGCGGATGCTGCCGTCCGACTTCCGGGTCCGCTCGCTCGACGGGATCGCCGACGACTGGCCGCTCGACTTCCACGAGCTGCGGCCCTACTACGAGCGGACCGACCGCCAGTTCGGGGTCTCCGGCCTGGGCGGCGATCCGGCCTACCCGCCCGGCGGCGAGGACCCGCCCCTCCCGCCGCTGCCGCTCGGCGCCGGCGGGCTCAGGGTCGCCCGGGCCCACGCCCGGATGGGCTGGCACTGGTGGCCGGAGTTCAACTCGATCCTCTCGGCGCCGTACGACGGCCGGCGGGCCTGCGTCCAGCGCGGCACCTGCCAGCAGGGCTGCAGCGAGGGCGCCAAGGCCTCGACCGACCTGACCCACTGGCCGAAGGCGATCGGCCTCGGGGCGAGGCTCATCACCGGCGCCCGGGTCCGCCGCCTCGAGACGAACAGCAAGGGCCTGGTAACCGGCGCCCTCTGGGTCGACCGCGATGGTCGCGAGCACTTCCAGGCCGCCAAGGTCGTCGTCATGGCCGCCAACGCGATCGGGACGACCCGGCTGCTCCTCCTGTCGGCCTCGCCGACCCATCCCGACGGCCTTGCCAACTCCTCGGGCCTCGTCGGAAAGCGGCTGATGATGCACCCGTTCGCCAACGTCGGCGGGCTGTTCGACGAGGACCTCCGGAGCTGGCAGGGCCAGTTCGGCTGCTCGATCGAGTCGTTCGAGTGGTACGAGACCGACGAGAGGCGGGGCTTCGTCCGGGGCGCCAAGTGGGGCATGGCCCCGACCTTCGGGCCGATCAACGCGGCGCTGCCGAGCCGGGCCGGGACCCAGGTCTGGGGCCCCGACCACCACCTTCACGTGAGGTCGCACCTGGGCCGCGGCGCGAACTGGGGCCTCTTCGGCGAGGACCTGCCCGACGAGGCGAACCAGGTGCAGCTGTCGGCGACCCTCAAGGACTCCTCGGGCATCCCGGCGCCCGAGATCCACTACAAGGTCTCCGAGAACTCCCGCCGCCTGCTCGACTTCCACATCGAGAAGGCGACCGAATCGCTCATGGAGGCCGGCGCCCACACGGTCGAGGTCGACACGCTCATGCGCTACTCGGGCTGGCACCTCCTGGGCACGGCCCGGATGGGGGACGACCCGGCGACCTCGGTCCTCGACCGCTGGAACCGGGCCCACGACGTGCCGAACCTCTACGTCGCCGACGGCAGCTGCTTCGTGACCTCCGGCGGCGTCAACCCGACGTCGACGATCGTCGCCCTCGCCCTGCGGGCCGCCGACCACATGGTCGAGACCCGCTTCGACCAGCAGGTGCCGCTGTGAGCCCGACCGATCGCGCGCCGGCCGGCGGCGCGCCCGACCCGACCACCGTCACCGAGGCCGAGGCCACCGCGCAGGTCCAGGCCGCCCGCTCCGCCACGGCTGCCGGCTCCGCCCTGCCGACGGCCGTCCCCGATCCGCTCCTCGCCTTCGACGAGGCCCAGCTGGCCGCCTTCGCCGGGGTGGCCGGGCACCTCATCCCGGCGGCCCATGACATGCCGTCGGCCGGCGAGGTCGTGGGCGAGGCCCGGCTCCGCTTCGTCCTCGAGGCGCGGCCCGACCTCATCGAGCCCCTGGGCGCCGCCCTCCGGCCCGCCCTGGGCGACGACCCGGCCACCCGGCTGGCGACCCTGGAGCGCGACGAGCCGGACCTCCACGGCGCGCTCGTCTCGACGGTCGTCTTCGGCTACTACACCGACAAGGGAGTCCGCGACCGCCTGGGCTACGCGGGCCAGGAGGCCATCACCCTCTACTCGTGGAAGGTCCCCGACTTCGTCGAGGAGGGCCTCATCGACCCGGTCCTCGCGCGTGGTCCCGTCTGGAGGGACCCGGCGACCGGTCGCCGGGCCGACCCGGTCGAGTACGCACCGCGGCCCAGCTGGCACCAGGACGAGTCGAGCTGAGCCGCCAGCACACCAAGGGAGACGCCATGGCCACCACCGCCCCGGCCAGCAGCTGGCTGGACCCGTTCCTCGCCGAGTGGCGCCCCGGCACGGGCGAGCCGCACGAGACCCGCGAGCCGGCCAGCGGCCGACCGCTCCTGACCCTGCCCTGGTCGACGCTCGAGGACGTCGCCCGCGCGAGCGCCGCAGCCGCGGCCGCCCAGCCGGCCTGGGCCGAGACCCCGTACACCGAGCGGGCCCGGATCCTCCGCCGCGCGGCCGAGATCTACGAGGCCCACCGCGACGAGTTCGGCTCGTGGACGCAGCGGGAGACCGGTGCCGTCTACAGCAAGATGCACCACGAGCAGAACTTCACGATCGCCGAGATCCACAACGCGGCGACGATCCCCTCCCAGCCGTACGGCTCGCTCGTGCCGACCGTCTCGCCGGGCCGGCTCTCGATGGTCCGGCGCATCCCGGCCGGGGTCATCGGGGCCATCACCCCCTGGAACTCGCCGAGCGTCCTGGGCATGCGGGTCGTGGCCCCGGCACTCGCCCTGGGCAACGCCGTGGTCCTCAAGCCCGACCCCCAGACCCCGGTCTGCGGTGGGGCGATGTTCGCCTCGGTCTTCAAGGAGGCGGGCCTGCCGGACGGGCTGCTCCAGGTCGTCCTGGGCGGGGCCGAGGTCGGCGAGGCCATCGTCACCGACCCCAACGTCACCCGGGTCTCCTTCACCGGCTCCACGGCCGCCGGCC
The DNA here is from genome assembly GCA_035458865.1 of Candidatus Limnocylindrales bacterium. GTDB lineage: Bacteria > Chloroflexota > Limnocylindria > Limnocylindrales > CSP1-4 > DATHYZ01. The sequence goes on from DATHYZ010000105.1 coordinate 4,948, forward strand.
GCCGGGTCGGCGAGCTGGCCGGGCGGCTGCTGAAGAAGGTCTCGCTCGAGCTGGGCGGCAACAACGCCTTCGTCGTCCTCGACGACGCGGACCTCGAGGCGGCCGCCTCGGCCGGTGCGTACGCCTCGTTCCAGTTCCAGGGCCAGGTCTGCTTCGCGACGGGCCGGCACATCGTCCATCGCAGCGTCGCCGACGCCTACGTGGAGCTGCTGGCGGAGAAGGCGAAGCGGCTCCGCCTTGGCGACCCGTTCCGGGAGGAGGTCGATCTCGGCCCGATCGTCAACGAGAAGCAGCTGGCCCGGGTCGACGGCATCGTCCAGCGCTCGGTCGAGGGCGGCGCCCGGCTCGTCGTGGGTGGCACCCACGAGGGCCTCTTCTATCGCCCCACCGTCCTGACCGACGTCACGACCGACCTGCCGGCGTGGACCGACGAGACCTTCGGCCCGGTGGCCCCGGTCGTCGTCTTCGACACGGAGGAGGAGGCGCTCGCCCTGGCCAACGACAGCGAGTACGGGCTGGCCGGCGCGGTCTACTCGCGCTCGGTCTCCCGGGGCCTGGCCCTGGCCCAGCGGATCCGCTCGGGCATGGTCCACGTCAACGACCAGACGGTGAACGACGAGGCGGTCATCCCCTTCGGCGGCATGGGCGCGTCGGGCAACGGCAGCCGCTTCGGCGGCCAGGCCAACCTCGACGAGTTCACCGAGTGGCAGTGGGTCACCGTCCGCGACGA
>DATHYZ010000106.1:0-2943 GCA_035458865.1 Candidatus Limnocylindrales bacterium
CCCCACGCTGGTGGGGTCGAGTCGCGCCGCCACGAGGCTGCCGGGACCTCTTCGACGGGAGTCCCGGGCACGAGCGCGTCCAGGACCGCGCGCGCCCAATCGGCTCGGGACGCGACTCCGGCGTTGACGCAGTGGTGGATCCCCGCGAACCGGGGCGCCCCAACGAGCTCCACGATCGCCTCGGCGAGGTCGGCCGTCCGGGTCGGCTGGCCGAACTCGTCGCCGACCACGCGAAGCGGCTCGCCAGCGGCCTCGGCACGAGTGGCGGCCGCGACGATCTTGTCCGGGAAGTCGTTGCCGGGCGGCCCGTACAGCCATGCCGTCCGCACGATCGCGAGCTGCGGTCCGTCCGCCAGGCGGTCGACCGGGACGAAGGGGCCGGGGCGGGTCCCGGTCACGTGCTCGAAGGCATCGGCCGCCGCCTGCTCCCCGATCAGCTTGCTGCGCCCGTACGCGTTCGGCGGATCAGGCGGGTCGTCCGGGGCATAGCCTCGACCGTCGGACCGCGTCCCAGGGAAGACCTCGTTCGTCGAGACGACGACGAGATCGATCCCCCGATCTGCGCATGCCCTGGCGAGCGCGCCGACGGCCGACCCGTTCCGCGACACGGCGAGCTCCCGCTCGCGGGCGCACCCGTCCACGTTCGTCCAGGCCGCGGCGTGGATGACGACCTCGGGTCGATCGCGGTCGAGCAGCGCCGGGATCCGCTCGGGCTCGTCGAGGTCGAAGGCCTGCCGGTCCCAGGCAGTCGGCCCGAGCGGCCCGGTGAACGGTGCCTCCTCGAGAGCCTCGACGAGTGCTCGCCCCAGGCGACCGGCCGAGCCGGTGACCGCGACCCGCACTAGGGCTCCGGGGTCGCCGTGGACGCGGCCAGGCGCTCCCGGTACTGGCGGTCGACGTAGTCCGCCCAGTCCTCGCCACGAGCCCGCCGCCACCAGGTCTCGTTGGCCACGTACCAGTCCACGGTCGCGTCGAGCCCCGCGCCGAAGGGGACCGTCGGCCTCCAGCCGAGGCGATGAAGCCTGGCTCCGTCCATCGCGTAGCGCCGGTCGTGCCCCGGTCGATCGGGCACGGAGCGGACCAGCGACCAGGGCTTGCCCAGTCGGGCGAGGAGGCGGGCCACGACCTCTCGATTCGTGTGCTCCTCGTCACCCGGCACGTTGTACGCCTCGCCGGCGGCGCCCTCCCGCAGCACGTGCTCGACGGCGGCAGCGTGGTCCTCCACGTGGAGCCAGTCCCGGACCTGGAGGCCGTCCCCGTACATCGGGAGCGGTCGGTCGTCGATGGCCTCGGTCACGAACAGCGGGATGAGCTTCTCCGGGTGCTGATAGGGGCCGTACGTGTTGGAGCCGCGGGTGATGACGACGTCGAGGCCGTAGGTGACGTGATAGCTGCGCGCCAGGAGCTCGCCACCGGCCTTCGCCGCGGCATACGGAGATCGAGGCGCCATGGGATCCCTCTCGACCGATCGACCCTCCTCGACCGAGCCGTAGACCTCGTCCGTCGAGACCTGGAGGAAGCGCGGGACCCCGAGGGCACGCCCGGCCGCATCGACGCGATCGCCGGCCTTGGCTCGATCCGTCTCGCGGCGGATCGCCTCGAGGAGCACGTGGACACCGATGACGCCCGTCCGGAGGAAGGCTTCGGGGTCCAGGATGCTGCGATCGACGTGCGATTCGGCGGCGAAGTTGACGACGGCATCGACGGACGCGACGAGCGGATCGACGACAGCCGGGTCGGCGATGTCGCCCCGGACGAAGGTGAGCCGGGCCGCCTGGTCGGGATCGGCGTCGACGGGCCCGAGGTTCGCCAGGTTGCCGGCGTACGTGAGCTTGTCGAGGACCGTGATGCGCGTCCCGTCGTGGCGGCCCAGGACGCGCCGCACGAAGCACGAGCCGATGAAGCCGGCCCCCCCGGTCACGAGTAGGTGGCCGGGCGAGGACCGGTCAGGTCCAGGGGTCACGCGACCGGGCTCCCGCCGCCGGTCGACGGATCGTCGAGGCCGGTCTCGTCGGCCCGGTCGCCGGGCCTTCGAGCCGGCGGTGCCAGGCGGCCCGCCTCGTCCTCGACCGCTGCCAGCTCGGCCGCTCGCAGCAGCGAAGGCACGGTGCCCGCGTCGGTCCAGGCGCCGTCGTACACGCGGGCGAACAGGCCGCCGCGGGGCACGTAGTGGTTGAGCAGGTCGGTGACCTCGAGCTCGCCGCGCCCCGACGGGACGAGGTGCTCGATGACGTCGAAGGCGTCGGGCCGAAGGAAGTACACCCCGATCGGGATGAGGTCGCTCTTCGGCCGCTCGGGCTTCTCCTCGAAGCCGAGGATGCTTCCGTCCGGGGCCAGCTCGGCCACCCCGAAGCGCTCCGGGTCGGGGACCCGGTAGAGGAGCGTCCCGGCGCCCCACGGCCCGTCCTCGAACTCCCGCGCGATCGCCTCGAGCGCCGGCCCACGGAGCACGTTGTCGCCGAGGACCACGCAGAAGGCCTGGTCGCCGACGAAGTCGCGGGCCAGGCCGATGGCGTGGGCGATGCCGAGCGCGCCGCGCTGGTAGCGGTAGGTGAGGTCGAGCCCGAAGTGCCGGCCGTCGCCAAGCAGCTCGACGATGTCACCGACGCTCTTCCCGCCGACGATGACCATCACCTCCCGGATGCCCATCCCCGCGAGCGTCTCGAGCGGGTGGTAGATCATCGGCCGGTCGTAGATCGGCAGGAGATGCTTGTTCGTGACGATCGTCAGGGGGAAGAGACGGGTCGCCGTGCCGCCTGCGAGTACGATTCCGCGCATGGCCGGCAGCGTAGCAGTCTGCCGACCGGGTCGCTTCGCAGGCCGCTCGGATCAGGGCGCGGGAACGACCGGGTCGGGGCTGACGGACGGCTGCCCCTCGTCGGTGGGGCTGGCCTCCGGGCCGGGTGACGCGTCCGGCCGCTCCCCGGGGAGCGGCAGGGAGCC
>DATHYZ010000107.1:0-2246 GCA_035458865.1 Candidatus Limnocylindrales bacterium
GACCTGGACCGAACCGGACCTGGACCGAACCGGACCTGGACCTGGGCCGAACCGGACCTGGACCGAACCGGGCACGGGCCGGACCGGGACGGGACCTGATCTGACACGAAACCGAGCCGGGACAGGGACCGGACCTGGACCGACACGGACCGGGCCCAAGCAGACCGGCCGTGGCTCAGTCGGGTGTCTCGAGCTTCCCGAGGCGCTCGGTCAGGCGGACGTTCTCGGCGTAGTCGATCGGCACCTCCACGAGCGAGGGCCCGCGGACGTCGAGGGCGCGGCGGAGCGTCGGCAGCAGGTCGTCGGCGCGCTCGGGCCGGAAGCCGGGGATGCCGAACGAGGCCGCGTAGGCCAGGAAGTCGGGGTTGCCGAATTCGACGGCGTACGGCCGCGCGAACTCGTTGCGCTGCTTCCAGTCGATGAGCCCGTAGCCGTCGTCGCGCCAGACCACGACCGTGATGTCCGCCCCCAGCCGGACGGCCGTCTCCAGCTCCTGGCTGTTCATGAGGAAGCCGCCGTCACCGGTGAGGGCCACGACCCGCCGGTCCGGGTGGACGAGGCTGGCCGCGATGGCGCCGGGGACCGCGATGCCCATGGCCGCGAAGCCGTTGCTGATGATGACGGTGTTCGGCTCGTAGGCCTGGTAGAGGCGCGAGACCCAGATCTTGTGGGCGCCCACGTCGCTGACCACGATGTCGCTGGGCCCCAGGGCCTCCCGCAGGTCGGCGATCGCCCGCTGGGGCTTGACCGGCCAGCCATCGTCGGCCGCCCCGACCGCGAGGTCTTCGAGGAGCGCGGTCCGCAGGTCCGAGTGGACGAGCGCCTCCTGGGACTCGTGCCGCTCGGACGCGTCCCGTCCGCCGATGCCCGACGGCAGGACGACCGCCAGCAGCCGGCGGAGCGACTTGTCGATGTCGCCCACGAGCTCGACCTGGGGCCGGTACGAGGCGTCCACCTCGGCCGGCGTCGTGTCGATGTGGATGATCGCCTTGCGGCCGTCCGGATCCCAGCGCGACGGCCCGTACTCGACGAAGTCGTAGCCGACGGCGATGACCAGGTCGGCCCGGTCGAAGCCGGCCAGGACGTGGTCGCGGGCCTGCAGCCCGACGGCCATCAGCGAGAGATGGCTGCGGTCGTCGACGGCGCCCTTGCCCATGAACGTCGTGGCGACCGGGACGTGGAGCCCCCGGACGAAGCGGCGCAGCGCGTCGGCGGCCCGGCGGCGGATGACCCCGTTGCCGGCCAGGATCAGCGGCCGCTGCGAGGCGGCGAGGAGACGGGCGGCGTGCTCGATCGCCTCGTCGGTGGGCTCGGGGAAGTAGGTCCGCAGGCGGGGCAGCGGCTGGAGGGCGCCCGGACCGGTCGCGGGCAGCTGGGTGGCGGCCAGGTCCTCCGACAGCTCGATGTGGGTGGGACCGGGCTTCTCCAGCTGGGCGACGCGGAAGGCCTTGCGGACGATCTCCGGGATGGCAGCCGGCCGCTGGACCCGGGTGTTCCACTTGGTGATCGGCTCGAGCATCCCGACCACGTCGACGACCTGGTGGCCCTCCTTGTGGAGCTTGTCGATGGCCGCCTGGCCGGTGATCGCCACGAGCGGCGCGTGGTCCAGGTAGGCGTCGGCGACGCCGGTCACCAGGTTCGTGGCCCCGGGACCCAGGGTCGCCATCGCCACGGCGGCCCTGCCGGTGAGCCGCCCGTACACGTCGGCCATGAAGGCGGCGCCCTGCTCGTGGCGGGTGGTCACGTGGCGGACGGACCCGGGCCCGCCGGGCTCCGGGTCGGCGGCCTCCGCCCGCAGGTCGTCGCGGCGGGCCATCGCCTCGAGGATATCCATCGTCTCCTCGCCCGGGACGGAGAAGACGTACTCGCAGCCCTCCGCCTCCAGGCAGGCGACGAGGAGGTCGGCCGCGGTCCGGGTGGTCGGGGCGGGGTCCGGCTGGACGGTTCGGCTCATGGGCCGAGTCTACCCGGAGTCCCGAGGGCCCTAGGGCAGCGTGATCGAGCTCGGGTACGCCGCGGTGTCGTAGGCGACGGTGACGTTCCGGTTGAAACCGTCGACGACGAGCTTCAGCTCGAGGGCCTGGCCGGCCGCCAGCGTCGTATGGACCGGGAACGAGAAGGTGACCGGGGCGAGCACGTCGGACGGCATCGCGACGCGGGCCGAGCCGAGCTCGACGTGACCCGCGCCGTCCCACGCCCGGAGGTAGGCGACGAGGTCGGGGGTCCGGCCCTGCGGGTTCGACTTG
>DATHYZ010000108.1:0-3875 GCA_035458865.1 Candidatus Limnocylindrales bacterium
ACGTGCGCATGGGCTCTCCGGGTCCAGGACAGAACGGATGTTCGATATCGACGACCGAGGATAGCATCGACCGTCGACGTCGGGCGTGCCACCTTGCCTGTCACACGCACGTGCGAGCTCCTCCAGGACATGTCGGTGACCCATGTGGCGTCCGGGTTGACACGCCGAATCGGGGCAGCTACCCTCCGCCCGATGGATCCCCGGTCCGCCGCCCCGCTCGAGCCCGACGAGGCGGCCATCGCGCCGACTCCGGACCCCGACCTGCCGTCGGAGTCGACCCACGACGTCGAGCCCGATGCCGGGGCCTCCGCGATCCCGAGCCTCCGCGACCTGCCGATCGCCGGCCTCACGCGCCGCCGGACCGCTTTCGGCCTGGCGGTCGTCGTCAGCGCCTGGATCGTGATCGTGTTCGCGCGGCAGGTCGGCGAGGCGCAAGCGGCGACGCTGCGGGCCGACCAGCTGGCGACCGAGAACGCCTCGCTGGCCAGCCAGGTCGAGGATCTCGCCGACGAGCTCGATCTCGTCCAACGGGAGGCCTTCATCCGCCAGGAAGCCCGGGCATACCGGCTGGGCGGGAGCGACGAGGTGGCCTTCCGCCTGGAGGCAGATGCCCCGGCGCTGCCCCCCGACGCCCCCGGCTCCGCGGCCGTCCGGCTCGGTGCCGCCACCCGAGCCTCCAGCCCGCTGGAGTCGTGGCTGTCGTTGCTGTTCGGGCCGACCCCCGGCGGCTGAGCCGCGCCCCGGCGATGGTCTGGTCCACCGGCTCGTGAGCGCTACGCGACCGCATCCCGGCCCGACCGACTCGATCCGCGACGTCCCCGGCGTCCTGCTCGGCCAGGTCGAGATCGGCGCGGGCGCCCCGGCGACCCCGGACACGGGCGTCAGCGCGATCGTCGTTCCGACCGGCGCCGTCGGCGCGGTCGACGTCCGGGGTGCCGCCCCGGGGACCCGCGAGACCGACGCCCTGGGGCCCCTGGCCTCCGGGGAGCGCGTCCACGCCGTCCTCCTGGTGGGCCGCAGCGTCTTCGGCCTGGCGGCGGCGGATGGCGCTGTCGAGGAGCTTGAGCGCCGCGGCATCGGGCTGCCCCTCGCCTGGGACGGACGCAGCGCCGTCATCCCCATCGTCGCGGCGGCGGTCCTGTTCGACCTGGGCCATGGCGATCCCGCCCGTCGGCCGACCCCTGCGGACGGGCGTCGGGCGATCCGGGCGGCCCTGCGGTCCAGCGGGGAACGGCCCGCGGCGGGCTCCGTCGGGGCCGGGGTCGGTGCCTGGACCGGCGGCATCGTTGGCCCGCGCCGCAAGGGCGGGATCGGTCACGCCAGCCTCCGGATCGAGCGGCCCGGCGGGCTCCTGGTCGTGGGCGCGACCGTCGTCGTCAACGCCGCCGGCGCCGTTCGGCCCGACGGCCGGTTCGGCAACCCCGGACCGCTCCCGGACCTCGACGACATCGCCATCGCCCGCGGCCAGACCACCCTGGCCGTGGTGGCGACGAACGCCCGGCTCTCGAAGGCCCGCCTGGCCCAGGTGGCGGCCATGGGTCACGACGGGCTCGCGCGGACCATCCGGCCGGTCCACAGCGGCGTCGACGGGGATGCCGTCTTCGCCCTCGCAACGCCCGAGCCTGCCGTCGAGGTCCATGCGTGGGGCCCGGCGGCGGTCACGATCGTCGGAGCGTTGGCCGCCGATGCGGTCGCGCGGGCGGTCGCCGATGCGATGAGGGCGGCGGGGGCCGGCTGAACGAGTCCGTCGGGCCGTCCTAGCCGGGCAGGCCGATCTCCCGCGCCTCACCCGTTCCGAGCGCCTCGACCCGACCCCGGAGCCCGACCCGGATCGGCGCGGCCGTCCCCGGGCGGGAGCGGATCCGGAGGTGCCGGCGGTCGATCTCGATCTCCAGTCGGTGGCCCCGGTAGTGGAGGCTCAGCTCGAGCTTCGGCATCTCGTCGGGGAGTCGGGGGTCCAGCCAGAGGACGTCGTTGCGCGTCTCGACGCCGCCGTAGCAGCGCTGGACGAGGTCGACGGTGCCGGCCATCGCACCGAGGTGGATCCCCTCGGCGGTCGTGCCGCCCTGGATGTCGCCGATGTCGCTCTCGAGGGCGTCCTGGAAGAGCTCCCACGATCTACGGCGATCGAGGCGCGCGAGCACCCATGCGCTCACGACCCGTGAGAGGGTGGATCCGTTCGAGGTCCGGGCGAGGTAGTACGCGACGTTGGCGGCCAGGTCCACCTCCGGGTCGAAGGGATAGCCCAGCCGGCCGAGCAGGACCGCGACCTCGTCGGCGGAGAGCAGGTAGAAGAGCATGAGGACGTCGGCCTGCTTGGAGGCCTTGTAGCGGTTCGGCGTGTCGCCCTCCGCCTCGAGGATCCGGTCGAGGCGATGGATGTCGCCGTAGCGCTGCTCGTAGCCCGCCCAGTCGAGCTCCTCGAGGTCGGCATAGCCGTCGAACTGGCTGATGATCCGGCTGTCGTGGAAGGGGACGAACATCTTCCGGCTGATGTCGTCCCAGCGGTCCAGCTCGTGGGCGCCCAGACCCAGCTCCTCGCGCAGCTCCTCCCGATGGTGCTCCGGGAGCAGGTCGAGGACGTCGAGCGCCCGGCAGAGCACCCAGGCGGTCATGACGTTGGTGTAGGCGTTATCGTCGAGCCCCGGCCGATCGGCGCCCGGGCAGGCGTCGTGGTACTCGTCAGGCCCGAGCACCCCGCGGATCCGGTAGCGGTCCGCAGCCCGGTCGTACGTGCTGAGGGAGGCCAGGAACCGGGCGATCTCCAGGAGCATCGGCGCGCCCCGGAAGCGCAGGAACTGGAGGTCGCCGGTGGCCTGGAAGTGGAGCCACACGTTGTAGGCGATGGCGATCCCGACGTGGCGCTGGAGGTGCGAGTGATCGGGCAGCCAGTTCCCGGAGCGTGGGTTCAGGTGGAACGCCTGGCTCTCCTCCTGGCCGTCGCTGCCGCTCTGCCACGGGAACATCGCGCCGTGGAGCCCCGCCTCTCTGGCGGCCCAGCGGGCGGCCGGGAGACGGCGATAGCGGTAGCCGAGGAGCGTTCGAGCCAGGACCGGCAGCCGCAGGTTCAGGAAGGGCAGGACGAAGAGCTGGTCCCAGAAGATGTGGCCTCGGTACGCCTCGCCGTGCAGGCCCCGGGCCGGCACCCCGACGTCGAGGTCGATGGTGTTCTCCGAGACGGTCTGGAGGAGGTGGAAGACGTGGAGTCGAAGGATGGCCTGGGCTCGCGTCGAGGCGCCCTCGATCCGGATGTCGAAGCGGCGCCACAGGCGGTCCCAAGCGCGGACGTGGCGACCCATGAGCGTTGCGAAGTCCTCCGCTCGGCCCACCCAGCTGCAGGCGGCATGGGCCGGCTCGGAGATCCCCTGGTCCTTCGACGTGTAGAGCGCGACGATCTTCTCCACGGTCACCGGGACTCCTTGCGCGACGGGGATCCTCAGCTCGTGGGCGACGGTCGCGTCGGTCCGGACGAGGCGCCGGGCGATCCCGGTGGCCCCATCCCCCCCGACGATGACCCGCGTCCTGGCGGCCTCCGCGATCCGGATCCGCGACTCCTTGGTTCGCGTGGACAGGAGCAGGGTCTCGTCGTCCACCTCGACCATCGCGGGCGGGCCGAGGTGGTCCCCTCGGAGGGCTCGGTATCGCGCAACCCCCGAGTTCGTGACGCCTCCGTCGAGCCCCGAGTGGACCGTCAGCGCACCCGACCAGTCCTCGGCGACGAAGGTGGTCTCCAGGCCGGCCAGGTGCGGCTCCGCCATGCTGACGAACCGGCGCTGGGTGACCGAGGTCGTCCGCCCTCGCCGGTCCCGGAAGCGGAGCCGGCGGGTGAGGAGCCCGCGCCTCACGTCCAGCTCCTGGTGGGCCTCGACGAGCCC
>DATHYZ010000109.1:0-16618 GCA_035458865.1 Candidatus Limnocylindrales bacterium
GTCAGCCGGACGACGAGTCCGACGAAGACCCCCTCGACGTCGAGCCTCACCTTCCCTCGCGGCGCCAACCGGGCGAACGGCCTGACCGTCCCGCTCGCGAGCGACGGGTCCCTCGCAGCGGTCGTGAGGGCGTGGGGCATCGGACCACCCGACTACCCGTCGTACGACTCCCGGTACCACAACGAGGCGGAGCTGGTCGCCAAGCTCCACGCCGCCGAGCTGGCCTTCCCGGACCTCGTCCAGGCCTTCTCGATCGGCACGAGCTACCAGGGCCGACCGATCTGGGCCGCCAAGATCTCCGACAACGTCGAGATCGACGAGCCCGAGCCGGAGGTGCTCGTGGACGCCCTGCACCACGCCCGGGAGCACCTCACCGTGGAGCAGGCCCTGTACCTCCTGGACGTCCTCAGCGGCGAGTACGCGACCGACGCGAGGGTCCGCAGCCTCGTGGATGAGCGCGAGATCTTCATCGTCTTCGCCCTCAACCCGGATGGGTGGGCGTACGACCTGACCGGCAGCCCGTACCGGGGTTGGCGCAAGAACCGCCAGCCGACGCCCGGTTCGAGCTACGTCGGCACCGACCCGAACCGCAACTACGACTACCGCTGGGCGTGCTGTGGCGGGTCGTCGGGCAACCCGGCGGCCTGGAACTACCGGGGCCCCAGGCCCTTCTCGGCTCCGGAGACGCGCGCGCTGGCCGAGTTCGTGAACAGCCGGGTGATCGACGGGCGCCAGCAGATCCGGACCCACGTGACACTGCACACCAACGGTGAGCTGATCCTCTACCCGTACGGCTACACGCGGACCGACGTCCCCTCCGACATGACCGTGGACGACCACGCGACCTTCGTGGCCATGGCGACGGCGATGGCGCGGCTCAACGGCTACAAGCCCGAGCAGTCGAGCGATCTCTACATCACCGATGGCGACCAGATCGACTGGATGTACGGCCGGCACCGGATCTTCTCGTTCACCTTCGAGCTGTACCCGCCCGAGACCGTCGCAAAGCCGAACGACCACGAACCACCCGACGAGGTCATCGCGACCCAGAACGCGCGCAACCGCGGCGCCCTCCTCTACCTCATCGAGATGGCCGCCTGTCCGTACGGGGCCATCGGCAAGGCCGGGACGTACTGCTGATCGCCGGGAGGAGTGCCTGGCCGGCGGCCCACCTGGTCCGGCACCCCCGGGCCGCCCGATGCCGGCGTGGTAAGGCCGAGGTAAGCGCCGACACCTAGCCTCGTGCCAGCCCCGGCACGAGGCGACCGTGGTCCAGGCTCGTCCCTCTGGGGGGAACGCCAAGGGCCGCGGTCGCCCGCCGCCGGGGCTCGTTCTCGTTCACCGCGGAAGCGCTCCGAACCACCCCGTGGTGCGGCGTGAGGCTCAGGGCGATGAGCGACGGCGGAGCCCAACGGTCCCGGGTCAAAGGGCCCGACCGGCCCATGACCTCACCTGCCCCCTGACCCAAGGTTCGACCAGTCGGCACGCGACGGTATATCGTGTGCGCGCTGACCGGCAATGCAGCCCGGGACCGGCGGAGGCCCTCCGGGCGCTGTTCAAGGAGGGCAGAGCATGACCTCGACTCGACGGCTCCTCGCCGTTGCGGCCGCCGTGGCGATCGTGGTGGTCGCGTGCAGCGATACCGGTGGCGGCGACGACCTGTACAGCAAGGTCAAGGACGCCGGCACGATCGTGATGTCGACGGATCCGCAGTACCCGCCCCAGTCCGAGCTGACGGCGGATGGAACCTACGAGGGGTTCGACATCGACGTCGGCACGGAGATCGCGGATCGGCTCGGCGTGGACATCGAGTTCCAGACCCCGTCGTGGGACACGATCACGGCCGGTTCGTGGAGCGGCCGCTGGGACTTCAGCGTGGGTTCCATGACGATCACATCCGCCCGCCAGGAAGTCCTCGACTTCAGCGATCCCTACTACTTCACGCCTGCCCAGATGGCGGCGAGCACGGCCTCGGGGATCACGTCGCTCGAGGGGCTCGCCGGCAAGACGATCTGCGTCGGCGCGGCCACGACCTACCTTGACTGGCTCAATGGGACGCTCGACTTCGGCACCGAGTCCCCGGACACCACGCCGCCCGATGGCGCGCAGGCGACGACGCTCGACACCGACCGTCTGTGCGCCGAGTCGTGGAAGGCCGGGCGTCAGGACTTCGAGGGCTGGCTGAGCTCCTCGACGACGGTCGAGGCGGCCATCGACGAGGGCCTGCCTCTCGTCGAGGTGGGTGATCCAGTCTTCTTCGAGCCGCTGGCGGTCGCCTTCGACAAGAGCGGCCCCGACCCGGCCAAGATGGTCGAGGAGGTCAACAAGATCCTCGACGAGATGCGCAGTGACGGGACCCTCAAGAGCCTCTCGGAGAAGTGGTTCGGACTGGACCTGACGGTCGAACAGGGCGGCTGAGAGCTGCCCACCGACGACGAGGGCGCCATACCTGGCGCCCTCGTCGTCGTTCCGGACGGAGGAGGGAGCCATGAGCTGGGGGACACCCCAGGGCGGCCGGATCGCTATCGAGGAGAAGATGCGAATCGAGGATCCGCAGATGCCGCCCGGCCAGGACCCCATCGTCGACGCGATCGCCGCCCAGCGGCGACGCCAGACGACCCGGTTCCGCCTCATCGTGGCGATTACCTGGGTGATCATGGTCGCCCTGATCGTCGGCGGGCTCTTCGCGGCCGGCAAGATCGATCTCGAGTTCCTCGGCAAGTGGTGGACCTACATCCTCACCGGGATGTGGCTGACGATCGGCATCGCGGCCTCCTCGATCGCCGTCGCCGTCGTCTTCGCCCTCGTCGGGGCCATCGGGCGCCTGTCGGGCAACCCGGTCGTCTACGGCCTGGCGAGCTTCTACGTGTCGCTCGTCAGGGGCACACCCCTCATCGTCCAGATCCTGTTCATCTTCCTGGCCCTGCCGCAGATCTGGAAGGGCTTCGCCGGGATCCCCGTGATCGTCCTGGGGGTCTTCGCCCTGGCGTTCAACTACGGCGCGTACATGACCGAAGTCTTCCGGGCCGGCATCCAGGCCGTGCCTCGCGGCCAGCTGGAGGCCGCCGCCGCGCTCGGCATGACGGATCGGCTGCGGATGACTCGGATCGTCCTGCCGCAGGCGATCCGGATCGTCATCCCGGCCATCGGCAACGAGTTCATCGCCATGATCAAGGACTCCGCGCTGGTGTCGTACATGGGCGTCCAGGAGTTGCTCTGGCGGGCCCAGCGCATCGGCCAGTCGAACTTCCGGACCCTCGAGACGCTGCTGCTCGCTGCGCTCGTCTACTGGGCCCTGACCATCGTCTTCTCGATCATCCAGGATCGCCTCGAGAAGCGGATGGCCCAGAGCGACGTGAGGATCTGACATGACGACCGCGACCGCCGACCTCCGCGACGCCTACGCGACCCCGGGCCGGCTCGTGCCGCCGGGCTCGGAGCCCATCGTCCGCCTGCTGGGCCTTCAGAAGTGGTTCGGGGCCAACCACGTGCTGCGCGGCTGCACCCTGGAGGTGTACCCGCGCGAGACCATCTGCCTGATCGGCCGGTCCGGATCAGGCAAGAGCACGCTCCTGCGCTGCGCCAACTTCCTCGAGGAGCCCACGAAGGGCGTCGTCGAGATCGCCGGGATCACCGTCGAGGCGGACCCCCTGGGCAGTCGCAGCCGCAGCCACCGGGAGCAGATCCGACAGATCCGCCTCAGCGCCCAGATGGTCTTCCAGGAGTTCAATCTCTTCCCGCATATGCGGGTCATCGACAACCTCATCGAGGCGCCGATCCGGGTCAAGGGCGTGCCGCGTGACCAGGCCATCGCGACCGCCGAGAAGTACCTCGACAAGGTCGGGATGCCCGAGAAGCGGGACGAGTGGCCGGCTCGGCTCTCGGGCGGTCAGAAGCAGCGGGTCGCCATCGCCCGGGCCCTGACGATGGAGCCCGAGGTGCTCCTCTTCGACGAGCCGACGAGCGCCCTCGACCCCGAGCTGGTGGGCGAGGTCCTCAAGGTCATGTCGGAGCTGGCCCACGAGGGCGCGACGATGATCGTGGTCACCCACGAGATGGCCTTCGCCAGCGAGGCCGCGGACCGCGTCTACTACATCGACGAGGGCGTCTTCGTCGAGGCCGGACCGCCGGATCAGGTGCTCGGCGCGCCGCAGGACGAGCGGACCCAGCGCTTCCTCAAGCGGCTGCTCGACAAGGTCTAGGGTCCGCTCCCGGACCGCCGCGGCAGGCGGCCCGGGCCTGGACCTAGCTCCGGCGCTCCTTGCGGCGCTGCCGCGCCGTGTACCACGGCACGATCAGGCCGGCGCCTGCCCCGATGACGACGGCGATGAGGCCCTCGACGAGGAAGTTGCCGAGGTCCACGAAGTCCATCACCAGGAGCACGAGGAGCGTCGCGACCGCGGTGACGAGAACGGCAAGCATGGGCTCCCTCCTTCCGGCCGGGTGAACCAACCTGCCGCGCATCCTAGCCGCCCGGGCGCCGCCGGCGCTCGCCGAGGGAGGTGGCCCGCGGGAGGTCCTGCCCGACCATAGGGCATCCGACGGGGTCGTCAGGGGGTGGGACGGGTGCTACGCTCCCGGGCCCGTGCGTCGGAGCCCACCGACGCCGCCCGAGGTCCGACCACCGGATGTCCCGAACCGCCCCGCGGGTCGCTCCTGCCCCGGTCGCCGCCCGACAGCTGAGCCTGGGCCTGCCCCATGGCCTGCCCGAGGTCGGGATCGAAGCCGACTGGGGCTCCCAGCCGCGCCTCTGGGGTCACAGCCTCCATCCGCTCTGCTCCTACCTCGCGAGCTTCCCGGCGGCCCTGGCACACGCCTTCGTGGCCCGCTACTCCAGGCCCGGCGATGTCGTCCTCGACCCGTTCGCCGGACGCGGCACCACGCCACTGCAGGCCATCGTCGAGGGACGCATCGGGGTCGGCAACGACCTCAACCCCCTGGCCCACCTGCTGACGGCGGCCAAGGTCGAGCCGGCCACCCGGGCCGAGCACGCCACGCGTCTCGCGGTGCTCCGCCTCGCCCATCGACGAGGCGAGGGCGAGTGGACGGACCTCGGCCGGACGGTGGCGGCGGATCCCGGTGCCGGAGGCATCCTCGTCCCGTCGGCCGGCTCCGGCCTGGGCCCCGACGCCGGCACCGAGCCGGTCCCGGCCGAGGTCGCGCTCGCCTTCGACCCATGGACCCTGGGCCAGGTGCTCGCACTGCGCTCGCAGCTCGATCTCACCGACCGGACGGACCGGTCTCTCGCCGCCGCGCTCGCCGGGATCCTCCACGGGAAGACCGCCGGCTACCTCACGACCCTGATGCCGAACACCTTCAGCATGGCCCCGGGCTACGTCCGGCGGTTCGCCGCCACGACCGGCTACGAGGCCCCCCGGCGCGATGCATTCGCCCTGCTCGAGGCCAAGCTCGCCCGCCTCCACCGGGACCCGCTGCCCACGACCCCCGGCCTCGCGCTGGCCGGCGACGCGCGGGACGTCGGGGCTCGCGCCCCAGAGGCCCTCCGGGCGCGCGGCCTGCCGGAGCGCACTCGGCTCGTCGTCACCTCGCCGCCGTACCTGCGGGTGCTCAAGTACGGCTACTACAACTGGCTGCGGACGTGGCTCCTGGGCTTCGACAGTCGGGCGATCGACGCCGCGCTCGACGATGCCCATCGCCGGGCGCCGTACCTCGCCTTCATGGCCGAGGTCCTGGGCGGCCTCCACGAGGCGCTCGCCGACGACGCGGTCGTGGTCCTGGTCATCGGCGACGTCGAGACCGACCGAGGTCGGCGAAGCGCCGACGGCCTGGGCCTGGCGGAGGCGGTCTGGGAGGAGGCCGCGCGGCCCGGCGGCTACGCTCTGGTGGGGATCGTCCGCGATCCGGTCGCGCCGTCCCGCAAGGTCACCCGGGTCTGGGGCAAGGAGGCCGGACGGGCCACGGCGACCGACGCGATCCTCGTCCTCGGAGCCAGCGAGATCGGACGTCGGCGGGCGCTCGCGGGGGCTCCGGTCCCGGTCGACTGGACCTGGCCGCCCCGGGGTCCGCGGGTCGCCTGAACCGCGCCTCCGTGGCGACCCGGTCGGGTCGCTCCCGACGCCCGGATCGCACCGCCCGGACCCGGTCGGCGGACCCCCGACCGCGGTAGGATGCGCGCATGAAGCAGATGTACCAGCCGTCCGACCTCGCGGCGATGGATCCGCTCGTGCTCATGAAGAACCTCGACCACGCGCGGATGACGAGCCGACGCCTGAGCTACATCCTCCAGCAGCAGGTGCACCTCTACACGCCGGAGGCCAACCAGCTCCGCGAGCAGATCGACACGTATGTCGAGGCCGAGCGCCAGATCGAGGGCGAGATGGCCCGGCGGCGCATCCGCGCCTAGGCGCCGGGCGGTGCGGCGGCCCGATCAGCCGGCCGCCACCGCCGCCTGCAGGCCGACCGGATCGGCCGGGGATCCGCTCTCCTCGACGACCTCCGGGCGGGGCCGACGCCCACCCCGAACGAGCGTCGCCCGGCGAGCTTCCTGCTCCTCGGCCACGACCTGTTGGACCAGGGCGGCGAGCGCCGGCAGCTCGAAGAGGCCGAAGCCGATGCCATTGGCGGCGAGCTCGTCCGGTCCCCAGCCGCGGAACGCCCCCCGGTGCGAGACCGAGCACATCTCGTCATACAGCTCCGGCCAGCCGACCGATCGTCGCTGGTAGCAGAAGCGGACGAAGTCGGCAGCGTCATCGGTCTGCCGATCGGCCGCAGGCAGCCGGGGGTCCATCGATAGGGGTCCTCCTGTCCCTCGCGCGCGCTCACGGTCGTTCGCGGGGCGCACGCGACCGCGACCGTCGAGATGGGGACGGTGCCGCGATCGGGCGTCGCGCCCGACCTACCTTCGGTCCGATGCCCGGCGGAACCGTGGCTCTGATGGTAGGCGAAGTCGCCGGACTCGTGGAGGGGGTTCGTCCACGAACTTGTCCACGAACTTGTCCACATGGAACGGCCGTTCGGACCGGCAGCGCTCGCCCGGCCGCTCCCGACGCGGATCGCTGCCGGGCGGCGCGGCGGGCTCAGGGACGCCGGTCGACCCCGAGGCCGGGGCGGTCGGAGAGCACCCAGCGGTGGTCCGGATCGAGCTCGAGGCCCTCGAAGGGATCGTCCGCGAGGAGGAGGCACCCATCGAGGTCGACCCACTCGGCAAGGGAGGCCACGGCGGCCGAGCCGGCGATGCCGACGGACGTCTCCTCCATGCAGCCGAGGAACGTCCGGAAGCCGAGCTCGCGAGCCCGCGCCAGCATCCGTCGGGCCGGCTCGATCCCGCCGCACTTGGCCAGCTTGACGTTGACCCCGTCGACGGCCCCGACCAGACCCTCGAGATCCTCGATGGCGACAGCGCTCTCGTCGGCGACGATCGGGAGCGGCGACCGCGCCTGGAGCCGGGCGAGCTGGTCGATGCGACGGGCCGGGAAGGGCTGCTCGATCAGCTCCACCCCGAGACGGACCAGCTCGGGCACGAGACGCTCGGCGTCCTCGGGGTCCCAGCCGGTGTTGGCGTCGACGCGGATCGGGCCGCCGTAGACCTCGCGGACCGCCTGGAGGGTGCGGAGGTCGTCGGGACCACCGACCTTGATCTTGAGGGCGGGGAAGGCGGACGCCCGACGGGCCCGCTCCGCGACCACCTCCGGGGCATCGATGCCGAGGGTGAAGTCGGTCGGAGGGATCCTTGCCGGCAGGTCGACGAGACGATGCACCGGAAGCCCGGTCAGGCGACCGGCCAGATCGTGGAGGGCGATGTCGAGGGCGCAGCGGGCGGCCCCATGCCCTCGGATCACCTCGTCGAAGGCGTCCGTGGAGGCGGCCAGGCCAGCCCGCGCCATCGCCGCGTCGGAGCACAGGACCCGCCCATCCACCTGGTCGAGGAGCGCCGGCAGCACCGCCGCCATCGTCGCCGGCGTCTCGCCGTAGTACGGGTCGGGATAGCCCTCGCCGAGGCCGACGTGGCCCGGGTGGTCCGGGTGGTCCACCTCGACCACCACCGTCGTGACCCAGCGCCCCGCGCCGTGGCTCGAGCGGGCGATCACGAACGGATCACGCAGGTCGAGGTGCAGGACCTGCCAGACGAGCCGCCAGCCCGAGGCGGCCTCGATGGTGCCGGTCGCGACGACGCTCATGCCACCGGCCCCGGGTCGACCCACGGCAGCGCGTCGACCGCGGTCCGGATCCGCGCCCAGAGGTCGCCACCGCCGAACCGGACCGGATCGTCGCAGGGCAGGCCGGTCAGGTCGGCCGTCTCGCCGATGACCCGACGGGCCTCTGTCTCGTCCGCGATCAGCGACGTGTTGAGGGCGATGGCGACGACCTTCGACGGGGCCACGACACCCGCCAACCGCTCGTGGAGCTCGATGAACGAGGGCAGATCGGCGATCGGGAAGCGCCGGTCCGGCAGGTGCTCGAAGTCGTGGTCGTCGAGCCCGGGCTTGTGGACCATGACCATGGCCTGGGGCGTGCAGCCGTGGATGAGCCCCAGCGTGACCGAGGAGTAGGCCGGGTGGTCCAGGGACCCCTGGCCCTCGACGAGGACCCAGTCGCCGCGGGCCTCGCCCTCCTCGATGAGCCACTCGCAGGTCCCCTGGAGGAAGTCGGCGACAAGCCGGTCGACGGCGACCCCCCAGCCCTCGATCATCATCCCGGTCTGGCCGGTGGGCACGAACGTGGCCGCGTCGCCGGCCTCGAGGGCCGCCTGCCGGAGATCGAGGGCGACCGACATCTTGCCGATGGCGCAGTCGGTGCCGACCGTCAGGATGACCCGCTTGCCGGGCGCATGCCGCCGACCCACCGATGTCTCCATCCGCTCCGGCGGCCGCCGGTAGTCGACGATGGCGACCCCTCGGCGGGCCGCAGCCGCGGCCAGCTCCGGATCGTCCCCGATGAAGGTGTGGAGGCCCGAGTGGATCTCGAGACCTGCGTCGATGGCCTGGAGGACGAGGGATCGCCATGCCGACGGCAGCCGGCCACCGGTCGGGGCGATGCCGATGAGGAGCGCCGTCGGGGCCGGCGTGGACGCCAGGGCCTCGTCGAGCGTCGCGAGCACGGGCACTCGGAACCGCTCACCGGACAGGCCGAGGGCTTCACCGGCGGTCATCCCCGCTCGCTCGGAGTCGAGGACGGCGACGACGTGGTCCGTCCCGTAGCGCATCACGCCCACGGCGGTCTTGGCGTCGTGGACACGGAGGTTCCCCTCGGCCAGGATGACCAGCCGTCGCTCGGTCACGACCGCCTCCTCCGGATAGGAGAACGCCCCCGGGGCGCGGTCCGGGGGCGTGGGGTTGTGCTGGTACCGCATACCGGATTCGAACCGGTGATCTCCGCCTTGAGAGGGCGGTGTCCTAGGCCTCTAGACGAATGCGGCGTCGGCGTCTCGACCGAGGTCGGGACGGCCGGGATGATAGCAAGGGCTCCGCGGGACGGTCAACGACAGGTCCGTCCGCACCCTGCTGGACGGCTCAGAGCCGATGGGCTTCCAGGAAGGCCCGGACCGCCTCGGCGACCTGGAGGTAGCTCTGCTCGCCGAGCACGAGACCGTAGTGCGAGTGCGCACCGAAGGGCTCGTACTCGGCGCCGAGCCACTCGGCGAGCCGCTCCGACGATCCCTCCGGGACGTAGGTGTCGAGCCCCGCCCCGATGACCAGTCGCGGGACCTCGGCCACGGCGCGGCGGTCGACGCTCACCCCGCCCAGGACCTGGCGACGGGCCCGACCGGACTCGTGCGGCTTCTGGCCCAGCAGATGCTGGACCCGGAGCACGTCGTCGAGGGTCAGGTCGCGATGGTCCCGCAGGAGCCGCTCCGGCAGCGTCGACCAGCCGATGAGCGAGCGCCCGTAGACGTCCGGCACCTCCCGCAGCTGATGCGGCCGCGCCGGCGCTCGCAGCTCGAGGGGCGGCTCGGCGCTCAGGAGGACGATCGCCGCGATCGGCGACCGCTCGGCCGCCTTGAGGGCGAGCAGGCCGCCCATGCCATGACCGACCAGGACCGTCGACGGTCCGAGCCGCTCGAGGGCGGCCAGCACGTCGTCCGTGTACGACTCGATCGACAGCGTCGTCGGATCGGCGGCCTGGGACCAGAAGTGGTTGCGGAGGTTGACCGCGTGACCCTCCCAGCCACGTCCGGCGAAGTGTCGGAGCCAGCGCTCCCACAGCCAGGACCCGGCCAGCTCCCCGTGGACGAACAGGAGCGGCTTGCGCCGGGACTTGCGCTCGGGGAGCCACGACTCGACGTACACGCCGCGCTCGGCAAGCTCGATCTCGTCCTTGCGGACCGGCCGGGCCGGCACTGCCGGACGCGTGACCGACGGCTCGGTGCGCTGGCCGTTGACGGTGGAAGGGTCGAGTGGATCGGGCATCGGCTCAGGACTCGTGAGGATTGATGACCAGGCCGGTGATGGCCTTGGGATAGAAGTAGGTCGACTTCTGGGGCATGACGTCCCCGTCACGGGCGACCGCCACCACGGCTTCGACCGGTGTGGGGTCCAGCAGGAAGGCGGCGTCGACGCCGCTGCCCGGATCGGCCACGAGCGCGGCGGCGTCGGGCGCCGACTTCGTGTAGCGGACACGGTCACCGGCGGCAACGGCGGCCGGGTCCACGCCGGCGAGCCGGTCGAGGGCGACGCCCAGGACGGTGACGTCGAGGTGGCGCAGGGCCCGCCCGCCGGCCGGCAGCAGCGGCTCGACGGTCTCTCGGCGGACCCGCAGGACCGCCGAGCCGACATGGGTGAGCAGGCCGAAGCGGCCGCCGTCCCCGGGAGGCGCCTCCGCCATCCGGTCGACGACCTCCTCCGGCGACGCCGGCTCGGCCTCGAACAGCTCCCCGACCCGCTCGAGCAGGCGTCGCGCTCCGTCGTCCCCGAGGCCGGTCACGAGTCGGTGGGTGGGCAGGATCGTCGGACGTGTCGTCCCCAGCCCGAGGACGAGGACGAGCAGGTGGTCGAAGGGCGGGTCCTGCTCCCCGGACCGCGTCACCCGCCGCTCGTCGCGGTAGCGGAGCGCCGTCTCGTAGCGGTGGTGCCCGTCGGCGATGGTCACCGGCCCCTGCCCGGCGAGCGCGCAGAGCCGGGCCGCGCGGCCGTCCGGTCGGCCGTCGTCGGGGACGACCCAGAGTCGATGGCGGACCTCGTCCTCGTCGGTCAGGTCCACGGCGCTGGGCTCGCTGGCGACGGCGGCCAGCAGTCGATCGGTCTCGTCCTGCGGCTGCTGGATCACGACCACCGGCGAAACGTTGGCCCCGGTCGCCCGGAGCAGCCGGTAGCGGTCCTCCTTCGGGCCCGAGAGGGTCCGCTCGTGCGGCAGGACACCGCCGGCGGCGCCGAGCGGCTCCAGCCGCAGCCGGGCGAAGAACCCCCGCTGGATCCGGATCTCGGTCGAGCCGGGCACGGCGTAGGTCTGCTCGTACACGTAGACCGCTGGTCGGGGGTCCTTGCGGAGCGTCCCGTCCGAGCGCCAGCCGGCGAAGATCCGGGCCGCCCGGCGGTAGCGGTCGTCGGGCTCGTCGCCGGTCTCCTCCACGGGCAGCTCGACCGCCACGACGTTGGCCGGATGGCGCTCCACGAGGCGCCGGCGCTGGTCCGCCGAGATGACGTCGTACGGAGGACTCACGACGGCCGCCATGTCGCCGACGACATCGGGGTCGTAGCGGAGGCCTCGGAACGGGCGGATCTCAGGCACGGACTCCTCGCGACGGGACCGGGGATGCGGCACAGCTGGGCTCACGGCAGGATCCGGCTGGCCGGCGCCGGCCCATCCTACGACACCGGCGCCCGATGGCGTCCCCGGCGGGGCGGCGGGCGAGCCGGCGGGCCGAGCCGGGCGGCGACCACCAGGAGGGCCACCCGAGGCGACAGCCGTCCACTCCGGGACCGTCCCAAGGCCCGGGCAGGGTACCGCCGGGGGCGACCCGGGACGACCGATGCTAGGCTCCCGGCGTGCCACTCTCCCGGTTCCTTCCCCCGGCCGCCGTCCTGCTGCTCGTGCTCGTCGCCGGGATCGTCGCCGGCTGTCGCGCCACGACCGTCATCGGCGAGCCGGACCCCACGCCGACGGACATGATCGGCCTGGCCGTGGAGCTCCAGCGCCGGGGCGTGACGGTGGCCGACGTGGTGTCGGGCGACGCCGGCTGCACCGACCCCGACCTCGTCCCGGCGTCGATCGCCTTCAGTGCCCACGGCCTCGACCAGGTCGAGCCGCTCGTCATCCGGATCTTCATCTTCCGCAACGAGGCGGCCTACGAACGGCAGCGCCCCAAGGTCGACCGATGCGCGGCCGCGTTCGTCACCGATCCAGGCTCGTTCGAGGCCCTGGACGCCTCGCCCTTCGTGATGGTGGGCCAGGGCCCCTGGGCTCCCGCCTTCAAGCAGGTCCTGCGCGAGACCCTCGAGGCCGGTGCCGGCGGGCCGAAGGACACGGGCGGCTGAGGAGGGTCGGCCGGACCCAGGAACGCGTCGCAGGCGCTCCGTGGCGACCGATGCTAGGGTTCCGCCCATGGAAGGGCCCGGGGTGGCGCCCGACGGGGCGCCGCCGGCTGATCTCGCCGCTCCCGAGACCGAGCCGTCCCTGCGCCGGGCCATCCTGGTCAGGCTTCGCCAGTCCGGACCGGCCACGCCGGACCAGATCGCCGCGGCCCTGGGGGCTAGCCGGACCGGCGTCCTGGGGCAGCTCCGCCGCCTCGAGGCCGCGGGGCTCGTGCAGCACCAGCCCGAGCGCCACGGCGTCGGCCGCCCACGCCATCGCTACGACCTCACCGAGCAGGCCCAGGCGCTCTTCCCGGCGGCCTACGACGGGCTCGCCCGCGGCCTGCTCGCCGCGATCCGTCGGGTCGGTGACGACGACCTGGTCCGGCAGATCTTCGAGGCGCGTCGACGAGACATGGCGGAGCGGGCCAGCCGCCACCTCGACGAGCGCCTGAACGGGGATCGCTCGATGGAGGCGAAGGCACGGGAGCTGGCGGTCTTCCAGGACGCCCACGGATATCTCGCCGACACCGTCACCGGCCCGGACGGCCAGGTCCGGATCCGCCAGCACAACTGCGCCATCCACGACGTCGCCGCGGACGAGCCGGCTGCCTGCGAGGCCGAGCTGCAGCTGTTCCGCGAGCTGCTCGGAGACGAGGTCGTCCGCGAATCCCACATCGCCTCCGGGGACCGGGCCTGCGTCTACCGGGTCGGCGATCCACCCGCGGAGCCCGCGGAGCCCGCGGAGCCCGCGGAGCCCCGAGCCTAGGCCTCTTCGCGCTCGACGACCTCGCGCGGGGCCGGCTCCAGGTCCGGCAGCGGCACGTCGGAGACGTTCGGCACGAAGCTCGAGGCGAGAGCGGTCTCGGCCGCCCGGACCTGCTCGTCGACGGTCAGGATCCCGAGCCGACCGAGCGTCGCCATCTCGTCGCGGATGTAGGTCTTGAGCATCTCGGGCCCGTCGGTGCTGATCGTGAACCGCACGCCGTTCCGCCGGAACTGGTCGAAGATCCAGCGGAACTCGTCCCAGCCGGAGACGACACCCGTGTTCAGGTTCGAGGACGGACAGATCTCCAGGACGATGCCGCGTTCGCGGATCATGTCCATGGCCCGGGGGTCGTAGGCGGCCTTGACCCCGTGCCCGATGCGATCCGGCTCGAGCAGCTCGACGACGCGGGCGACTTCCTCGACCGGCCCGGCCTCGCCGGTGTGGACCGTGATCCCCAGCCCGTACTGGCGGGCTCGACGGAACAGGCGCCGGTAGTCGGCGACGCGGAACGTGGCGGACTCCGGCCCGGCGACGTCGATGCCGACCACGCCTCGGTCGCGCCAGGCGATGGCCTTCTCGGCGATGATCTCGTTGAGCTCGTACGGGAACGCCCGGTCGAGGCAGAAGATCAGCCCGGGCTTGACGGGGTACTCGAGCGTGGCCCGGTCCATCCCCCGCAGTGCCGCGGCGATGATGTGGTCGAGGTCCTGCTCACCACCGCGGTTCCGCTTCATCGGGTTGAAGCGGAGCTCCATCGTGGTGATGTTGTTCTTGCGGTAGGCGCCGCCGATGACCTCGTAGACCGAGCGCTCCACGGCCGTCGGTGACGACTGGATGAGCTCCGTCCAGTGGAAGAGCTGGAGGTAGCCGTCGAAGCTCTTGGCCCGACGCGGACTGACGGTGATCATGTCGCGGAACGCCCAGTAGTCGCGCGAGGGAAGCTTGATCCCCTGGGCGTGGGCGATGCTCCACATGATCGCCGGCGTGACGGCGCCGCCGAGATGGCAGTGCAGCTCGGCGAGGGGCACCTTCCGCGGGAGGTTGCGCCGCATGTGATCGGAGCATACCGGCTTCACGGACGACCCGTCCGGGGCCTACTCGACGCAGAACCCGTAGGTGAGCGATCCGGCCTCGGTGTGGACGCGCGCGGCGTAGCGTCCAGCCTTCCAGCCGGCAGGGTCGTCGGGGCCGATGACGGCGAGGCCCGGGAGGGGCTCGAGCACGGCGCGGACGGCGACGGTGCGGGGGCGGGCGTAGGCCTGGATCTCGAGCACCTCGAGGGCGTCGATGCCGGTCGACGAGCCGGTGAGGATGCCGATGGGCCGACGCGTGCCGGCGAGGCCGCTCCCGATCCGGCAGGCAGCGTCGCGGCCGACCGCCTCGGTGGGCGACGCGGCCGGCACCTGTGCCGTCAGCTGGATGGCGGCCTCCGACGGCGGGACCCGGAGCGGCTCGACGAGACCCACGACCACGCCGGACCGCCCGACGTGCCGCGCCCAGGCTCGGGTCGCCGCCAGCATCGTGGGCGTGGAGGTCAGTCGACCGGCGAGGAGGTCCACGTGGTAGCTGGCTCGCTGGAGGGTGCCGGTCACGTCGCGCCACGTCGCGTCGAGGCGGTGGACCCCGGGCGGCCACCAGCTGCCTGCCGGAGCGTCGACCACGGCCCAGGGGGATCCGCCCAGGGCCCCGGCATGTACGCCGCTTCGGGTGGCCGTGCGTGACCGACCCGGGCCGACGAGCGACGTGGCGGTCAGGCGGGCCCGGGTCGCCCCGTCGGGGAAGCGGAGGCCGAAGCCGGCTGCGTCCGGGATGCGGACGGACGCCATCCGGGGCAGGTCGAAGGGCCCCTCGCGGGGAACGACTCCGAGCCAGGAGCGCCGCACGTCGTCGAGCGGCTCACCGATCCGCACCGGAAGGCTGGCGACCGCATCCCCGATGATCATGAACGCCTCGGGGCGGCTCGGCTGCCGATCCGGGCCCCGGTCGAGCGGCTCCGGACCGTCGACGGCATCGACGGGCGCTCCGGCGGGGTCGTCGGCCTGGGAAGGCCAGGCGCTCGATGTCGTGGGGCTCGCGTCGACGCGGAGGCCGATCCGGGAGATCCCGTCCGCCGTCAGGACCTCCATCCGGTACCAGCCGGCCGGCCAGGCCGGCAGGGCGCGCCCGTCGACGGTCGGCGGGAGGAAGTACCAGTCGCCCAGCCCGGCGTCCCCAGCCGGGCGCGCCGCGTCCAGGCGTTCGAGGCCTTGGATGGAGATCCGCCACAGGCGGACGTCGAGCGGGGCGACGTCCGTCGGGCTGGTCAGCGCGACCAGGCGGACCGGCTCCTCGCTCGGCGGCACGATCAGGTGCCAGGTGAGACCTGCCCGACGCTCGAGACGACCCGGCAGGCCCTGGTACGGCTTCCGGGCCGGGAACCATCGCTCCACGAGGGCTCCGCCGTCCCCGAGGGGGACGACCCCCGCGCCGACCGGGACCGTGCGGCCGGCGCCCGGGACGGCGGTGGTGCCCGAGCGTACCGGCGTGGGGGCGTCGGTGAGCACCCGCACCCCCCAGGCGTCCCGCGGCGCCACGGCGGCGGCCAGGGTCGCCCACCCGGGCGGCTCGATCGGCAGCGGCTCCCTGACCGCGGGCGAGGTTGCCGTCGGGGACACGGAAGGGACCGGCGAGGGATCGGATGCGGCCGACGAACCCTGGGTCTGGCCGAGCTCCCATGGCTTGACGATCGCGATGGCGACGAACAGGCCGGCGAGGACGGCCACGACGACGGCCCGGTCGGGTGACCGGCGCCGGCGGCCGAGTGGGGCCACGTCCACCCGAAGGTCACGTGCGACCCCGGTCTCCGCGGACCGCGAGGGCCCGTCCAGGTCCGGCGCATCGGCCGGCCGGGGGTCGATCGATCGAGGCCCGTTCATCGATGCTGCCGCTCGGACTCGACGGCGTAGGCCCGGCGAGAGCTCGCCTCGTCCGGTACCGCCGCACGGGCGCCCGGGCCCGGCCCCAGGCAGATGACGTGGCGGAGATCGACCCCGTCACCTCGCAGGGCGATCCGGTAGTGCCCGACCTGCCAGCCGTCAGGCTCGACCGGCGTGATCACGACGAGCCCGGGCACCGGGTCGATGACGGTCCGGACCGGCACGCCGAGGACCCGCCCCCCAACGAAGAGCCGTTCGACCGTGACCCGCTCGATGGGCTCGTCGACGAGATGGACGACGCCGATGACCGGCTGGATGGCATCCGCGAGCACGCCCCCGGCGACGCACCGGCCACCCTGCTCCTCCACGGTCTCGGCGGCGGCACCCGGCCGCTGTGGCAGGAGGCGGATGGCGGCAGCCGCAGGACCGCCCTCGAGCGGCTCCACGGTGCCGACGACGACCCCCTG
>DATHYZ010000110.1:0-8468 GCA_035458865.1 Candidatus Limnocylindrales bacterium
CTCGACCCGGCGGCGACGCCCACGCCGTGCATCCCGACACCGACACCCGAGCCGTCGCCATCACCGACGCCGAAGCCCGGCAAGCCGACTCCGACCCCGGCGCCGTCGCCGGAGCCGAGCCCGAAACCCGGCGGCAAGCCGACACCCGAGCCGATCCCGTCCCCGGTCCCGTAGCCTCGGCGGGAGGCGCGCGGCGTCCTAGAGCTCGATGATGGTCGCGCCGTCGCCGCCCTCGCCGCGGTCACCCGGACGGACCGACCGGACCAGCGGGTGTGAGCCCGCCTCCGCGCGGACCGCGTCGCGCAGGGCGCCCGTCCCGAGGCCATGGACGATCGTCACCCGGTCGAGCCCGGCCAGGGACGCGTCGTCGAGATAGCGCGCCAGCGACTCGAGGGCCTCCTCGACCCGGGCACCTCGAAGGTCGAGGGATGCTGCGATCGCTCGGACGCGCCCCAGCTGGAGCTGGCCTGCCCCACCGCCGGATCGCGCAGATGGCGGGGCAGGTGTGGCCCTGGCGGCGACCGGCTCGAGGTCGTCCAGCGTCACCGAGATGCGCATCTCGCCGCTCTCGAGCGTCGCCCGGCGGCCCCGCCGATCCAGCGCGGCGATCCGCCCCTCCCAGCTTCCTGACCGGCTTCGTGCATGCTCCCCCACCCGCCATGATCGACGGACCCGCGGTGCCTCCGGGGCGGGCGCGTCGACGACCGGCAGGCGGGCCACGGCCGCCTCGGCAGCGTCGACGGCCGCGTCGAGGGCGGGCGCGGTGACCGTCTCGCGCTCGAGGGCCCGGCGGGTCTCCCTGACGGCCCCTCGCACCTCCTCGAGGAGTCGATCGGCCTCCTCGCGCGCGTCGCGGACGACGTCGTCCCGCTCGCGCCTGGCTCGGCGTCGCTCCTCCGCGGCCTGGTGTCGCTCCTCCGCGGCGCGGGCCCGGTCCGCCCGCGCCCCCTCGAGGGCCTCGGCCGTGGCGCCCTCGGCTTCACGGATCGACGCGAGCGTCTGCTCGAACGCCTGCTGTGACTCCGTCAGGCGGGAGCGTGCGTCAGCGACGATCGTCGCATCAAGTCCGAGGCGCTCCGCGATGGCGAAGGCCTGGCTGCCGCCGGGCAGGCCGATCGTCAGGTGGAACGTCGGACTGAGGGTCTCGAGGTCGAAGTCGACCGCGGCGTTCATCGCGCCGGGTGCCGTGTGCGCGTAGGCCTTGAGCTCGGCGTAGTGGGTCGTCGCCGCCACCAGGCTCCCCGACCGGATGAAGTGGTCGAGCAGGGCCTGGGCCAGGGCCGAGCCCTCGGTGGGGTCGGTGCCGGCGCCGAGCTCGTCCAGGAGGACGAGGGTGTTCGGGCCGGCCGCGCCGACGATCCGGATGATCCGCCGGAGGTGACCCGAGAACGTCGACAGCGACTGGGCGATCGACTGCTCGTCGCCGATGTCGGCGAAGACGTCCTCCAGCACCGGCAGCCGGCTGCCGGGGTCAGCGGGCACGTGGAGCCCGGCCTGGTGCATCAGGCAGAGCAGACCGATCGTCCGCAGGGTCACGGTCTTCCCGCCGGTGTTGGGGCCGGTCACGACGAGGGCGCTGAAGCCATCGCCCAGGCGGACGTCGATGGGAACGACCCGACCGACCAGACCGGGGTGACGCGCTCCCAGCAGGATGATCTCGGGTCGATCGGCACTCTCGGCTCGGACCGCGTCCATCTCGGCCGCGAGCTTGGCCTTGGCCGCCCAGAGGTCGAAGCGGGCCAGGGCCTCGAGCGTCTCGTGCAGCAGGGTCGCGTTCGCGCCGACGAGGGTCGAGAGCTCATCGAGGATCCGGCCGACCTCCTCCTCCTCGGCGGCCGCCGCTTCGCGCCACGCATTGCCGAGCTCAACGACGACGAGCGGCTCGATGAAGAGCGTCTGGCCGCTCCCAGAGGCGTCGTGGACGATGCCCTTGACCCGGCTTCGCGCATCCGAGCGGACCGGGACGACATAGCGGCCGTTCCGCAGGGTGACGATCGGCTCCTGGAGCGAGCCGGCCAGCTCCGAGTGGACGAGGGTGTCGAGGCGTCGCCGGAGACGGTCGTAGGCGACGCGGACCGCGACCCGGAGCGCCCCCAGGCGCGGGGACGCCGTATCGAGGAGGGCGCCGGTGGGATCGAAGCTCCGCCCGAGGGTGGCCCGGAGCGACGGGAGGGCGTGCAGCTGCCGAGCCAGGTCCCGCAGGAGCGGCCGTCGGTCGTCCGCCAGGGCGGTCTGGAGCCTGGCCGCGGCATCAAGCGTCTCGAGGATCTCGACGAACGCGCCAGGATCGAGTCGTCCACCCCGGGCCGCCCGGGCCACCGAGGGCCCGATGTCATGGGCGGAGCCGATCCCCACCGTCGACCGCTCCTCGAGCAGCTGCCGCGCCTGGTCGGTCTCGTCGAGCCCTCGGGTGACCAGCACCGGATCGGCGCTCGGTGCGAGCGCCTCGGCCAGGCGCCGGCTGGGGCCGAACGACGTGGCCTCGGCGAGCCGGTCGCGAACCTGCGGGAACTCGAGGACCTGGAGGCTGCGGTCGTCCATCACGACGCCCGCCCCTGGATGGGTGGGGCTGACACCGATGGATGACCTGCGAGCGCGAGGCGCCACGGCTTGGCCGTCCACGGCGGCCCGGCGTAGGCGATGCCGACCCGTGGTCCTGTCACGATCGCGGCTGGGGGCACGCTCTGCGCCTCCAGTCGCAGGGAGGCCGCAGGATCGCACAGGTCCGACCCGGTGTCGGTCCGATCGACGGAGAAGGCCGCCCCGACGAGCCCGGGGCCGCTGGCAAGGCGATCGGCGGGCAGGCGTCTCAGGCGGGATCCCTCCACACCCGGGTCCTGTCGTACCGAACGGCGTCGCGCCGCGGTCTCCAGGCGGGCCCATCGCATGGCGTCGACGCCCTCGAGGGGCTCGACGGCCCGGACGAGGACCGCCGCCGGACGGCCCTGCGGCTCGGTGACGACGTTGAGGCAGTCGTACATCCCGTAGACAAGATAGACGTAGGCGATGCCCGGCGGGCCGAACATCACGGCGTTCCGCGCCGTGGGGCCGAACCGGGCATGGGAGGCCTGGTCGTCCTCCCCGATGTACGCCTCCACCTCCACGATCCGACCGACGCGGCGTTCGGCCCGCTCCGCGGGTCCGGGCTCGCGCACGAGCAGCGCTCCCAGCAGCGCGCGCGCGGCGACAAGGGTCTCCCCGGCCAGAAGATCCCGATCGAAGGCGGTCAGGTGGTGGGGGCCGTGGTCTCGTACAGCGCCCGGACCTCTTCCGGGACCAGGGCGCCTACGAGCGCGAAGAAGGCGGGCAGGAGGACGTCGCGGAAGAACCCGGCCGTCCAGGAGTCCGTGTAGAGGTCGAAGATCGGGCGCAGGAACGGCAGCTCGTTCAGTCCTTCCACGGCCCCGACGGGAAGGAGGAAGTACGAGTCGAGGATCACGATCATCGAGCCGATCAGCACGAGGCCCTGGAGGACGCCGATGAGACCGCCGATGACCTCGTCGACGGCGGTGGCGTTCTCGAACAGCGGTTGGTGCTTGTAGAAGCTCTGGATGATGATCGAGAAGAGGATGGCGCTGAAGGCGAAGACGAAGAAGTAGGCCAGCATCAGGCTGTACTGCTGCGGGAACTGCGTCCAGCCCTGCGCGAGGAAGTTGCCGAGCGGGTCCCGGAGCTGACCGGCCAGGAAGAACGAGAAGAGGATCGCGGCCAGGCCCAGGAGGCGTCGGATCGAGCCCTGCGCGAAGCCGAGCACGAACATGCCGAACAGGAACAGGAAGGCCGCGATGTCGAACAGGTTCAGCGAGCTGAGGAAGCCCTCGATGTCCACTGCGTCCCTTCCCTCTGGCGTACGCGAGCAGCCCCCGGCGCTGCATCGATCGGGCCGCCGAACAGCGTAGCAGCGCCGTTCCCGAGCCCGCAACCGGACCGGACGGCTCCGGAGCGTCGTCGACCAGAGCGCGTCAGGTGCGGATCGACCAGCCTCGCTGGCCGAGCGAGGCCAGGATCCCGGCGACGATCGTCTCGACCTCGTCCTCGGTCAGCGTCCGCTCCGCGGACCTGAACTCCAGGTGCACGGCCAGGCTCTTGTCTCCGGCAGCCAGCGGCGCACCTCGATAGATGTCGAAGAGCCGCTGGCCGACCAGGAGCGGACCGGCCGCCGCGCCGACGGTCTCCATCACCTCTCCAGCCGGGGTGGCCTCGGGCACCACGATCGCCAGATCGCGTTCCACGGCCGGGTACCGAGGCGGCGGGAGGGCGACGACCGGGCGGGGCACGCCCTCTGTCAGGCCACTGACGGCGACCTCGGCGACGATCACCCGGTCGGTCCGGAGCCCGAGCGCCTCGATCGCATCGGGATGGAGCTCACCCACTCGTCCCACGAGTGTGGGGGCCGTGCTCTCGCCGAGCCGGATCCTCGCCGAGCGTCCCGGATGCAGGTCCCGTGCATCGTGGAGCGGTGCGTAGGCAGTCCGGCCGGCCCCGATGGATCGTCCGATGAGCTCGAGCAGCCCCTTCGCGTCGTCGAGGTCGAACGCCCGGCCCTCGTCCGCCCAGAACGCCGGGCGAGCGGCGCCGGCGAGCGCGAGACCGAGGCGCCACCACTCGCGGATGCCCGCCTCGTCACGGCCGTAGCCCTTGCCGATCTCGAAGACGGCGACGTTGCTGCGGCCGTGGCGAAGGTTGGTGCCGACGACATCCAGCAGGCTCCCGACGAGGGACCGGCGAAGGACGGAGTGCTCACGCGAGAGCGGGTTGGTGACCGTGATCCGCTGCCCGCGGGCCGGCGCCTCGCCCGGCGGGACAGGACCGTCGTCGAGCGGCCCGAAGCGATCGTCGGCCGCAGGGGCCACGAGGGCGTGGGTGACCACCTCGGTGAGGCCCGCACCGGCCAGGGCCTCGCGCACCGCGTGGCGCATCGCCAACGGATCCGGGAGATAGGACGGCATGGCGGTGTCCGGGGTCAGCGAGGGGACGAGCTCGTAGCCTCGGACCCGGGCGACCTCTTCGGCCAGGTCGGCCTCGACCGAGATGTCGCGTCGCCAGGTCGGCACGACGGCCAGCAGCGCCTCGCCCTCGCCCGCCGTGACGGAGAGGGGCTCGGGGCTCGACGCGATCGGGACGAGGGTTCCCGCGGGCGCAGGTTCGGTTGCGATCCCGACCCGGGCCAGCAGGGCCTGCTGCTCGTCGCTGCGCAACGAAGCGCCCAGCAGCCGGTCGACGCGCGACGGCCGGAAGGCGACCCGGGCCTGCGTCGGCTCGTCGGGCGCCGTGTCGATCCTGCCGATCGCCGCGGTTCCGCCGGCCCACTCCACGATGAGGCGGGCGGTCCGGTCGGCCCCGAGCCGAGCGAGCCGGTCCTCCTGCCCCTTCTCGAACCGGAGACTGGCCTCGGAGCGCAGCGCGTAGCGGAAGGCGGTGCGTCGGATGGAGACCGGATCGAAGATGGCCGACTCGATGACGACGTCGCGGGTGACTCCGCTCACCTCCGACGAGGCCCCGCCCATGACGCCGGCGATAGCGAGTGGCCCGGCCGGATCGGCGATGAGGAGCGTGTCCCCGGTGAGCTCCCGGTCGACGTGGTCGAGGGTCTCCAGGCGCTCACCCGGATGGGCGAGGCGGACGATGATCCGGCCGTCGGTCACCGCGGCCGCGTCGAAGGTATGGATCGGCTTGCCCAGCTCGAGCATGACGTAGTTCGAGGCGTCGACGACGTTGCTGACCGGACGCATCCCGGCCGCCATGAGGCGCATCTGGACGAGATCGGGTGACGGGCCGACAGCGACACCGCTGACGTGCCGACCGACGAACCGCGAGCACAGGGCGGGATCCTCGACCTCGACCGCGAGCAGCGCGTCGATCGGGTCGGACCCCTCGTCAACCGTGCAATCGGGGAAGCGGAGGGGCGCCCCGGTGGCCGCGCCGACCTCCCGGGCGAGCCCCACGAGGCACAGCGCGTCGCCCCGGTTGGGCTTGACGTCGACGTCCAGCACGACGTCCCCGTACAGGTCCATCAGGCCGGCTCCGACCGGCGTGTCGGCGGGCAGGATCAGGATGCCCTCGGCGTCGGAGGTGAGCCCGAGCTCGTCGCCGGAACACAGCATGCCGTTGCTGACGACGCCCATCTTCTCGGTCCGCTCGATCGCCCGTCCGCCGGGCAGCATCGCTCCCGGGAGGGCGACCGGCACGCGCTGACCCGCCGCGATGTTCGTGGCGCCGCAGACGATGTCGAGGGTCTCGCCGCCCACGGTCACGCGCGTCAGGGACAGGCGGTCGGCGTTCGGATGTGGCCGGACCTCGAGCAGCTCGCCGACGACCACCGATCGCCAGTCTGCCCCCCAGCGCTCGACGGCCTTGACCTCCATGCCGAGCAGGGTGAGACGCTCGGCGAGGCGGTCGGCCTCGAGCTCGACCTCGACGTAGTCCCGCAGCCAGGAGAGCGGCACCCTCATCGGAACTGCTCCAGGAAACGCAGGTCGTTCTCCAGGTACAGGCGAAGGTCACCGACGGCGTGGCGGAGGTTGGCGATCCGCTCGACGCCCATGCCGAAGGCGAAGCCCTGGTACAGCTCGGGATCCAGGCCGCCGTAGCGGAGGACGACGGGATGGACCATGCCGGCCCCAAGGATCGTCATCCAGCCGGACCGGCTGCAGGCAGGGCAGCCCACCCCATCGCAGACGACGCACTCCACGTCGAAGGCGACGGACGGCTCGGTGAACGGGTAGTAGCCCGGGCGGAACCTGGTCGGCCGGTCCGCCCCGAACATCGCATGGGCGAACTCGTCGAGGAGCCCCTTCAGGTCGGCCAGGGTGGTCCCCTCGTCGACCATGAGGCCCTCGACCTGGAAGAACTCGAAGCCGTGCGAGGCGTCCACCGCCTCGTAGCGGAAGCAGCGGCCCGGGAGCAGGGCGCGGATGGGCGGTCGCTCCCGGTGCATGACCTCGATCTGTCCGGGCGAGGTATGGGTCCGCAGGAGGTAGCCGGGTTCGTCCACGTAGAGCGTGTCCCAGAGGTCCCGGGCCGGATGGTCGGGCGGGATGTTGAGCATCTGGAAGTTGCGGACGTCGTCCTCGACCTCGGGGCTCTCGAAGACCGTGAAGCCGAACCGCCCGAACACCTCGGCGATGGCGCGCATCGTCTCGCCCACCGGGTGGAGCGAACCGCGGGCGACCGGGCGCCCGGGAGCCGTCACGTCGACCGCCTCGGCGGCCAGCCGGGTCTCGAGCTCCGCGGAACGCAGCTCGCCGCGACGCTCGTCGAGCGCTGCCTCGATCGCCTCGCGGACGGCATTGGCGGCCGCCCCGACGACGGGGCGATCCTCGGGTGCGAGAGCGCCGATGCCGCGCAGCACCTCGGTGAGCCGGCCCTTCTTGCCGAGCACCTCGACGCCGACGGCCTCGAGCGTGGCCACGTCGGTGGCTTCCGCAGCCTCCGCCATGGTCGCGTCACGCAGGGCGTCGAGTCGGGCGGTGAGCTCCGAGCGGTCCACGTGCCTCCTTGCCGGGTCCGGGTAGTCAGGAGCCCCCGACAGGGTCGAGGGCTCGTCTCAGGGCGGTTCCGTGGGTCGTCTGACCGTCTCGTCAGGCGGAGCGGGCGACCTCGACGATCCGACCGAACGTGGCGTCATCGCGCACGGCAAGGTCGGCGAGCATCTTCCGATCGATGGAAACGTCGGCGCGGCGGAGTCCGGCGACGAGCTGACCGTAGGTGAGCCCGTGCTGGCGAGCCGCGGCGTTGACCCGGACGATCCAGAGCGCGCGCATCTGGCGCTTGCGCTGCTTGCGATCGCGCGTGGCGTAGGCCATGGCGTGCAGCTGAGCCTCGCGCGCCGGCTTGACCAGCTTCGAGCGAGTCCCGCGGCGGCCTTCGGCCTCTTCGAGAAGGCGCTTGTGGCGCTTGTGCGCGGTGACGCCGCGCTTGACTCGGGTCATGACGTGAGGCTCCTAGAGGTACGGCAGCATCTTGCGGACCCGACGCGCATCGGACGGGTCCAGGACGGCCTTGCCGGCGTAGCGCCGGGTCCGGCGCGACGACTTGATCTCGAGATGGTGGCCACGCCAGGACTTCACCCGGATGACCTTGCCGCTCCCGGTCGCGCCCAGGCGCTTCGCGGCGGCCTTGTGGCTCTTCATCTTCGGCACGGTTGGTCAGTCTCCTGCCGGAGGCGCCGCCGGCGCCTCGGGCTCGCTGGGGGGTGGTCCGGACTCGGGATGGCCCTCCGGGGGTTCCTTGGCCGCCCCACCCGCCTCGTGTGTCTTCGGTTTGTGCGTCGAGGCCACGATGATGTGCATCGTCCGCCCCTCGAACGTGGCGCCCCGCTCGACGGCCCCGTGCTCCGCGATCCGCTCGACGAAGCGATCCAGGAGCCGCCGCCCGATCTCCGGGTGGGTGAGCTCCCGCCCTCGGAACTGGACCGTGACCTTGATCCGGTCCCCGTCCTCGAGGAACTCCGTCGCCCGATGGACCTT
>DATHYZ010000111.1:0-12597 GCA_035458865.1 Candidatus Limnocylindrales bacterium
GACGTGGGCAGGTGGAGACTGACCCGGTCGCCCTTCTCGACGCCCATCCGGCGGAGGGCCAGGGCGAACCGGTCGACCGCCCGGTCCAGCTCCTCGTAGGTCGTGCGGGCCCCGAAGAAGACCATCGCGGTGCGGTCGGGCCGTCGCTCGGCGCTCTGGCGCAGGAGGCCGTCCAGCGGGATCCGTGGGATCTCGATCTCGTGCGGGACTCCCGCGTCGTAGTGGGTGAGCCAGGGCCGCTCGGTGCTGGTGAGCTGCTCGGTCGCCATCTCGACCTCCTCTCAGACCGGGTATCCGCCCGCGGCCGTCACGGCGGCTGCCACCCGCCGTGAGATCGCGATCCGGTCGCGCGGCTCGCCGCGCATGAGCCGGCGGATGCCGGCGACCAGGGTTCGGGCCTGGTCCCCCTCCGCGACGCGGGCCGCAAGGCCGCGGGCCCGACCTTCGACCGTGGCCGCGCGCTCGGCGACGACGAGCCGGGCGAGGTCCTCGTGGACCGGTGCGGAGCCGGCTGCTCCGCCCTCTCCGGCCCCTGCGATCTTCGCCGCCCGCTCGACGACGCTCTCCATGACGAACAGGTCGATGGCCAGGTCGGCAAGGCCGACGAGGACCTCCTGCTCCTCCTCCAGGCCCGTCCCGAACCGCTCCACGGCCGAGCCGGCGAGGAGCAGGGTGATGGTCCGGGTAGCGCTCACCCAGGCGCGTTCCTCGGCGAGCGATCCGTCGAAGCTCGGGAGGTCGCCGGCCGTCAGCGCATCGCCGGCCCGGCGGGCCGGTCCCAGCAGGTCGAGCCGGCCGGTCATCGCCCGCTTCAGCAGCGTGCCCGGGACGAGGAGGCGGTTGATCTCGTTGGTGCCTTCCCAGATGCGGTGGATCCGGGCGTCGCGATAGGCGACCGCGGCCGGGTAGGCCTCCACGTAGCCGTAGCCGCCGTGGACCTGGACGAGCTCGTCGACGACGTGGCCGAGCTCCTCGCTGGCGAGGACCTTGGCCAGGCTGCACTCGACGGCGTACTCCTCCAGCGCCTTGCGCGTCGCCTCGGGCGAGTCGGCGTCCTCGGCGGCCATCAGACGGGCCTGGAGGAGCCCGGCGATCCGGTAGACGACCGACTCGACCGCGTACGTGCGAGCGGTCATCCCCACCAGCTTGGCGCCGATCAGCGGGAACTCGATGAGGTGGCGTC
Source organism: Candidatus Limnocylindrales bacterium (assembly GCA_035458865.1). GTDB lineage: Bacteria > Chloroflexota > Limnocylindria > Limnocylindrales > CSP1-4 > DATHYZ01. The sequence continues at coordinate 1,184 of DATHYZ010000111.1, forward strand.
CGAACGCCGTCCGCTGGGCGGCATAGGCGGCCGCGACCCCGACGGTCGGACGCATGCCTCCAAGGCATCCACCGGCGAGCTTGAAGCGGCCCAGGTTCAGGACGTTGAACGCGACCCGGTGTCCCTTGCCCTCCTCGCCGAGGAGGGCGTCCGCCGGGATGACCGCACCCTCGAGCGTGACGGGACAGGTCGATGCTCCGTGCAGGCCGAGCTTGTCCTCCTCGGGGCCGATGCTGAGCCCGGGCGTCGTGCGCTCCACGAGGAAGGCGCTGAACCGCTCCCCGTCGACCTTGGCGTAGACGGTGAACAGGTCGGCGAAGCCGGCGTTGGAGATGAACTGCTTGCTGCCGTCCAGGCGCCAGGATCCGTCCTCGGCGCGCACCGCCCGCGCCCGGATGGCCATGGCATCGGACCCGGCTGACGGCTCCGTCAGCGCGTACGCCCCGACGGTCGTGCCCGCGGCGAGGCCGGGCAGGAAGCGCCGCTTCTGGTCCTCGGTCCCGAAGAAGATGAGCGGCATCGTGCCGATCCCGGTGTGGGCGGAGAAGGTGACGGCGAACGAGCCGGCCCCGGCCATCGCCTCCGTCGCGACGAGCGACGTGACCAGGTCCAGGCCGGCGCCGCCGTAGGCCTCCGGGACGTCGATGCCCAGGTAGCCGTCACGGCCAAGGGTCTCGAGGAGGGTCCGATGGACCTCGTAGTCGCGGGCCTCGACCGCCTCCCGGCGTGAGCCCACTTCGCGCTCGACGAAGGCGCCGACGGCGTCCCGGATCGCCCGCTGCTCGTCGCCCAGGTCCTCGATGGTGAAGATGCCGCCCGGCCCGACAGGGCCGGTCAGGAACGCGCCGCCGGGGACGCTCTCGATGCGCTCTGGTGCCTCGACGGTCATGACTCCCCTCCATCGGCCCGGACCGGCTGGCGCCCACCGAGCCACTCGATCACCCCCGCCGCGCCCTGGCCGCCCCCGACGCACATCGTCACGAGGCCGTGGCGAGCCCCGCGACGAGCGAGCTCGGAGAGGAGCTGGACCGTGAGCTTCGCCCCCGTGGCCCCCAGCGGGTGACCGAGGGCGATGGCACCGCCGTTCGGGTTGGTCCGCTCCTCGTCCAGGCCCAGGGCTCGGACGACCGCGATGGTCTGGGCGGCGAACGCCTCGTTGAGCTCGACGACCGCCACGTCGTCGAGGCCGAGCCCCGCGCGACCGAGCGCCTTCGGGACGGCATCGACGGGCCCGATGCCCATGATCTCGGGAGGGACGCCGACGGTCGCGAAGCTCACCAGCCGGCCCAGCGGCTCCAGCCCCAGGTCCGCGGCCCGGCCGGCCTCCATGACGACGAGGGCCGCCGCGCCATCGCTCATCTGGCTGGCGTTGCCGGCCGTGACCGTCCCGTTCGTGGCGAAGGCGGGCTTGAGGGCCGCCAGCCGTTCGGGGTCCGTGTCGTGGCGGATCCCCTCGTCCATCTCGAACGCGACCTCCCGGACGGTGGGCCGCCCATCCGGCCCGACGTCCGTGACCTTGGCGGCCACCGGGACGATCTCATCCCGGAAGCGACCCTCGCTCTGGGCCGCCGATGCCCGCTGATGCGAGCGGAGCGCCCAGGCATCCTGGTCCTCGCGGCTCACCTCGTAGCGCTCGGCGACGCGCTCGGCGGTGATCCCCATCGACAGGTAGACCTGCGGTCGCGTGTCGGCGAGCTCGGGGCCCGGCGCGAAGTGGTGGCCGGTCATCGGGATGAAGCTCATCGACTCGAGGCCGCCGGCGACGACGACGTCGTGGACACCGGTCTGGATCGACGTCGTCGCGATGGCCAGGGCCTGCAGCCCGGACGCGCAGAAGCGGTTGATCGTCATCGCGCTGGCGTGGTCCGGGATGCCGGCCCCCAGCGCGACCTGGCGGGCGATGTTCAGGCCCTGGGCGCCCTCGGGCATCGCGCAGCCCAGGACGACGTCGTCGACCTCGGCCGGATCGAGGCCCGGGGCACGGGCGAGCGCCTCGCGGATCGCCGTCATGGCGAGGACCTCCGGCGGCGTCTCGCGCAGCGTGCCGCGCGGCGCCTTCCCCACGGCGGTCCTGACGCCCGAGACGATGACGGCATCGCGCATGATGGTCGGCGCTCCTAGTTCCGCAACGGCTTCCCGGTCTTGAGCATGTGGCGCATCCGGTCTCGGGTGAGTCGCTCGCCCAGCAGGCGCAGGAAGGCCTCTCGCTCGAGGTCGAGCAGGTGGTCCTCCCCGACGAGCGTGCCCTCGGCGACGTCGCCGCCCGCCATGACCCGGGCGAGCTCCAGGACGATCCGACGGTCGTGCTCGCTCATCCGGCCGGCACTCAGCTCGTTGTAGGTGAGGGCCTCCGCGGCGGCGATCCCGCGGCGCCCCAGCACGGGGAACGGGGCTCGGCTCGGCGGCCGATAGCCGCCGTCCGCCAGGGTCCGCGCCAGCCGCGCCGCGTCGAGCCACTGGCGGTCGGGGTCCGCGGTGATGCGATCGGCCTCGCCCAGCAGCCATAGCTCACGCGCCTCGGCCGCGCTCGTCGCGACGCGAGCCGTGGCGATCGACATGAAGACGTGCTGGAAGGCCGGGAAGACGTCCGCCCCGGTCCCGGGAGCGACGCTCGCCGCCGCCCGGCGGGCCATGGCCACCGACCCGCCTCCGGCCGGGACCAGGCCGACCCCGACCTCCACGAGCCCGACGTAGGTCTCGGCGAGCGCCTGGACCCGGGCCGGCGAGAGCATCAGCTCCGCCCCGCCACCGAGCGTCCGACCCCGCGGGGCGACGACCGTCGGGACGGGCGCGTAGCGGAGCGCCGTCGTCACGGCCTGGAAGCGCCGGACGGCGCGATCGAGCTCGTCCCACTCGCCGTCCTCCGCCTCCACGACGAGGAGGACGAGGTTGGCGCCGGCGCTGAAGTCGGGCGCCGCGGTCCCGACGACGAGGCCGTCGAACCGCTCGGACGCCAGGTCCGTGGCCCGCAGCAGGACGTCCATCGTGTCGAGGCCGATGATGTTCAGCTTGCCGTGGAGCTCGACGCCCAGGATGCCCTCGGGCAGCTCCACGACCGATGCCGAGGCATTGGACGGCAGGCCCGAGGCCGCGCCAGCCGAGCGGGCCGCGCCCAGGTCGATGGGCGGCGGTGCCGTCGGCGGCGGCTCGAGCGCGAGCTGTCGGAAGTCCCAGGCTCGGCCGTCCTGGTAGTAGGGCGGCGGCTCCACCGCGGTACCCGCGCCCTCGGCCACCAGCGCCTGCCCGGCATCGCCGAGGGCGTCGAGCGTCTCCAGGGGCCCCAGCGTCCACCCGAAGCCCCAGCGCATCGCCGCGTCGACGCTCCAGGCGTCGTCGGCGAGGTCGGGTGCGACCCCGGCGGCGTAGCGGAGCTCGCCGGCCAGCAGGCGGCCGAGGAACGCGCCGGCCGTGTCGTCATCGCGCCCGGCCGCGGCGAGCAGGATCGCGAGGCGCCGCGACAGATCCGCTTCCGCGCGCGCGGCCTCGACCGTCCGCGAGCTGACCCGTCGGCGCGGGCGGTACTCGCCGGTCTCGAAATCGAGCGCCAGGATCTCCCCGTCCGGCTCGCGTCGGAAGAAGCCCACCCCGGCCTTGGCGCCGAGGGCCCCGCGCTCGACGAGCTCGCGCATGACCGCCGGGGGATCGAACGCCGCTCGCTCCGGATCGTCGGCCAGGGCGGTGTGGCAGTGCTCGGCGACCGCGAGCGCCACGTCGATCCCGACGAGATCCAGCGTCCGGAACGTCGCGCTCTTGGGCCGTCCGAGCAGCTCGCCCGTCAGCTCGTCGACCTCGTCCGGGCCGAGCCCCAGCTCGAGGGCCAGGCGCAGCGTCGCCAGCAGCCCGTGGACCCCCAGGCGGTTGGCGATGAAGGCCGGCGTGTCGTGGGCGACGACCGCTCCCTTGCCCAGCAGGAGCGATGCGTACCCGGCCAGCTCCGCCATGCGCACGCGATCGGTCCCGGCGTGGGGCACGAGCTCGAGCAGCCGGGCATAGCGCGGCGGGTTGAAGAAGTGGCTGCCGAAGAACCGGCCCTGGAACCGTTCGGACCGACCCTCGGCGAGCTCGCTGATGGAGAGGCCGCTCGTGTTCGTCGTGACGAGCGGGCGGTCGCCATCCGCCGGGAGGGCCGCATCGACGCGGGCGAGGAGCTCGTGCTTCGGCTCGGCTCGCTCGACGATCGCCTCGATGACCCAGTCCGCGGCCCCCACGGCCGCCTCGAGCCCGTCGAGCCCGCCCGTCCGGATCCTGGCGAGGTCGGCCCTGGTGTAGAGCGGAGCCGGCTTGATCCTGGTCGCCCGGTCGAGGCCCTTGGCGGCCGTCTCCGCGTCGACGTCCAGGAGCGTCACCCGAGAGCCGGCTCCGGCGATCAGGCAGGCCAGCTGGGCGCCCATGGTCCCGGCCCCAAGGACGGTGACCCGTGGGAATCGGGGGATCATCGGGCGGCTCTCGCCACGGGCATCGCGGAACCGGCCTCGCGGGGACGAGCGGGGCTGGGCGTCGGGGGAGGGGCGCTCATGGGCCCTGTCACGCACAACGCTCCCGCCCGGCAGCCGGCTTGCGACGACGGGCCGCACGGGCAGTCGGGCAGCGGCCCGACCCGGTCGACGCTACGGCCGGCCCGGGGGCCTGTCAACGACAAACGACCCGGGACGGAAGGGCGAGCCGGCCCCCGTCGGATCGACAGGCCGCGGCGGGACGGCAGCTGCCCGGAAGCGGGCGACCGACCCCGTCACCCAGCGGCGGTAGCCGAGCCCCCGTCCCCTGCGCGGGCGAGGCTCGCCCGGACGATGAAGGCGCTCACGATCGCGACCCAGGCAGGGAAGACCAGGGCGATGGCGTCCCAGAACGTGCTGATGACGAGCGTCACGGCTCCCAGCACGACCGAGAGGATGACCACCCACCGCGGGATGGCGTCGGCCTGGCGCCCGATGCTCGCGACCACGAGCATGAACATCCCGCCCATCTTCACGGCGAAGCCGAACAGGAGCGCGTAGCCGAGCGCGTGGCTGAAGGCGGCGACCTCGGCGGCCCGCCGCGCCTCGAGGGTCTCGGCCGCAGCGAGCATCGCCCCCGCGGCCGCCCCCGTCACGAACGCCGTCGCGACGAACAGCAGGGCGCTGCCCAGGAAGATCGTCGAGAAGAAGAGCCCCTCGCCGCGTCCGATCCGCTCCCGGACGGCCGCCACGAACCAGAGGAAGGCGATCCCGGTGAACGGGATGAGGTAGGTCCCGACGGCGACGCGGTCGCGGTTGGCCTCCCACCAGGTCGCGAACGCCTGCCCCTCGGCCGGCGGGATCCCGACCCGGAGGAGGGCGAACGACACGGTGAACAGGACGGCGAAGGCGATCCCGGCAAGGCCGGCGGCGGTCGTCAGGCGCGACCCCACGGCCGAGATCCGGGCCGCGGCCGCACCGAGTTCGCCGGGGCTGGCGGTCATGAGCGGAGTCTAGTCAGCGCGAGGCTGCTCGGCGCCGTCTCCGCAGCAGCTGAGGTTCGTGATCCCGATGTCGTCGCCCCAGAAGACGACGATGTTCGGCTGGTCGTTCGGCGCGGTCGGCGCTCCTTGCTCTCGTGCTCGGGGACGTGCCCCCCATGGCGTCAGGCGCTGGCGGACGCATGACCCCGACGCCCATCGTGCACCTCGCGTCGCGGCCTGCGCACGAGGGGACCGCCGCGCGACGCGGACGCACCATGCTGTATCCGAGCCGACCTCGAACCGTCGCAGGCTCGGCCGGACCGCGTGGGGAGATGGGCCATGGTCGCCGCCGACACCGCCGAGATCGACTTCGCCCTGGTCGACACCCTGATCCGCCGCGAAGAGCAGGCCCTGGCCGACCGGCAGCCGCGCTCCATCGCCTACCAGCGCGAGGCCGGCCATCGCCTACCCGGCGGCGTCTCGTCGTCGTGGCAGACCGCCCCGCCGCACCCGATCTACGTGAGCCACGGCAAGGGCTCGCGGGTCTGGGACATCGACGGCAACGAGTTCGTCGACTACCACAACGGCTATGGCGTCATGGCCGTCGGCCACGCCCACCCGGCCGTCGTCGAGGCCGTCCAGCGGCGGGCCGCCCTGGGGACGCACTTCGCCCAGCCGACCGAGGATGCCCTCGTCGTCGCCGACGACCTCGCCGCCCGGACCGGCCTGCCCTACTGGCGGTTCGGCAACTCGGGGACCGAGGCGACCCTCGACGCCACCCGGCTGATGCGCGCCGCCACCGGTCGCGACGTCCTGGTGAAGTGCGAGGGCATCTACCACGGTCACCACGACGCCCTGATGGTGTCGGTCTATCCCGGCCCCGAGGACTGGGGTCCGCGGGAGCGCCCGGCCTCGGTCGCCCAGACCCCCGGCCTCCCGCAGTCGTACGTGGAGCTGACCCGCGTCGTGCCCTTCAACGACGTGGGCGCGCTCGAGCGGCTCTTCGACGAGCTCCCCGGGCGGATCGCCGGCATGATCCTGGAACCGTGCATGACGAACCTCGCCGTCACCCTCCCGGAGCCGGGCTACCTCCAGGCGATCAAGGACCTCTGTCACGCCAACGGTGCCTACCTCGCGTTCGACGAGGTCAAGACCGGCGCGACGATCGCCTGGGGCGGTGCCGTCGAGGCCTTCGGGGTCACGCCCGACCTCGTCTGCATGGCCAAGGCGATCGGCGGCGGACTGCCGTGCGGGGCCATCGGCGGGACCGAGGAGCTCATGGGGCTCGTCGTCCGGGGCAAGGTGGACCAGGTGGGAACGTTCAACGGCAATCCGCTCACCATGGCCGCCTCTCGGGCGACACTCACCGAGGTCCTGACGAAGGACGCCTACGCCCACTTCGACCGGCTCCACGACCTCATGCGGACGGGCGTCCAGGCCGTCATCGACCGCTACCGGCTGCCGGCGCGGATCACCACCTTGGGGGCCAAGGGCGGCGTGAACTGGCGGTCAGCGCCGATCCGCGACTACCGAGACGCGATCGACGTCGACGAGCGCCTGTCCTACCTGGCCTGGCTCTGGCAGCTGAACCGCGGCGTCTTCAAGTCGCCCTGGTCCAAGTGGGAGAGCTGGACGATCTCGGTGGCCCACAGCACCGAGGATGCCCAGCGCTTCGTCGACAACTACGAGGAGCTCGCGGGAGTGATCACCGGCCGGTAGACGATCGGGGGCCTGGCGGGGACCCGCGGGTCGTCGCTCACCGGTGCGCCGTTCAGCGATCCGCGAGCAGCCGCTCGGTCTCCTCGGCGTGCCACGCCAGGCCCATCGCCTCGAATCGGGCGGCGGCATCTTCGAGGAGGTCACGGTCCCCTCGAGCGACGCCGAGCGCCCGGGCTGCGAACGCGCTGACAGACAGAAGCGAGCCCGGTCAGGGTTCTCACCGCCGCACGTCGGGCAGTTCAGCGCCACGGAAGGCATCCTAGACCGCCTGTACACCCGCGTGATGCGCCTCGAGCGCGGCCTCGGCCCGGGACCGGATGACGGTGCGCCGCCTCAGCCTGGTCGCGACACGCCGAGCTGGCGCATGAGCTCGCCCGGGTCGTAGGCGGCCCAACGCTCGCAGAACCTCCCGTCAACCACGCGGTCGATGTTGATCCCCTGGAGCTCGAACCGGTTCCCGCTCGCCGGGATGCCCCACAGCTCACCCTGGTGGGTGCCGCGCATCGTGTAGCGGGTGACCACCCGGTCGTCCTCGGCCACCTGGTCCTCGATCGTCACCTCGAGGTCGGGGAACGCCGCGCGCAGCTGGGCCATCATGGCCTTGTAGCCCGCCCGGCCCGGGGGGAGCCCGGGGGGCAGGCCCGGGTCGTGATCGAGATAGTCCTCGGCGACGAGATCATCGAGCGCGTCGAGGTCGCCGGTCACGAAGACGTGCTCGCCGACCTGCCTGATCACTCGCTTGTTGGACGCTGCGGACATCGCCCCGCCCTCCTCCGCTCAGCCGTCCCCGACCGGTCGATCGACGATCCGGCTCAGGAACATCCGCTCGAACATGTCCACGAACCAGTCGACGTACGCCTGCGTCGTCCAGCCCCGCTCCGCCGTCAGTGCCAGGTAGACGGGACTGCTCTCGACGGCGTAGACGTAGTCGACCACGTCATCGACCCCGACGCCGTCGAGCTTGGCGTCGCCGAGGATCGCGACGACCAGGCTCCGAGTGTCCTGGTAGCGCTGCTCGGCGATGTCCCGCGCCAGCTTCGCCACCCGCTCGTCGGCGGAGGCGGCCGACACCACGACCGCCTCGAGCGGTGCCAGTTCCCGCTGGTAGGAATCGTGGGCTGCCTGCGCCACGATCCGCAGGCGCTCGGACGGCGTGGCCGCGGCCGCGACCTGTCCGATGAGCGGACCCTCCCGCAGGGCGTCTGCCCCGTGCTCGACGCCGACCGCGCCGAGGATCACGGCTCGGAGGAGCCCGGCCTTGTCCCCGAAGACCCGATAGACGGTCTGCTCGGACACGCTGGCATCGGCCGCGATCGCCTTGATCGACGTCGCCGCGTACCCCTGCTCGACGAAGCGTCGGTGGGCTGACTCGATGACGGCGTTCCGGGTCAGACGGGCGTATGCCTGGCGCCTCGTGAGCTTCCGCGAGTCGGCCAAGGTCCGGCCTCCCGATTGACAGATGAGGTACGTCGCAGTAGTCTCACTACCTTGACAGTAGTTATACTACCTCCTAGCCAAGCGGCCAGTCAAACGGGAGGGGAGCGGCCTATGGAGGACCGACCCCGAGGCGCGACATCCCCGAGATCCCATCCCTCGGGCCCCCGGGCCATCCGGCACGGGGCGACCACCAGCACGAAAGAGCGCATGATGCGAAGAGTCACTCTGGTCATGGCGGGCGCGCTCCTCGCGACCCTCGCCATGGCTTCGCCGGTCCTCGGCGGCCAACCCGCGCCCACTCGTGGCGTGATGGAGCCGGCCACCGACGCCTGTCCGTGGCCGGACGAATACAACGCCTACGTCGGCGCCCTCAAGTGCCTGCCCAACGCCATCCCCTGGACCCACTTCGAGTTCGATGGGTTCAACGAGAGCGGTGCTCGGATCGTGGCCGACCCGCTGGTGGCCTCCGGCGACAGCGGCGCTGCCGGGACCGTCGTCTTCTGGTGCCAGTTCAGGGCCGGGCTGAGCTACCAGATCCGGGTCAGCGGCCTGGAGCCGCTGTCCACCTTCACGGTCCACGCCATGGGGGGCGGGCTCGTCTTCGACTCGGGTCCCGAGGCGGTCCACGCGATGCTGGGGACGATCCACACCGACGCGAACGGCCGCGGCAACCTGAACGGCGTCCTCCGCCTGGACAAGGGGCTCTACGAGCTCGACATCACGATCTTCGCTGCAGACGACGGGGAGCGCCTGAGCGTGCCGGACGACGATCTCGTCGGGTTCGTCGTCCTGTAGCGCTGCCGCTCGTACGTTCGGTCTCGGACCGATGGCCCGCGACAAGCACCAGGAGGGAACGGCATGCGACGAACCGCGGCCATCGTGGCCGGTGTCATCCTCGCTGCGCTCGTCACGGCCTCGCCGGTCGTCGCCGACGAGCCGGACCAGCCCACCGGCAACGCGCCGATCGTCAACGACTCCTACCACTTCACCGACATGCTGGCCGAGTTCTACGGCGACGACCCCTGCACCGGAGAGCCGCTCTTCGTCTCCGAGCTCGAGACCGGATCTGCTCACGAGATGATGCTCGCGGACGGAAGAGTCGCCATCACCGGCGGGTTCCGTGCCGACTTCCAGGCCGACACCAACGGCGACTCCGAGTTCGACATCGCCGGCCGCTATACGCTTCGGTACACCGTCAACGGCTGGTTCGATCCTGTGACCGGAGGCTTCACCGGGAAGGCCCGCAGCACCTTCAGCTGGAACGGCGAGTACTGGGGGCTCGGCGGCGGCCCAACCACGCGTTTCCACCAGACGATGCACCTCCTCGGGGATGCCTACGGCGACGTCAAGCACGGCCTGTTCAAGGCGCGCTGCTGGTAGTGGCAGGCCGCCCGGGAGGCCCCGGGCCGGCCTCCGCGCCAGGGACACGCGATGGCATGCAGGGCCCCCTTCCCGGGGCCCTGCATGCTGAGGCGGTTCGTCCGGGCCGGCCAGCCGGTCGACGGCACCGATAGCGCGTTCTCGTCCTCGGCCGTCATGCCGCGAGGGCCGATGCCGACCGGCCCGTGGCCATCCGTCACGAGGCGCTGCTCGGTCCGCTCGTGCGGCAGGGGACCGTAGAATCGACGCGCCGCCGCAGGGACCCTCCCCGGCCTGACCCGTCGCTCGGGAGCCGGCACGTCAGCAGGTGGGTGGCACGTCGACAGGAAGAGGTGGATCGATGAAGGTGCTCGTGGTGGGCGCCGGCATGCAGGGCCAGGTCCTCACCTGGAACCTTGGCCGCAGCGCGGTCGTTACCGAGATCGTGGTGGCCGACTACGACGAGGCTCGAGCGCGGTTCGTGGCCGGGCAGGTCGGCGCCGGCAAGGCGACTGCGATCCGGCTCGACGCGTCGGACACCGACGCCGTCGCCGCCGCGGCCGCCGGGGCGAAGCTGGTCGTCAATGCCGTCGTGCCGCAGTTCAACATGTCGATCCTGCGGGCCTGCCTGAAGGCCGGCGCGAACTACCTCGACATGGCCTCCGGGCAGACGCCCACCCAGACGATCGACGAGGCCTGGCTCGAGCAGTCCGCCCTCGACCCGGAGTTCCGGGCCGCCGGCCTCTGCGCCCTGCAGAGCACGGGCATGGACCCGGGCGTGACGAACACCTTCGCCGCCAACGCCTACGAGGACCTCGACCGCTGTACCGAGATCCGGGTCAAGGACTACGCGCTCTTCGACTCGCCGGTCCCGCTCCAGGTCTGGTCCCAGGAGACCTACTACACGGACTGCGCGCAACCGCCCCTGCTGTTCGAGGACGGCGAGTTCAGGCGGGTGGAGATCTTCGGCCTCGAGGAGTGGTACGAGTTCCCCGAGCCGTTCGGCCGCGGGCTCTGCATCGCCCATGACCACGAGGAGGTCTCGACCCTGCCGCGCCTGCTGCCGAAGAGGTTCGGCGACAAGGGGCTCCGCTACGTCGACTTCAAGATGGGCACCGACGAGGCCTCGCTCCGCGCCGACGCCGCGTTCGTCGGCTCCGGCATGGCCAGCAAGGAGCCGGTCACGCTGAAGGACGGGTCCCGGGTCCGGCCGATCGACGTCTACGTCGCCACGCTGCCGCCCAATCCCCCGGCCGACGAGCTCGCGAGCCTGGCGGCCACCGGCGACATCCTCGACATCGGCATCCAGCTCGTCGACTGCATCGGCGAGAAGGACGGCAAGCCGCACACGATCCATCACTCGGTCGTGGGCCCGGACATCAAGCGGGTCAACGAGCTGATCCCGGGCGCCACGTCCGTCTCGTACGGGACCTCGACGCCGGCCTCGATCTACGCCGAGTTCATCCTCGACGGGCGGATCGCC
>DATHYZ010000112.1:0-2083 GCA_035458865.1 Candidatus Limnocylindrales bacterium
CTGAACCGGGTCGCCGCCAGCCAGGCGGTGCGGACCTCGTCGCTCTTGAGCGCCACGTCCAGGCGTTCCTGCACGCGGTTGCGGAGTGATGCCTCGATGGACCCGGCGATGAAGTCGAGCAGGTCAGGCAGGATCTCCTCGAGCCGGCCCTGGATGTCGAGCGCGTCGAAGATCCGGTCGGTCAACCCGATGCTGGCCGCGGTCGTGACCGCCGGGTCGTCGATGATGGGCTCGGCCACGTTGTCGACGAAGGTGTTCGTGTCGAGCAGCGTTCGGTGGGTCCACAGGGCCGTGGTCGCCGTCACGGCCGTGACGCAGGTCAGGAGGAGCGCGACCCAGGTCAGCCAGCGCCTGGACCGGCGCCAGCCGCTCGGCGGCGGGGGAGGGGTGGCCGGGGGCGCCGGCGACGGCGTGGCCGGCTGGGCCGGTGCCTCCGCGAAGGTCGCCGGCGGCGGGGTGATCGACGGGTCGCTCACGGTTTCCTCCTGGGCCGCAGACGATGGGCCCGGCACATGGTCGCACAACGGGCTTCGGGCCCATCACGGACGACGCCACCCAGCCGGGGCCACTGGCTACCATCACCAGCGATGGCCAGCCTGGCGACCTCGGGTCGTCCGATCCCGAGCGTGCGTCCGCGGCTGACGCTCGGGCTCCTGTCCGTCCAGCACGGCCTGATCCACGCCCAGTCGGCCCTCCTGCCGCTCGTCTTCGTCGAGGTCGTGGCGGTCTTCGGCGTCGGCGTGGCGGCGGTCGGCATCCTGCTCGGGATCGCCAACCTGCTCAATGGCGCCGTCCAGCTGGCGTTCGGGCCGCTGTCCCGCTACGTCGCGCGGCCGCGGATCCTCGGCGGGGCGGGGCTGCTCTTCGGGGTCGGGACCGTCCTGACGGCCGCGGCGGCGTCATGGACGACCTTCTCCCTGGCGACGATCGTCGCCCGTCTCGGGGGCTCGCCCCAGCACACCGTGGGGCACGCGCTCCTGGCCGAGCAGTTCCCGGCGGTCCGCCGGTCGATGGCCATCAGCACCCACATCGCGATGGGGAACCTCGGGACGGTCGCCGTCCCGTTGGTCGGTGGCTGGCTGATCGCCACCGCCGGCTGGCAGTCGGCGCTGCTGGTCCTCGGCGTGCCCGCGATCGTCGTCGCCCTGGCCATCCTCCTCCTGGTCCGCGAGGCCGGGACCGACCGGGCGGCTGCCCTCGCCGAGGGATCGACCTGGCGGATCATCCGGGCGATCCGGCACGAGCGGGACCTGCGGTGGGTCTTCGTCGCCTCCACGGTCGCGTCGGCCGGCCGAGGCCTCGGCATCGTCACGACCTTCGTGCCGCTCTACCTGTCGCTCGTCCTGGGACTCGACGGGGCGACCATCGCCGTCATGTACACCCTCCTGCTGGCGGGGAGCGTCCCGGGACCGATCCTCGCCGGTTGGCTGGCCGAGCGCTTCGGTCACCGCTGGGTGCTCGTGGGTTCGTACGTGCTGGGCGCCGCCAGCCTCGCCCTGCTGGTCCTGGCCGGCTCCACGATCCCGCTCGTCTGGCTGGCGATCGGTTTCATGTCGGCCTTCGTCTACGAGGAGAGCGCGCTGCTCCAGGCGCTCCTGGCCGACGTGGCTCGCCCGGGCATCCGGGATGTGGCCTTCGGCGCGTACTTCACCCTGATGTTCGTCGTCGGCGCCCTCTGGTCGGCGATCCTCGGGATCGTCGTGGGAGCGCTCGGCAACGACCTGGGGTTCCCGGTCGCCTTCGCGATCATGGCGGCCAGCTATCTCCTGGCCGCCCTGGCGATCCTGCCGATCTCGCCCGACGCCCACCGGGCGGGTCGCGACGCCCACCCGCCGCTTCCGGAGGACTGACCCGATCCCGGCCGATCGAGCTTCGGCCAGGGGAGGGCTGCCGGACGGAGCCACGACGCCGGGAGGCGGCGAGCGCGTACCATGCTCGCCTGACGGCGTTGGACCGGCGCCGCCGAGGACGGAGGGAGATGTGAGCACCGACCCCATGCCCGACGGGTCGCCGCGGGGTTCCGCCCCCTCGGGAGGCACTGCCGGCGCGGTCGCTCCCGAGGGCGTGCCCTTCTGGCTGGTGC
>DATHYZ010000113.1:0-3594 GCA_035458865.1 Candidatus Limnocylindrales bacterium
TCTGGACCCGGAAGAACGTCCCCAGAATCGCGAAGATCCCCAGGACCACGAGCACGTCGTGGACCAGGGCGACGAGGGCGGCTACGCCGAACTTCACGTCCCGGAAGCGGACGGTGATCCAGACGAGGATCCCGAGCGAGCCGATCGCGATGAGGATGAGGGCCTGCTGGATCAGGTCGGCGGAGACGATCGGACCGATCGTCGTCAGGACCGCCTGCTCGAAGGGTCCGTAGGTGTCCTCCAGCGCGGCGGCGATCTCGCCGAGCTCGCCGCTCGTCGGGATCTGGCCCGCGCCCGGCCCGGCCGGCGAGGGGCTGGGCTCGGGCGACGCCGAGGGGCTGGGCTCGGGCGACGCCGAGGGGCTCGCGCCGGGACCGACGACGGCCGACGGCCGCGGCGTCGCCCCGGGCGACGGGCTCGGGATCGGCGTGGGTGCCTCCTGGAGCCCAAGGGGCTCGGTCCGGATGTCGAGGAACCCTTCGGTCGTGGTCGCGACCGAGGTCCCGGTCAGGCCCCTGGCCACGAAGACCGACTTGACGTCATCGGGCGTGACCGCCTCGTCCTCGAACCGGACGACCCACTGGGTCCCGCCGGTGTAGTCGATCGAGAACTGCAGGCCGACCGCGCCCCCGGTGATCGGCGTCAGGATGATGAAGATCAGGCCCGGGATGGTCACCAGGGCCGAGACCAGGAAGAACCAGCGGCGCTTGCCGATGATGTCAAACACGGGTCGTCGCCTCTCCCCGGCGGCCGGGGCGTGCGGTCGGACGGGCGACGAACTCATCGTCGGTCACGCCGTAGTACCAGGCCTTCTGGAAGGACCGCCGCGAGACGACCCAGCGAAGCACGGTCCGGCTGACGGTGATGGCGGTGAACATCGAGATCAGGACGCCGATGATCAGGACCAGGGCGAAGCCGCGGATCACCGAGCTGCCGACGGTGAAGAGGATCGTCGCGGTGATCAGGCTCGACACGTTCGAATCGAAGATCGAGTTCCAGGCCCGGTTGAACCCGGCCTCGGTCGCCGCGGCCAGTGACTTGCCGGCCCGGAGCTCCTCCTTCATCCGCTCGAAGATCAGGATGTTGGCGTCGACCGCCATGCCCACCGAGAGGACGAAGCCGGCGATGCCGGCCAGGGTCAGGGTCACCGGCACGAGCCGGAAGATCGCCAGGACCAGGATCGTGTAGTAGACGAGCGCGCCGACGGCGACCATGCCCGGCAGGCGGTAGTGGACGATCATCAGGACCGAGACGAGGAGGATCCCGATGAGGGCGGCCAGGATGCCCTGCTGGAGGAACGCCTCGCCGAGGGTCGGGGCGATGGTCTCGTAGGCCGCCTCCTGGACCGGGAACGGCAGCGAGCCGTACTTGAGCACCGTGATCAGGCTGTTCGCCTCGTCGGCCGTGAAGCCCGCGGTGCCGCCGGTGATCTGGCCCTGCCCGCTGGTGATGGGGCTCTGGATCACCGGAGCCGACACGATCGTGCCGTCGAGGACGATCGCGAACTGGTTCCCGACGTTGTTGGAGGTGTACTCGGCGAAGATCGCCGAGCCCTCGGACTCGAGGGCGAAGTCGACGGCGATCCGGCCGAACTGGTCGGTGCCGGCCGTGGCGCTGGAGATCTGGTCACCCGAGAACGCCGGCGGGTACTGCTCCAGGTCGATCACCTGGCCCTGGGCGACCTGGGTGCCCGGCGGGATGGGGACGAACTCGACGCGCCCGGTCTGGCCGACGAGGTCGCGGACGATCTGGGGGTTGTCGACGCCCGGCAGCTCGACGACGATCCGGTCGGCTCCCTGGGTCTGGACGACGGGCTCGGCGACGCCGACCGCGTTCACCCGCTGCTCCATGATGTCGCGGATCACCGCCATGTCCGAGGTCGTCGGTGACTGCCCGTCGACCGGGACCGCCTGGTAGACGACCCTCAGCCCGCCCTCGAGGTCGAGGCCGAGCTTGAGGTCGAGCGTCCGAGGACCGCCGTTGGGCCCGCCGAAGGGAACGGTCAGGCCCGGCACGAAGTCCACGGCGAGGGCAGCGAGGCCCGCGAGCGCGATCAGGATGGGGACAGCGAAGCGCATCGGGGCGGGATGATACACGGTAGGCGACCGCACCGCCGGGGTCGGCCTGGTGGGTCAGGCCTCGAGCGCCTCCTTGATCCTCGCTGCGAGGGCGGCCCCGATCCCGGGCACGGCGGCGATCTGCTCGACAGGGGCTTCTCTGATCCGCTTGGCCGAGCCGAAGACGCGGAGGAGCGCCTGCCGCCGCTTGGGCCCGACTCCCGGCAGGTCGTCGAAGGCCGAGCGGGTCGCCCGCTTCGAGCGCAGCGAGCGATGGTAGGTGATGGCGAAGCGATGGGCCTCGTCCCGGAGGCGCTGGACCAGGTACAGCGCCGGCGAGGTCGCCTCGAGCACGATCGGCTCAGGGCGGCCGGGCACGAACAGCTCCTCGCGCTCCTTGGCGAGCCCGACGACCGGGAGATCCCCCAGACCGGCCTCGGCGAGGACCTCCGCCGCCGCCGCGACCTGGCCGCGACCGCCGTCGATCACGACGAGGTCGGGCAGCGCCCAGCGGCGTTCCTCCTCCCCGCCCTCCTGGCCCGAGGCCGCCTGCCGGAAGCGCCGCCGCAGGACCTCTCGATGACTGGCGACGTCGTCGGGGCGGTCCGCGACCGAGCGGACCCGGAAGCGCCGGTACTCCGAGTTCCGCGGGCGCCCCTCGGCGAACACGACCATCGAGCCGACCGTCTCGCGCCCCTGGAACGTGCTGATGTCGTAGCACTCGATGCGCATCGGCGGTCCGGGCAGGTCGAGGGCCGCTGAGAGGCCCTCCAGGGCGACCAGGGTGCGACCCTCGTCCGCCAGCCACCGGGCATGCTCGCGTGCCAGGACCTCGGACGCGTTGCGCTCGGCCAGATCGAGGAGCTCCCGCTTCTCGCCGCGGCGGGGCACGGCGAGGCGGACCACGCCGGCCCGGCGCTCCGTGAGGAAGGCCTCCAGGTCGGCGGCCTCGGTCGGCAGCGTCGGAAGGAGGACCCGCGGCGGCACCGACGTGGCCCGGCTGTAGTACTGGAGCAGGAACGAGCCGAGGACCTCCTCGTCGGATGCCTCGTGGGCGGCATCGAGCAGGAAGACGTCGCGCCCGACCAGGGCGCCGGCCCGGACGGCGAAGAGCTGGATGGCCGCCTGGTTGTCCTCGCGGGCCAGCCCGAGCAGGTCGAGCTCCGTCCTCGCGAAGGCCGCCATCTTCTGCGACTCCATCGTCCGCTCGATGGCTCGGACCTTGTCCCGCAGGGCGGCGGCCCGCTCGAACTCGAGGCGCTGGGAGGCTGCCTCCATCTCCGTGCGCAGGGCCGCGGCGACCGCCTCCTGGCGGCCCTCGAGGAAGAGCTCGATCTGGTCGATGTCGGCCCGGTACGCCTCGCGCGAGATCGCCTCGACGCACGGCCCCTGGCACCGCTTGATGTGGTAGAGGAGGCACGGTCGCTGGAGGGCGCGCTCCCCCTCCACGATCCGGATGGTGCACGTCCGGAACGGGAACAGGCGGCGGATCAGGTTCATGGCCTCGTCGACCGACGAGGCCGATGCATACGGCCCG
>DATHYZ010000114.1:0-8130 GCA_035458865.1 Candidatus Limnocylindrales bacterium
GAGCCGCTCGGACATCTTCGTGAAGCCGGAGATGTCCACGAAGACGAGGGAGCCGTCCTCCTCGCGCACCAGCGCGGTCGGGTCCTCGGCGGCCCACTGGATGGCCAGCCGCGGAAGGTAGGGGACGAGGCGGGGGTCGGCGGTGGAGGGTCCGGTCATCGAGGCACGATGCGGTCGCTCATCCGCAAAGGGTAGCGTCCCGGGGATCCACCGCGAGGGTGGGCCAGGCCTCGCGGCGCGCTATCCGGCGGCCGGCGCCTTGCCCTTGGGCCAGTAGAGCTCCTTCTTGACGTGGAACTCCGGGAAGCCGGCATCCATGAGGACCGACTCGACGTTGAGGATCATCTCGGGGTTGCCGCAGATGTAGACGACCGTCCTGTCGGGGCGGAGCTTCAGGTCGCGGCAGACGTCCCGGATCACGCCCTCCACCCGCCCCGTCCGGCCGGTCCAGCCGGCGTTTCGTGGATCGGCAGGTCGGGAGACCGTCGGCACGTATTTGAGGGGGTAGCCGCCGTACTCCTCGAACGCCTCGAGCTCGTCCCGGTAGCCGAGCTCGTCGGCGTACGAGACCCCGTTGACGACGACGGTCTTGCGGGGCACGCCCTGGGCGCGGGTCTCGCGGATCATGGAGATGAAGGGGGCGATCCCGGTGCCCGTCGAGACGTAGAGGTGGGTCCGGTCATCGTCCGGCTCGAGCATGAACCGGCCCTTGGGGCCGATCATCCGCATCCGGTGCCCGACCGGGAGGCGCCACAGCGCCGTCGTGAACCGGATGATCGGGACCAGGCGGACGAAGAACTCGTAGCCCTCCGTCCCGGCGACGGCCGGGGCCGACGCCACGGAGTAGGGCCGCTGGAGCATCTTGTCGTCCACGACGACGCCGATGGTCATGTACTGGCCCGGCTCGAAGTGGACCGGCGGGCCGTCGAAGCGGACCCAGAGGTAGGCGAGGTCGTCGCTCAGGTCGACGCGCCGGACGAGCGTCGCGTTGTACTGCTCGGCGTCCTCGGCGATGACGCGGTTGTCCTCGGGCTGCTGGGTCATGGCTTGCGCCTCGCTCGCATCGCTGGTCGGGTCCGTCGCTCGGGGATGCCGTCCTGGGATCGTCCGGCTCGCCGCCAGTGTACGACCGGCCGCTCGGACGACCGCCGTCCGTCGCGATCGCCGGTCAGCGCCCGGCCTTGGGGATCAGGGTCAGGGCGAAGAGCGCGAACGGCCCGAAGAGGACGCCGAGCACCCCCCAGACCCAGGGCCTGCGGTGGTAGCGCGGCGCGATCCGATAGGACAGGTAGGCGCAGACGAACCAGATGACCAGGCCGAGGACGACGAACCCGGTGCCGATGAGGGTCGGTGTATCCATGGCGGCAGTCTAGCGGCGCGCCCGGTCCCCGTCGGCCCGGGGACGATCCACTGTCCGCAGCCGTGCCGCGATGACCTCGCCTACAATCAGCCGGCACCCCTCGTGCATCCCCCGCGGTCGGGCCCGCCGACCGTGCGCCACGCCCCGGAGGACCACTTCCCTGATGACCGACGCGACCAGTCCCTCGACCAGCAGC
The DNA here is from genome assembly GCA_035458865.1 of Candidatus Limnocylindrales bacterium. Taxonomy (GTDB): domain Bacteria; phylum Chloroflexota; class Limnocylindria; order Limnocylindrales; family CSP1-4; genus DATHYZ01. The sequence continues at coordinate 1,557 of DATHYZ010000114.1, forward strand.
GAGCGCCCCCACCACGCCGCCAAGCGCTTCATCTACGCGTGGGGGGGCGGCCAGGCCGACGGTGACGCGACGATGCGCGATCTGCTCGGCGGCAAGGGCGCCGGGCTGGCCGAGATGACCAATGCCGGCCTGCCGGTCCCGCCGGGATTCACGATCACGACCGAGGCCTGCAACGACTACTTCGCGGCCGGCGAGCAGCTGCCGCCGGGGCTCTGGCAGGACGTCCTGGACGCGGTCCGGGTGGTCCAGGGACAGACCGGCAAGGGGTTCGGCGACCCCGAGAACCCGCTCCTGGTCTCGGTCCGCTCGGGCGCGAAGTTCTCGATGCCCGGGATGATGGACACGGTCCTGAACCTGGGCCTCAACGAGCACACGCTCGAGGGCCTCATCCGCCTGACCGGCAACAGCCGCTTCGGCTGGGACGCCTACCGCCGCTTCATCCAGATGTTCGGACGGATCGTCATGGGCGTCGACGGCGAGCGCTTCGACCAGGCCTTCGAGGCGGCCAAGCACGCGCGCGGGGTCCATGCCGACACGGAGCTCGACGCGACCGCCCTGGCCGAGATCGCCGGCGAGTTCCGGCGCATCGTCCGCGAGGACACCGGCCGCGAGTTCCCCGAGGACCCGGCCGAGCAGCTGGACCTGGCCATCAAGGCCGTCTTCGCCAGCTGGTTCGGCAAGCGGGCCCGGGACTACCGCGACTACAACAAGATCCCCCACGACCTGGGCACGGCCGTCAACGTCGTGACGATGGTCTTCGGGAACATGGGCGACGACTCGGGCACGGGCGTGGCCTTCACCCGCGACCCCAACACCGGCGAGAAGGTCCTCTTCGGCGAGTACCTCACCAACGCCCAGGGCGAGGACGTCGTCGCCGGCATCCGGACCCCGGAGAAGATCGCCCATCTGCAGGTCGCGATGCCGGCCGTCTACGACGAGTTCCAGGCCATCGCCGACCGGCTGGAGCACCACTACCGGGACGTCCAGGACCTCGAGTTCACGATCGAGCGGGGCAAGCTCTACATGCTCCAGACCCGCTCGGCCAAGCGGACCGCAGCCGCGGCCGTGAAGGTGGCCTCCGACCTCGTCGACGAGGGCATCATCAGCGAGGCCGAGGCGGTCGCCCGGATCGAGCCGGCCCAGGTGGACCAGCTCCTCCGGGACCAGTTCGACCCCGATGCGCGTGCCGGCGCCGAGCGGATCGCCAAGGGCCTCAACGCCTCGCCCGGCGCGGCGGTCGGCCGGGCCGTGTTCTCCGCCGACCACGCCGTCGAGTGGGTCGAGCGGGGGGAGCACGTCGTCCTCGTCCGGATCGAGACCTCGCCCGACGACTTCCACGGGATGGCGGTCGCCCAGGGCATCCTGACGGCTCGCGGCGGGGCCACCTCGCACGCCGCCGTCGTGGCCCGCCAGATCGGCAAGCCGTGCGTCGCCGGCTGCGCGGAGCTCGTGGTGGACTACGCGACCAGGACGGCCCGCAGCAGCGAGTCCGGCCTGAGCTTCGCCGAGGGCGACTGGATCAGCCTCGACGGCTCGACCGGCGAGGTCTTCGTCGGGGCGATCCCGACCGTCTCGGCGAGCTTCGAGGAGCAGCCCGACCTGCAGCGGGTCCTGGCCATGGCCGACGGGATCCGCCGGATGCAGGTCTGGACGAACGCCGACAAGCCCGAGGAGGCCGCCCAGGCCCGTGGCTACGGAGCCCAGGGCATCGGCCTCTGCCGGACCGAGCACATGTTCCGGGAGGGCGAGCGCCTGGAGATCGTCCGCGGGGCGATCCTCGTCGCCAATGCCGCCACGCGGGCCAAGGCCAAGGTCGCCTCGGGAGCCCACCTCGACGCCGAGGAGACCGCGGCCGTCGAGCGCTTCGACGCCGCCATGAGCCAGCTCGAGCAGCTCCAGCAGGGCGACTTCGAGGGCATCTTCCGGGCGATGGACGGCCTGCCGGTCGTGATCCGGCTGATCGACCCGCCCCTCCACGAGTTCCTGCCGAACCTGGAGGAGCAGCTGGTCAAGGTCACCCTGGCCGGCGACGCCGCGTCCGGGGACGACCGCGAGCTGCTGGCGACGATCCGCTCGATGCACGAGCAGAACCCGATGCTCGGGCTGCGCGGCTGCCGCCTTGGCCTCATGATCCCCGACTTCGTGAAGATCCAGACCCGGGCCATCCTGAATGCCCAGATCGCCGTCAAGCGGACCGGCGGCGATCCGATCGCCAAGATCATGATCCCGCTCGTGGGTCACGTGAACGAGCTCGCGGCGACCCGCGCCCTGCTCGAGGCCGAGGCGAAGGCGGTGGAGGCCGCCGCCGGGGTCGAGGTCGACTACAAGTTCGGGACGATGATCGAGGTCCCGCGCGGGGCCCTGACCGCCGACGAGATCGCCCGCGAGGCGGACTTCTTCAGCTTCGGCACCAACGACCTGACCCAGATGACGTTCGGCTACAGCCGCGACGACGCCGAGGGCGGGTTCCTCCTCAAGTACGTGGAGGACGGGATCCTGCCGGTCAACCCGTTCCAGACGCTCGACGACGCCGTCGCCGGGCTCATGGGCATCGCCGTCGAGCGGGGCCGGTCCACGAAGCCGGGGATCGAGCTCGGCATCTGCGGCGAGCACGGCGGCGATCCCGAGTCGATCACCAAGTGCGAGCGCCTGGGGCTCGACTACGTCTCCTGCTCGCCGTTCCGCGTCCCGGTCGCCCGGCTCGCGGCGGCCCAGGCCGTCCTGACCGGCGCGGCCGAGCGGGACAAGTAGCGACCGCCCGGACCTGACGTGACCGGAGCAGGCCCGGACCGGACCGCGGCCGGCCCCGGCCGGCGGGCCATCCGCGACGCGTTCGCGGTCGTGGCCGTGGTCGGCATCGTGGGGATGGCCATCGCCATGGCGATGGCGACCAGCTTCTGGTGGTGGGACGTGAGCGCCAGCGCGCTCGGCACGGACATCGCCGGCGGGCGTGCGTTCAACGTCACGATGGTCCTCCTGGGGATCGCGTTCGTCCCCGTGGCGGTCGTCATGAACCAGCTGCTCCGTGACGCAGCGGCCTCCGGGCTCGCCGAGCGGCGCTGGGCCACGGCGGCCCGGGTCGGGATGTGGGTCATCCCCTTCGCCTTCTCCCTGGTGGGGTTCTTCAGCATCGACGAGGGCCAGCGGGCCGCCAACATCCACACCGTGGCGGGCTTCCTGGTCCCTCTCATCGTGATGGCGATGATGGTCACCGTTGGGCCGGGCACCGTCCGGGCCTACCCGCGCTTCTCGCGCCGCACGGTCGTGATCCTAGCCGTGATCGTGGGGATGTTCGTGCTGTCGGTGACCGGCCTCATGTCGTACGCGCTCATGGAGATGGTCGCGTTCGCGATCTGCTGGGCCTGGCTCCTGTCCCTGGCCCGGCACCTCGACCGGTCCCTGGCGGGACCGGCGGCGAGCGCCCCGGCGGGCGGATGACCCTCCCGCTCCTGCGGCCCACGGGCGTCGCCGTCGCTCTCGGCCTGATCGGCGGCGCGGGGACCCTCGTCTCGATGATCCTGGCGTCGGACCCGGCCTGGATGGATCTCACCGTCAGCGAGCTCAGCGCGGACCCGGCCGCGGGGTCGTGGTTCCGCGCCACGATGCTGGCCTGCGGGATCATCGGGATCCTCCTGGCCCTCTCGATGGGGACCGTGCTCCGCGCGCTCGGCAGTGGCGGCCTGATGGGTCCGCGGTGGGTCGTCCTCGAGCGGATCGGCTTCTGGGCCATCGGCCTGGGCTTCACCGGCGTCGCGGTCTTCCCGCTGGGCGTCGCGCCCCTCGTCGAGCTCGCCCATGGCACCGCCGCCTACGCGATCCCGATCTCGCTGTTGGTCATGATGCTCACCGCCAGCCTGGCCGTGCCGGCGCTGGGCCACGCCTTCGGGCGGGCGTCGCTCGCGGGGATCGCCGGGATCCTGCTGCTCTACGCGGCCGCCGTGCTGGGGCTGGTCCCCTACGCGCCCATGGAGCTCGCCGGGTTCGGGATCGCCGGGGTCTGGCTGCTGGTGTTCGTGGCCCGGCTCGACCGGCTCGCCGGGGCATCCGCGACGGGATAGCATCGGCGGCGGCGGTCCGACCGCCCGGACGAGGAGGGATGACGTGAGCGACGGTGGCGCGACGGACCCGCGGCGCGACGTCGCGGCCGGCTCCGGCCCCTCGCGACACGGGGTGGAGCTCCGGCCGTCCCTGAGGGCCCTGGCCGCCACTCCGCCCGACGTCGGACCCGACGAGGCCGAGGCGATCGCCGAGCGCTGGTTCGGGCTCCGCGGCGCCATGGCGCCGCTCGTCAGCGAGCGGGACCGCAACTTCCGCATCCGGGCCGCGGACGGGCAGGCCTACGTCCTCAAGATCGCCAACAGCGCCGAGGACGAGGGCTTCATCGATCTCCAGGTCGCCGCCCTCGAGCACATCGCCCGGGTCGACCCGGGGCTGCCGATCCCGCGGGTCATGCCCGCCGTGGACGGCCGCCCCTGGATCCCCGTCGAGACCTCCGATGGCCTCGTCCACCCGGTGCGCCTGCTGACCTACCTCGAGGGCGGGGAGCCCCACCACTGCGACCTCCCCGTCGAGGTCCTGCCGGCCTACGGGGCGATGGTCGCCCGGACCGGCCGTGCCCTCCGCGGCCTGATCCATCCGGCCGCCTCCAACGCGCTCCTGTGGGACGTCCGGCACGGCTCGGACCTGCGGGCCCTCCTGCCCGAGATCGACGACCCGGCCCGGCGGGCGATGGTCGAGCGCGTGATCGACCGCTTCGACGCGCACACGGGACCGGCCCTCGCCGGCCTGCGGGCGCAGGTGATCCACAACGACCTGACCTGCGACAACGTGCTCGTGGACGAGCGCGGCCGGATCGTCGGCATCCTCGACTTCGGGGACATGGCCCAGACCGCCCTGGTGATCGACCTGGCCGTCGCCGCCACGTCCCAGATGGGCGCCCGCGAGGACCCCTTCGATGCGGCGGCCGCCGTGGCCCTCGGCTATGACGCCGTGACCCGGCTGGAGCCCGCCGAGCTCGAGCTCCTGCCCGACCTGGTCGCCACGCGGCTCGCCGCCCTCGTGGCGATCTCGGCCTGGCGGGTCCGGATGTACCCGGAGAACGCGGCCTACATCCAGATCTCCGACGACGAGGGCTGGCCGCTGCTGGAGCAGTTCGACGGCCTGGGGTCGGACGGGGTCCGGGCGGCGTTCGAGCGGGCGCTGGAACGCCGCCGCGGTGATGGCGGGTCGCCGTCAACGACCGCCGACCTGGTCGCCCGGCGGCGGAAGGTCCTGGGATCGGCGATCTCGCCGCTCACCTACCGGCAGCCCCTCCACCTGGTCCGCGGCGAGGGGGTCTGGCTCGTCGACGTGGACGGGCGGCGCTACCTCGACGTCTACAACAACGTGCCGGTCGTGGGCCATGGCCATCCCCGGGTGGTCGAGGCGATCGCCGGCCAGGCCGCCCGCCTCAACACGAACGCGCGCTACCTGTACGACTCGATCGTCGAGCTGGCCGAGCGTCTCGTGGCGACGATGCCGCCCGGCCTCGACACCTGCCTCTTCGTCAACTCGGGCAGCGAGGCGAACGACCTTGCCTGGCGGCTGGCCGTGGCGGCGACCGGGGGATCGGGCGGGGTCGTGACCGAGCACGCCTACCACGGGGTCACCACCGTCACGGCCGACCTGTCGCCGGAGGAGTGGATCGACGCGACCCGCCCGGACCACGTCGCCACGATCCCGGCCCCGGACGGCTACCGCGGGGCCCACCGCCGCGACGAACCCGGCTGGGCGGAGCGGTATGCGTCGACCATCGACGGCGCCGCGGCGGACCTCGCCGGGCGGGGCCATCGCCTGGCGGCCACCTACCTCGACGGCGGCCTGACGAGCGACGGCATCCTGGCGCCGCCACCGGCCTACGGGGCCACCCTCCTGGAGCGGACCCACGCGGCGGGCGGGCTCTACGTGGCCGACGAGGTCCAGGCCGGGCACGGCCGGACCGGGAGCCACCTCTGGGCCTTCGCGGCCGCCGGGATCGAACCCGACGTCGTGACCACAGGCAAGCCCATGGGCAACGGCCACCCGGTGGCGGCCGTCATCACCCGCGGCTGGATCGTCGACCGCCTCGCGGAGCGCACCGAGTGGTTCAGCACGTTCGGCGGCAACCCCGTCGCCTGCGTGGCGGCGCTGGCGGTCCTGGACGTCATCGAGGACGAGGGGCTGGTGGAGAACGCCGAGCGCGTGGGCGCCTATCTCCGGGCTCGCCTCGCGGAGCTGGCCGGCCGCCATCCGGTGATCGGCGATGTCCGGGGCACGGGACTCCTCGTCGGCGTCGAGCTCGTCGCGGACCCGGACACCCGGGAGCCCGACGGCCGGCTCGCGTCGGCGGTCGCGAACGCGCTGCGCGAGCGCGGCGTCCTCGTGGGCACGACGGGCCCGCAGGGGAACGTCCTGAAGGTCCGGCCGCCGCTCGTCTTCGAGCGAGCCCACGCCGATCTCCTCGTCGAGCGCCTGGACGAGGCCCTGACGGAGCTGGCCCCGACCCCCTGAGCGTCGGGCGGCTGTCGGGGGCGGTCGTCCGCGGCCCCGATCCGGT
>DATHYZ010000115.1:0-7659 GCA_035458865.1 Candidatus Limnocylindrales bacterium
GCCGGCCTTCGCCAGCGCCGCGTCATGCTTCCCCGTCAGGTAGCCGACGTAGCGCGTGACGTCGGTGCCGTTCGGGTCGATCTTCTTGCCCTGGCCGGGCGCGGTGGCCTTGAGGCCCTTGACGCCGCCCTCGTAGGCGACGACCGGAGCGTCGATCATCTGGACGATGAAGACGCCACCCTTGTCGAACTTGGCTTCCTTGGCTCCGGCCTGCTGCGGCGACGCGCCGAGCACCTGGCTCGGCAGCAGCATCGCGAGCAGCGCGACGGAGGCGATCAGGGCGACCAGCGACCTGCGCATCGTCAATGCACCCACTCCCTACCCGTGGCTTGGTGACGGCCCGCTCCCACGGGCCGGCACAACGACAGACACCCGGTCTGGGGCCGGGTGCGATGACGGGCAGTCTAGTACGGCCGGGACCACCGGGTTGGCCGCCGGGACCGTCTGGTGGTCCGGGGGAACGATTGGTGGTGCCGCGCCGCACCGGACGGGCGGGCCGGGACACAGGCGCGTGCGAGCCGCCCGGCGGCCCGATGACAGACCCTCAGCCCTCGCCCGAGGACGCTCGATCCGGTGGATCCGATGCTCCGGGTCCGGGCGGTGCGGCCGCTGGTTCCGGTCGGCGCAGGACGCCGATCGCCGTTTCGTCAGGCCACGCGGGGCCATCGATGGCGGAGGTGGTAGCGGAGTCTGGCCCGGCCCGGCGGCCCACGACGAACCAGGCCACGGCCACGGCTCCGAGCAAGGCGACCGAGATGACCTGGTCCACGTTGAGCGGCCCGACCGCGGCCGGATCCCGCCAGGTCGCGGCGATCAGGAGCCGCCCGGCGAGCCACAGCGCCGCGGCGGCCAGGTAGAGGCGGCCGTCCCGGCGCCGGAAGCCGCCGGCGGCCATGAGGGCGACCAGGACGATCCCCGCCACGGCCACGGCGCCGGCCTCCAGGAGCTGCGAGGGGACCGACGGGATCGCCGGACCGAGCGAGCCCCAGGGACCCGGCCCGAGGTACGCCGTCCTGGGCAGGTCGGTCGACGCGACGCCCTGGCCCGAGCCGCCCCACGCCATGGCCGCCTTGCCGCCCTCGATGGCGAGCAGCAGTGGCAGGGCCGCCACGTGCATCCACCCGCGGACCGACGCGCCGACGAGCGCAGCGACGTAGCCGCCGGTCAGCGTGCCGCCCAGGACGGCGAGGCTCAGCTGGAGGCCGCCCTGGGCCGGGTCCATGATCGCCCCCGTGTCAGCGCCGTAGTAGTCGAGGTGGTGCAGGACGTAGCCCAGCCGACCGCCGACGACCGCGCCCGGAACCGCCCCGAGCGCGATGTACAGGAGGTCGTCGGCCCGGTAGCGCTCGGTCCGCGGACCGGAGCCGGGTCCACCACGCCGACCCAGGACCACAGCCAGGAGCAGGGCGAACAGGATGCTGCCGGCGATGCCGATCGCCTCCCAGCGGATCGCCAGATCGCCCAGCCGAAGGAGCGGATCGAACTCGAAGACGAAGATCGGCACGGTCCGCCGAGTGTAGCGGGGCCGGGCATGCCGACGCCCCGGCCGGCTGGCCGGGGCGTCGAGCGGCTGATCCGGGGATCAGGTCAGGGCAGGAAGGTCTCGATCCAGTCGAGGCTCCAGGATCGGTCGACGCGGAACACGCCGCCGGTCCCGGCGCAGTTGCCGTTGATACCGAACGAGGTCACCCCACCGATCACGAGCGAGTCGCCGATGAAGTTCGGGCCGCCCGAGTCGCCGAAGCAGGTCCCGCCGGTGCTGGCGTTGTTCGACAGCAGGAGCGAGTAGTCGCCGGTGAAGCCCGGGACGTTGATCTGGTTCAGCTTGGGATTTGCGACCATCCGGACCCGGGCAGCCTCCGTGTACACCGGGGTGATGTACTGGAGCCCGTAGCCGACGGCGGTGAAGGTGACGTCCTGCTTGCCGCGCATCGTCTTCATGGCGTCCAACTGGTTCAGCGCCGGCAGGCTCGGGTAGTGGTGCATCTCCATCCGCTCATCCAGGACGACCACGCCGACGTCGCGGACGAAGAAGGCGTTGGGGTCGTAGTCCGGGTGCGTGTACGGCGTGCCGCCGACCTGGCCGGTGAACGGGTACCCGTTGCCCGGGCGTCCGGCGTCGACGTCGGCGTCGAACCAGATCTCGACGTGGGCGGCCGGCGCCTCCGTGCAATGACCCGCGGTCAGGTAGACCGTCGGCGAGATCAACGTGCCGCTGCAGCGCCAGAGCGGTGCGCCGTTCGCATCCTGCGCGACCATCAGGCCGACGAACGGGTGGTCGTTGCCGTCGAGATCGCCGTACTTGATGGCCGAGGCCGGTGCCGCCAGGGCGACGGTCAGGGCCACCGTCGTCGCCGTCGCCGCGGCGAGGACTCGGAGCTTCCTCGAAAGGCTCATGGGCCAGGATCCTCCCACTCCGGCTGCGCATCGGAACCATCCCGCCCGCCCACGACCCGCCGGACGGTCGGCGGGCGGGTCCGGCAGCGGCGCTGCCGTGGGAGGCGACCATAGTACCCGCGGCGGCGGCGGCGTAGGTCGAATGGCCTACCGTGACCCCTCGACGGTGCGCAGGCGCACCGCCACCTGCGCACCGGACGGCCCCGGACGTGCGCGGACCGGACCGAACGGCCCAGCGGGGCGACTGGACACGGCGCCGGTCGGCGCGGTGCCCCGACCGTCCCCTCGAACGCAGGGGTCGACCGGGTCGGAGCAGCCGTGGCGGGCGGACGCTCCTAGAGCTTCGCGACGAGCTCCCGGACGGCGTCGACCGAGTGCTGGAAGGCGGCCTGCTCCTCGGCGGTCAGCTTGATCTCGATGACCCGCTCCATGCCGCCCTCGCCGAGCACGATCGGGACGCCGACGTACAGCCCGTCCACGCCGTACTCGCCCTGGAGCAGGGTCGCGCACGGGAGCACCCGCTTCCGGTCGTTGAGGATCGCGTCGACCATCTCGAACGTGGAGGCAGCCGGGGCGTAGTAGGCCGAGCCGGCCTTGAGGAGCGCTACGATCTCGGCGCCGCCGTTGGCGGTGCGATCCACCAGGGCCGCGATCCGCTCCGGGCTCATGAGGTCGGTGATCGGGATGCCGGCCACCGTGGAGTAGCGGGGCAGCGGGACCATCGTGTCACCGTGACCGCCCAGCACGAAGGCGCTGGTGTCCTCGACCGAGACGCCGAGCTCCATGGCGATGAAGGTCCGGAAGCGGGCCGAGTCGAGGACGCCGGCCATGCCGATCACCCGCTCCCGCGGGAACCCGGAGGCCTGCATCGCGACGTGGCACATCACGTCGAGCGGGTTGGTGACGATGATGATGATCGAGTCCGGCGACACGGCTGCCGCCTGCTCGACGACGGAGCGGACGATCCCGGCGTTCTTGGCCAGGAGGTCGTCGCGGCTCATCCCCGGCTGGCGGGCCAGGCCCGAGGTGACGACGACGATGTCCGAGCCCGCGGTGTCGGCGTAGTCGTTCGTGCCGACGACCCGGGCGTCGTGGGCCACGACGGGAGCCGCCTCGGCCAGGTCGAGGGCCTTGCCCTGTGGGAGCCCCTCGACGATGTCGACGAGCACGACGTCGGCCAGGCCGGCCTCGGCGATGCGCTGGGCGGTGGTGGCGCCGACGTTGCCGGCTCCGATGACGGTGACCTTCCTTCGGGCCATGGATGCTCGCTCCTCGTGATGCTGGGGTCGGGCGCGCGGCTGCGCGTTCGGTGACACAGGGGTCAGGCCATTCTAGCCTCGGGCCTGCCGTTCCCAGCCGGGCCGTCGGTCACGTCATGGGCGGTATGCTCGGTCCGGGAGGGCAGGATGGTGCGATCGTTCGACGAAGGCAGCACGACGGTCCCGGGCGACATCGCGCGCCCGGTCGAGCGGGTCGTGGTCGTCGGTGCGGGCATGGCCGGGCTGGCGACGGCCAACGCCGTCGCCCGTGCCGGGATCGACGTGGTCGTCCTCGAGGCGCGGGATCGGATCGGCGGGCGGACCCACACAGGCGACGTCGGCGGCTCCCCGGTCGACCTTGGCGCGGCCTGGATCCACACCCCGATCGGCAACCCGATGAGCGACCTCGCGGACGATCTCGGCATCGAGCGCCGGTCCTGGAACATCCTCGACGGGGTCGCTCTCTGGGACGATGTGGGACGACTGCCGTCCGAGGAAGCCCGGCGACTCATGGACCTGTCGGAGCGCTTCTACGAGGCGCTGCCCGACCTTCGGGCCGATCTGGGCCGGGGCGCCACGGCGGTCGAGGGGATCGACCGATTCCTCGCTGGGACCGAGATCGAGCACGCACTCCGGGCCGCCCTGCGCGAGCTCCTGGTCCGACTGGTCGAGGCCGACGCGTCCGGACCGGCCGGGGACATCCCCCTCAGGGGGCACCCGGCGGGAGGCACGGCCTATGGCGGTGACGAGATGGGCGATGTCCCCGTCGGCGGCTATCGCCGGGTCGTCGACGCGCTGGCTGCCGGGCTCGACATCCGGCTCGGGACGGAGGTGGTCGAGGTCGCCGCCCACGCTGGCGGGGTGGACGTCCGGACGGCCGACGGCGCCGTCCACGTCGGCTCGCATGTCCTGGTCACGGTCCCACTCGGCGTCCTCAAGGCCGGCGTCATCCGGTTCGATCCGCCCCTCCTTCCCGAGCGCCGGTCGGCGATCGAGCGGCTCGGCTTCGGCCGCCTCGACAAGGTCGCCCTGCGCTACGAGCGGCCGTTCTGGACCGAGCAGGGGCTCCCCTTCATCGAGATCCTGGCCGCATCCGAGCCCTTCGATGGGCCCTTCGGCCTCGACGTCGCCACCGGCGAGCCGGTCATGGTCGTCCTCGCCGGTGGTTCCGGGCAGGGGTGGCTGATGGAGGGGACGGTCGACCAGGCCGTCGATCGGGTCCGGGCGGCGGTCGAGCGCGTCACCGGCCTTGCGATGCCGGTGCCGGTCGCCGCCACCCGCACCGACTGGAGCGGCGACCCCTTCTCCCGGGGCGCCTACTCGTACGTCAGCGTCGCCGCATCGCCGGCCGACCTCGACCTCCTCGGTGAGCCGCACGGCGGACGGATCCTGTTCGCCGGCGAGGCGACGACATCCGCGCGCGTCGGCTACGCGGACGGCGCGCTCTCGACCGGGATCCGAGAGGCGAAGCGGCTGCTGGGGCGGCCCGAGATCCAGCTGGGACGGCTGCCTGCCTAGCGAACCCGGGGCCCCGCCCCGGCGATCTCCGGCGACACGCCGGCCCGGTACTTCTCGAAGTTCTCCTCGAACATCCGGGCCAGCTCCGCGGCCTGGCGGTCGTAGGCCTCCGGGTCGGCCCACGTGCCGCGCGGCTGGAGCACCGTGGAGGGCACCCCCAGCACGGCGACCGGGACCTGGACCCGGAAGATCGGGTCTTCGACCGTCTCGACGTCGTCGAGCAGGCCGTTGAGAGCGGCCCGGACCATGGTCCGCGTCCAGTCGATGTTCATCCGCTCGCCCTCGCCGTACGGCCCGCCGGTCCAGCCGGTGTTCACCAGCCAGACGGGCACGTCGAACTCGTCGAGCCTGTCGACGAGCATCCGGGCGTACTCGCCGGGATGGCGCGGCAGGAAGGGCGCCCCGAAGCAGGCCGAGAAGGTCGCCTTCGGCTCGCGGACCCCCACCTCGGTCCCCGCCAGCTTGGCCGTGTAGCCGCTGATGAAGTGGTAGGCGGCCTGCTCGCGGGTCAGCCGCGAGATCGGCGGCAGGACCCCGAACGCGTCCGCGGTCAGGAAGACGATGTTCTTCGGGTGGCCGGCCATGCCGGTCGGGTCGGCGTTGCCGATGAAGTGGAGCGGGTAGGCGCCGCGGGTGTTCTCGGTGATCAGCTCGGAGTCGAGGTCGAGCTCCCGGGTCGCCGGGTCGATGTCGACGTTCTCCAGGATCGTCCCGAAGCGCTTCGTCGTGGCGAAGATGTCGGGCTCGTACATCGGCGAGAGGCGGATCGTCTTGGCGTAGCAGCCGCCCTCGAAGTTGAAGACGCCGTGATGGCCCCAGCCGTGCTCGTCGTCGCCGATGAGCGACCGCTCCGGATCGGCTGACAGCGTCGTCTTACCCGTGCCCGAGAGCCCGAAGAAGATGACCGAGTCGCCCTTCTTCCCGACGTTGACCGACGAGTGCATCGGCAGGACGCCCTCGTCGGGCATCAGGTAGTTCATGACCGTGAACGCCGACTTCTTGATCTCACCGGCGTACATCGTCCCGACGATGAGGATCTCCATCCGGCCCAGGTGCAGGATGATCGCCGTCTCCGAGCGCGTCGCGTCGAGCTCGGGGACGGCCTTGAACGACGGCGCGTCGATGATCGTGAAGTTGGGGACGAAGCGGGCGAGCTCCTCCTGGGAGGGCCGGCGGAAGAGGTTCTCGGCGAAGATGCTGGCCCACGCGGTCTCGGTGTAGACGCGGAGCGAGCGGCGGTGGTCCGGGTGGGCGCCGATGAAGCAGTCCTGGGCGTAGATCTCCCGGGTCGAGAGGTACTCCACGACGCGCTGGCGGAGCGCCAGGTAGTGGTGCTCCTCCATGGGCTGGTTGACGTCGCCCCACCAGACCTTGGCCTCGGACGAGGGCTCCCGGACGACGTACTTGTCCTTCGGGGAGCGCCCGGTGTGCTGGCCCGTCCGGACCACGAGTGGTCCCTCGGCGGCGATCAGGCCCTCGCCGACACGGACGGCGCGCTCGTACAGCTCGGCGGTCGCCAGGTTGGCGTTCACGGTGCCACCGATGCGCTCGATCGCGGGGACATCGGGGGTTGGGGTCGCGGTCACGTTGGTCACCTCGGTCGGTCGAGCGGGCCCGGCGCCCGCCGGGTTCTCCGGCATCCGTGACCGGCCGCGCGTGACGGCCGCAACGCCCTGGGGGACGCAGGGACCGAGAGTCGGCTTCCGCAGTCCCGCGGATGATACGACGGGGTCGCGGCAACGGTCCAACGCGGTTGCGGGACGGTTGCGGCGGTGCGGGGCGGGGCGGGCGACCGGCCTCAGCGAACCATCTTCCCCGCGGGGACGCCGCCGTCTACGATGCCCGCGTGGGTGGCCGCGTCACGAGCCCGGTCCTGGTCGGTCGTCGAGCGGAGCTCGAGGCGCTTCGCGCCGCGCTCACGGAGATCGCGCCGGGCGCTGGACCGATCGTCACGATCGCCGGGGACGCCGGCGTGGGCAAGAGCCGTCTCCTGGCCGAGCTCGTCGCGTCCATCCGGTCCGACCCGCCGGGTCCGCGGCCTGTCACCGTCGCCTCCGCCGCCTGCATCGAGGTCGCGGCCGGCGAGCTTCCGTACGTTCCGCTGCTGGAGCTGCTGACGAACCTCGGGACGGACCTCGCCGGGCCGGCGGCCACCGAGGCCTCGGACCTCGCCGGAGAGCTGGCGGGAGCCGACGCCGGCGCCATCGCCGGAGCCGTCGGCACCTCGCTCGCCAGTGCCGGGGCCGGCCGCACGCGTCACCTCGTCCGGCTCCATGCCCTCCTGGCCGGCGTCGCCGACGAGCGGGACCTGGTGCTCATCCTCGACGACCTCCAGTGGGCGGATCGGTCGACCCTCGACGCGATCGCGTTCCTTGCCAGCCGCTTCGCCGGCGGGTCGGTCACGATCGTCCTCGCCTACCGCTCCGACGACCTCCATCGCCGGCATCCCATTCGGCCCTGGTTGGGGGAGATCCGGCGCCGCTCG
>DATHYZ010000116.1:0-12462 GCA_035458865.1 Candidatus Limnocylindrales bacterium
AGAACATCGTCGTGCGCCGCTTCACCCGCTACGCGCTCGGCGAGGAGCTGTGAGCGACGCCGTGGAGACGCCGCAGGACCACGTGACCGAGACGTCGGAGGTGGCGCCTCGCTTCAGGCGGATCCTCCTGAAGCTCTCGGGGGAGGCCCTGCTGGGCGATCGCCCCTACGGCGTCGACCCGGACTTCTGCGCGTTCATCGCTTGGCAGGTCGCCGAGGTCGCGCGCCTCGGCACGGAGATCGGCATCGTCGTCGGGGGCGGCAACATCTTCCGGGGCCTCGCTGCAGCCGCCCGCGGGATGGACCGTGCCACCGGCGACTACATCGGCATGCTGGCGACCGTGATGAACGGCCTGGCCCTCCAGGACGCCCTGGAGCGGGTCGGGGTGCCCACCCGGGTGATGACCGCGATCGCCATGAACGAGGTGGCCGAGCCCTACATCCGCCGCCGGGCTATCCGGCATCTCGAGCGGGGCCGGGTGACGATCTTCGTCGCAGGCACGGGCAATCCCTACTTCACGACCGACACCGCGGCGGCCCTCCGAGCGGTGGAGATCGGCGCCGAGGTCCTGCTCAAGGCCACCAAGGTCGACGGCGTGTACGACGCCGACCCGGTGACCAACCCTGGCGCCCGACGGTACGCTGAGCTGGAGTACACGGACCTGCTTCGGGACCAGCTCAAGGTCCTCGACGCGGCCGCGGTGTCGCTCTGCATGGAGAACGACCTGCCGATCGTAGTCTTCGATCTGAACCAGCAGGACAACATCACCCGGGTCGCCCTCGGCGAACCGGTCGGGACCTGGATCGCCGCGCAGCCCAGGGGAGGTGAACGCCGATGAGCACCGAGATCCTCACCACCACCGAGCAGAAGATGGTCCGCGCGGTGGAGGCGCTGGAGCGCGATCTCGCCGGTGTTCGCACGGGACGCGCCTCGACGGCGCTCGTGGAGCGCATCACCGTCGACTACTACGGCACGCAGACGCCCCTGAACCAGTTGGCCGGCATCAGCGTGCCCGAGCCGCACCAGATCGTCATCCAGCCCTGGGATCGGGGCGTCCTGGGAGCGATCGAGAAGGCCATCATCAAGAGCGACATCGGCCTCGTCCCGAACGTGGACGGCACGGTGGTCCGCCTCAACATCCCACCGCTGACCGAGGAGCGTCGCAAGGACCTGGTCCGACTCGTCCACAGGCGGATGGAGGAGGCCAGGGTCGAGATCCGGAACCTCCGACGTGACGCGGTGGACGGCCTGAAGAAGGAGGAGCGCGACGGGGACATGGGCGCCGATGAGGCGCACCGTGAGCTCGATGCGGTCCAGCGACTCACCGACCAGTTCATCGCCGAAGTGGATCGAGTGGGCGCGGCGAAGGAACAGGAGGTCCTCGAGGTCTAGTGGCCCGAGCTCCATTGGCACGACCGACCGACGCGCCGTCCTCGGCGCACCGGACCCCGTCGTCCGAGCAGGCTGACGGGGCCGAGGCGCTCGCGCTTGCGCCGGGCGAGCTCCCCCGGCACGTGGCCATCATCATGGACGGCAATCGCCGCTGGGCCCGATCTCGAGGCGTCCCGGAGCTCGAGGGCCATGCCGCTGGCGTGGAGGCCATCCGGTCCGTTCTTCGGCACGCGGTTCGACGCGGCATCGCGGTCCTCACGCTGTACGCCTTCAGTCGCGAGAACTGGGCCAGACCCGACGACGAGGTCGTGGGACTGTTCGCGCTCCTCGAGCAGGCGATCCGGGAGGAGACCTCGGAGCTGCGCTCGCAGGGGGTTCGCGTCCGCCTGCTCGGGCGCCTCGAAGAGCTGCCCGCGGAGACCCGGCGGTCGATCGAGGAGGCCCTCGACGCGACCAGCGGGGGCGAGCGCCTGACCCTCAACATCGCCTTCAACTACGCCGGGCGGACGGAGCTCGTCGATGCGATCCGGCGGATCGTGGCCAGTGGCGTGGAGCCGGACGACATCGATGAGGCCACGGTTGCCGAGGCGCTGTACACGAAGGGACTGCCGGATCCCGACCTGGTCATCCGGACCGGTGGCGAGCAGCGCCTGAGCAACTTCCTGATCTGGCAGTCGGCCTACGCCGAGCTCTACACCTGCCCCGACCTCTGGCCGGACTTCGGCCCGGACGCGTTCGACGCCGCCCTCCTCGAGTTCGCCCGGCGGACCCGGCGGTTCGGCCGCTAGCGGTGGAGGTCCTCCAGCGACGAGCGCTCGGCGCGCTCTTCGTGGTCCCGCCCCTGGTCATCGCGGTCATCCTCGGCGAGCCCTGGATCGCGGTTCTCGTGACGGCCATCGTGGCCCTCGCGGCGGTCGAGGTCCTCCGCCTGCTACGCGGCGCCGGATATCCGACCCAGCTCGCCCTCGGCGTCGTTCTCGCCGTCGTCGTCAGCCTCGCCATCGGCGTGGCCTTCCGGGCCGACGTCGATCCCTCCCTGGCGGGTGCCGGCGTCCTCCTGGGGGCGATCGGCCTCATCCTGGCCGGGGTCGGGGCGTTCGTCCGGCCCGATCCGCGTGACGGCCTCGCGGCTTGGATGACCACCGTCTTCGGAGCCCTGTACGTCTCGCAGCTCGGCTTCGTGGTCCGACTCGGCCAGGTGGCGCCCCCGGTCCCGCCCGATGCGCAGCTCTCCGTGCTCGACGCCACGCAGGCCTGGGTCGTCCTGCTGGTGCTCGGCGTCTGGGCATACGACACGGGGGCCTACCTCGTCGGTAGCCGTATCGGGGGCCCCAGGTTCCTGACCCACATCTCCCCGTCGAAGACCTATGCGGGCCTCGTCGGCGGCCTCGTCGCCGCGACCGTCGTCGTGGCCGTGGGTCTCTGGGCCGTCGGTTCGTCACCATTGCACGCGCTGGCGCTCGGTCCACTCCTGGCCCTGGCGGCACAGGCCGGCGATCTCGCGGAGTCGGTCGTCAAGCGAGCGGCCGGGGCCAAGGATTCGTCGAACCTGATCCCGGGCCACGGCGGGGTACTCGA
The DNA here is from genome assembly GCA_035458865.1 of Candidatus Limnocylindrales bacterium. Lineage (GTDB taxonomy): Bacteria > Chloroflexota > Limnocylindria > Limnocylindrales > CSP1-4 > DATHYZ01. The sequence continues at coordinate 2,971 of DATHYZ010000116.1, forward strand.
TCGGATCGACTCCTTCCTGTTCGCCGCCCCAGTCGTGACGCTCTATGTCCTGGCCTTCCTCGGCTGAGGCACGGGCCGGCGGACCCCTCGGCGTCGCTCTCCTCGGGTCCACCGGCTCGATCGGGCGCCAGGCGGTCGACGTGCTGGCGCTCCATCGTGACCGGTTCCGGGCGGTCGCCCTGGCCGGCGGTCGGAACTCTGCCCTGCTCGGCGACCAGGCCCGGCTCCTCGGTCCCGCGGTGGTCGCGACGGCGCCCGGCGCGCCGGCCCCCGACGCCCCCGGGGCCGTCGAGGTCCGCTCTGATCCCGAGGCGCTCATCGAGCTTGCCGTCCGCGACGACGTCGACCTGGTCGTCGTGGGGACCGGCGGGATCGTCAGCCTCCGGCCGGTCCTGGCGGCGCTCGCGGCCGGCAAGGTGGTCGCCACCGCGAACAAGGAGACCCTGGTGGCCGGCGGCCACCTGGTGATGCCGCTGGCGCGACGGCGAGCAGCAGAGGTCGGCCTCGAGCGGTCCGACGACCCGCTCGCCAGCCCGCTGGGCTGGCTGCGTCCGATCGACTCGGAGCACTCGGCCATCTGGCAGTGCCTCGTCGGTGAAGGGATGGCAGGGATCGAGCGCCTGATCCTGACGGCATCCGGCGGACCCTTCCGGGACCTGTCCGTCGACGAGCTCGCCACGGTGACTCCCGACCAGGCGCTCCGCCACCCGACCTGGACCATGGGCGCCAAGATCACCATCGACTCGGCGACCCTCGCCAACAAGGGCCTGGAAGTGATCGAGGCCCACTGGCTGTACGATCGGCCCTACGACCGCATCGACGTCGTCATCCACCCGCAGAGCGTGGTCCATTCGGCCGTCCGGTTCGTGGACGGCTCGGTGAAGGCCCAGCTCGGAACCCCGGACATGCACCTCCCCATCCAGTTCGCGATGACCTACCCGGAGCGCCTCACGTCGCCCGCCGCCCCTCCGGACCTGCTCGCGTCGGGATCCCTCGAGTTCCTTGCCCCCGACGAGCACCGCTTTCCGGCCCTGCGGATCGCTCGCGACGCGGGTCGGATCGGCTCACGGGCGACGACCGCCCTGATCGCCGCCGACGAGGTCGCCGTGGAGCGATTCCTGGCCGGGAGCCTCGACTTCCCCGGCATCCCGCGCCTCCTGGAGGCGGCGGTCGAACGCTTCGGCGGCGGACCCGACCAGGCTCCCGATCTCGCGACCGTCGAGGCGCTGGACCGCGAGGTCCGGACCGCGATGGCGTCCCACCCAGGAGGATCCACTTGAGCGTCGTCACCATCCTCCAGGGGGCCGTCGGGATCGGTCTGTTCATCCTGATCCTGGGCATCCTCGTGCTCATCCACGAGATCGGCCACTTCGTGACCGCCCGGCGCGCGGGCGTCCGGGTCCACGAGTTCGGCATCGGCTTCCCGCCTCGGGCCAAGGTGCTCCGATCTGACGGCGAGACGCTCTACAGCCTCAACTGGCTGCCGATCGGCGGCTTCGTGAAGCTCGAGGGGGAGGACGGTGACTCGGACGATCCGCGGTCCTTCACCCGGGCCCCGTTCCTGACGAAGCAGTGGATCCTGTCGGCCGGCGTGCTCATGAACCTCCTGCTGGCCCTCGTCCTGATGGTCGGGGTGGCATGGATCCCGCAGCGGATCCTGGCCCTCGGCTTCGAGACGGTGCAGCCTGACTCGCCTGCCGCCGGCGCCGGTCTCGTGGGTGGGAGCCAGCTCCTCGCCATCGACGGGCGGCACTACGATGCCTTCGACGGACCGCAGGCGATGGTCGACGACCTGCGGGCGCGGGCCGGCCAGCCGGTCGAGCTCGAGATCGTCACCCCGAGCGGTGCGCGCCAGGACGTGACCGTGGAGCTCCGTGGCGCGGGGGAGATCGGCCCTGACAAGGGCGCCCTGGGCATCGTCACCCTGGAGGCCGAGCTGCTCGACGAGACCTTCACTCGGTCGCCCGTCGAGGCGCTCACTACCGGGGCACAACGGACCGTGGCGGCGTTCGGGCTCATCCTCGACGGCCTCGGACAGCTCGTGACCTCGATGGCGACGCGACCGACCGAGCCCCCGCCGGTGACCGGTCCCGTCGGCATCGCGGTCTCGATCAGCGACGTGTTCTGGCAGGCCGGGATCGTCGCCACGATCTACCTCGCCGGCCTTCTGTCGGCCAACCTTGCCCTGGTCAACTTCCTGCCCTTCCCGCCGCTCGACGGAGGGCGGATGCTCATGCTCGCCATCAAGCAGGTGGCCGGCGCCCGCATCAGCGTCCGCGCCGAGCAGCTGACCTACGTCGTCGGGTTCATGTTCCTGTTCGGCTTCCTGATCTGGATCACCGTCTTCGACCTGGCCCGCCTCGGAGGGGCCGTCCAGTGACCGACCCCGCCGCGCTTCGGCCGCGGCGCCGAGCCACGCCCTCGGTCGACGTCGGCGGAGTGCTGGTGGGCTCGGCCCACCCGGTGGTGGTCCAGTCGATGACCAACACGGACACCGCCGACCCGGATGCGACGGCGCTGCAGGTCGCCCGGCTGGCCCACGCCGGGTCCCAGCTGGTGCGGGTCACCGTCAACACCGAAGCTGCCGCGGCCGCCGTCCCCGAGGTGATCCGCAAGCTCCGGGACCTCGGCGTCGAGGTGCCGGTCGTCGGTGACTTCCACTACAACGGGCACAAGCTGCTCGCGGAGTTCCCCGAGACGGCCCGGCTGCTGGCCAAGTACCGGATCAACCCCGGCAACGTCGGCACGAAGCACCGCGACGTCAACTTCGGGACGATCGTCCGGATCGCCATCGACAACGACAAGCCCGTCCGCATCGGCGTCAACTGGGGGTCCCTCGATCAGCAACTCCTGACCGAGCTGATGGACGCCAACGCCCGCTCGAGCGAGCCGCTCGACAGCCGCGAGGTCATGATCGAGGCGATGATCCAGTCGGCCCTCCGGTCAGCCGAGGCGGCCGAGGCGGCGGGCATGCGCCACGACCGCATCATCCTGTCGGCGAAGGTCTCGGGGGTCCGCGACCTCGTCGACGTCTACCGCCGGCTGGCGGCTCGCTGCGACTACGTGCTTCACCTCGGGCTGACCGAGGCCGGCATGGGCGACAAGGGTATCGTCGCCTCGACGGCGGGCCTGGCCATCCTGCTCAACGAGGGCATCGGCGACACGATCCGGGTCTCGCTCACTCCCGAACCCGGCGCTCCCCGCGAGCGGGAGGTCGAGATCGCCCAGCAGGTCCTCCAGTCGATGGGGCTGCGCTCCTTCCTGCCCCAGGTCTCGGCCTGCCCGGGCTGCGGCCGGACGACCTCGACGTTCTTCCAGGAGATGGCCCGCGACATCCAACAGCACTTGAAGGATCGGATGCCCGAGTGGCGGGAGACGCACCCCGGTGTCGAGGAGCTCAAGGTCGCGGTCATGGGCTGCGTCGTCAACGGCCCCGGCGAGAGCAAGCACGCCGACATCGGGATCAGCCTGCCAGGGACGTTCGAGGAGCCCGTCGCCCCCGTGTTCATCGACGGCAAGCTCGACCGCACGCTCCGCGGGGACGGCCTCGTCGACGAGTTCATCGGGATCCTGGAGGCCTACGTCGCGGAGCGCTATCCCGCCACGGAGGTCGGTCCGGCGGCCTGAGCGAGGTCCGGGCAGGCCCCCGATCGCGTGCGTCCAGCACGCACCGTGCCCGTGGCGTCCGACATCTGCCGGGTGTATACTCCCGGGACATTCGATGGCCGCTCCGAACGTGGGTGACCCCCACGTTTCTTCATGTCAGGCCTTCGATCGCGAGACTGGAGGAGCTTGGTGAGTCGGGATTTCGTCGGCGCCCTCCTGCAGCTGAACGCCGAGAAGCAGGTTCCCCGCGAGCAATTGCTCCAGACGGTCGAGGAGGCCATCCAGGCTGCCTATCGCCGCGTCGATGGCGACGAGGACATCCACGTCCGCATCGACGGCGAGACGGGCAAGATCCGCGTCTTCCGCGCCCGTACCGTCGTGGCCGAGGTCGAGGACGAGTTCACCGAGTTCACCGTCGAGGAGGCCCGCAAGTACGAGGCCCAGGCGCAGATCGGGGACCTCGTCGAGTACGAGCAGCTGGACGCCGAGGCCTTCGGCCGGATTCACGCCCAGACCGCGAAGCAGGTCGTCCTCCAGCGCCTCCGCGAGGCGGAGCGCGACGTCGTGTTCGACCAGTTCGCCAGCCGGGAGGGTGACCTCGTGACCGGGTCGGTCAACCGGGTCGAGCCGCGGGCCATCATCCTCGACATGGGCAAGGGGGTGGAGGCGATCCTGGGCACCTCCGAGCAGTCGCCGCTGGAGCACTACCGGATCGGCCAGAACGTCAAGGCGTACGTCCTCGAGGTCCGGCGTGCGACACGCGGCCCCCAGATCCTGGTGAGCCGGACGCACAAGGGCTTCCTTCGCCGCCTGTTCGAGCTCGAGGTCCCGGAGATCCATAACGGCACGGTCGAGGTGAAGGCCATCGCCCGAGAGCCCGGGAGTCGCTCCAAGGTCGCCGTCGCGTCGCGCCAGGAGGGGCTCGATCCCGTGGGCGCCGCGGTCGGTCAGCGCGGAGCGCGCGTCCAGGCGGTCGTCGCGGAGCTCGGTGGCGAGAAGATCGACGTCATCCCGTGGAGCGAGGACCCGGGAACCTTCGTGGCCGCCGCCCTGTCGCCGGCGCAGGTGCTCGCGGTCGACATCGACGAGGAGAACCGGATCGCCAGCGTGACGGTCCCGGAGCGGATGCTCTCGCTGGCGATCGGCCGAGAGGGACAGAACGCCCGCCTGGCGGCTCGACTCACGGGTTGGCGGATCGACATCCGCAGCGACAGCCCGACGATCGAGGAGCCGGCCCCGGCGGCCGCCGACGCCACCGAGGCAGTTGCCACCGAGCCCGGCCCGGTCGAGGGGGCGGAACCCGCGGGGGTCCCGGTCCCACCGGCTGGCGCCGCGGCCGAGGAGCCCGCTGCCGCGGAAGTGGCCGCCGACGCCCCCAAGCCGAAGACGCGGCGCAAGGCCGCCGCGGAACCGGCCGCGGAACCGGCCGCGGAACCGGCCGCGGAACCGGCCGCGGAAGTGGCCGCCGACGCCCCCAAGCCGAAGACGCGGCGCAAGGCCGCCGCGGCATCCGAAGAGGTGTCGTCGTAGGGGGCCCGGCGGCAGCGCGCCGCCACCGTCGGCCGCCAACGAGGACCTGCGTCGTCTGTCGGACAAGCGGGCCGAAGGCGGGCCTGCTCCGGGTCGTCCGCCTGGCGGACGGTGGCGTGGCCGTCGATCCAGGCGGCCGCCTGCCCGGCCGGGGCGCCTACGTGTGCGACGATCCCGAATGCCGCCGCACGGCGGTCTCCCGGGGAGCCCTGGCGCGGGCGCTCCGGACCCAGTCGATCCCTGAGATCGAGGCCGAGCTCGGCCTCGCGACCCCTAACGTGACAATGACCGAAGGAGGATCCCGTGGCCAGGAGTAGGAGTGGTACCCGCGGCCGTCGCGGGCCTCGCAAGCCGCCGCGTCGCGAGGGGGGGCTTCCGGCGTCGGTCGCCGTCGTCGATCCGCGTGAGCGTGGCCCCATCGAGCTGCCCGCGACGCTGACCGTCAAGGAGCTCGCGGAGCTTCTGGGCGTCAACGTCGCAGACGTCATCCGCGAGCTGATCAAGAGCGGGATCTTCGCGACCATCAACCAGCTGGTCGATCGCGACACGGCGTCCCTCGTGGCCGGCGAGCTCGGCTACGAGGTGGCGGAGGCCGTCGCCGAGACGCCCGGCGAGGGCGCCGAGGGCGAGGAGACGGTGCCCGAGGCGACCAAGGAACCGCTGTACGAGGAGGACGACGCGTCGCTCCTCCAGCCGCGGGCTCCGATCGTCACCGTGATGGGGCACGTCGATCATGGCAAGACCAGCCTGCTGGACGCGATCCGCAGCACCGCGGTGGCTTCCGGCGAGCGCGGCGGGATCACCCAGCACATCGGCGCCTCCGAGGTCACGACCGATGCGGGTGGCCGGGTGGTCTTCCTGGACACCCCGGGTCACGAAGCGTTCACGGCGATGCGAGCTCGCGGGGCGCGCGTGACCGACATCGCCATCGTCGTCGTGGCCGCCGACGATGGGGTCATGCCCCAGACCCTCGAGGCGATCGCCCACGCCCGGGCCGCCAAGGTGCCGATCGTCATCGCGCTCAACAAGATCGACAAGGCCGACGCCAACCCGGACCGGGTGAGGAACGAGCTGGCTGAGGCCGGCGTCATCATCGAGGAGTACGGGGGCGATACGCCGCTCGTGCCGGTGTCGGCCAAGGCCCGCACAGGGCTGGATGAGCTCATGGAGATGCTCCTGCTGGTCGCCGACCTGCAGGAGCTCAAGGCCAACCCCAAGCGACCCGCCATCGGGACCGTGATCGAGGCCCGGCTGGACAAGGGCCGTGGGCCGGTCGCGACCGTCGTGGTCCAGACCGGCACCCTGCGGGTCGGCGACACCATCGTCGCCGGGACCACGATGGGCCGCGTCAAGGCGCTCGAGAACGAATCGGGCAAGCGCGTCACCAAGGCCGGGCCGGCGTCCGCGATCGTCGTCCTGGGGCTTTCTGACGTGCCCGAGGCCGGCGACGTCCTGCGGGTCGTGACCGACGAGAAGACGGCTCGCACCGCGACCGAGCAGCGCAAGGGCGAGCTCCAGGCCCGGGGCGGGGAGGGGAGTGGGCGAGCGACGCTCGAGGATCTCTTCCGCCAGATCCAGTCCGGGCAGGCCAAGGAGCTCCGGATCATCCTCAAGGCCGACGTCTCCGGCTCCCTGGGCGCGATCACCCACGCGCTCGAGCAGCTGGGCACCGACGAGGTCCGCATCAACGTGCTCCACGAGGCCGCCGGCGACATCACGGACAACGACATCATGCTGGCGACCGCGTCCGACGCCATCGTCGTGGGCTTCAGCACCGGGATCACGGAGACCGCCCGTCGTGCCGCCGAGGCCGAGGGTGTCGACGTCCGGCTCTACGACATCATCTACAAGCTCACGGACGACATCGATGCTGCCCTGAAGGGCCTGCTCGAGCCCGAGATCGTGGAGGTCGTCGAGGGCCGGGCCGAGGTCCGCCAGGTCTTCCGGGTCGGGAAGTCGAAGGTCGTCGCCGGCTCCTACGTGACGGACGGGCGGATGGTCCGCGGCGGGGCCCGCATCTGGCGCGGCGGCAAGATGATCGCCGTCGACCGGATCGAGTCCCTGCGCCGCTTCCGCGATGACGTGCGCGAGGTCGCCACCGGCTTCGAGTGCGGCATCGGGCTGGCAGGCTTCGGTGACGCCGAGGAGGGCGACATCATCGAGTGCTTCACGACCCAGACGGTCAGTCGAGCCCCGGCCGGCTGACGGCCGCCGATGGCGCGTCGATGACGCAGCGGACCCGGCGGCTCGACGAGCTCCTGCGCCAGGAGATCGGCGAGCTTCTCGCGCGCGAAGTAGCCGATCCCCGGGTCGGTTTCGTCACCGTGACCGAGGTCGAGACGGCTCCGGATCTTCGGCATGCCCGGGTGTGGGTCAGCGTCATCGGGGATCCCACGGAGCGCGACGCCACGCTCGAGGCGCTCCAGCATGCCATGGTCTACGTTCGGCGGGAGCTCGGACATCGGCTCCGCCTCAAGCGCATCCCGGAGCTGCACATCCGGCTCGACGATTCCGCCGAGCGCGGTACGCGGGTCCTTCGCCTGCTCTCAGAGCTCGAGGCGGGGAACGAGGTCGACGGCCTGGTGGACGAGACCCTCCCGACGCCGGTGCCCCGGATCGGCCGCGAGGGCGATGCTCCCGAACCGGCTGCCTCGGACGCCCCGGCGCAGCCCGACGAGCCGACCCGGCGGCCCAAGGCCGTGGCCAGGCGCTCGCACACCGGGCCACGTCGGTCCGGCGGGCGTGGGCATCCGGAGGGTCGTCGGCGATGACCATCGACCTGCGTGAGGCGGCCATGGCGGTGCCGGGGCCCGTCGTGGAACGGATCCGGACCGCCAGGAGCGTGCTGGCGGTGTCCCACGAGAACCCGGACGCCGACACGATCGGAGCGACGCTTGCGGTGTGCCAGATGGTCGAGCACCTGGGCGGCTCGGCGACGGCCGTCTGCGCCGATCCCGTGCCGAGCCTCTACGACTTCCTCCCCGATGCCGCGCGGTTCCGGACCGATCCGGAGCCTGATCGGACGTACGACCTGCTCGTGATCTCCGACTGCGGGTCGCTCGAGCGGGTGGGATCGGTGGCTCACCGTCACCAGTCCCTGCTGGCGTCGCTCCCGCGGGTCGTGGTCGACCATCACGCCTCCAACGGCGCCGATGGTGTGGCCGACTGGGTCGATCCGGGTTCTGCTGCTACGTGCGAGATGCTCACTCTCCTGGCCGTGCGGCTCGGGATCCCACTGACGCTCGATGATGGTGCCCTGGCGTCCGACCTCATGGCGGGGGTGGTGATGGACACCGCCACGTTCGCTCACCCGAACGCCACCCCGCGGACGCTCTCGGTGGCGGCCGCCCTCGTCGAGGCCGGGGCGCCCCTCTCGGACATCTCTCGTCGGCTCTATCGCACGAAGCCCGACCGCCAGCTGCGCCTCTTCGGCCTCGTGCTCGGTCGGCTCCAGAGCCTGGCCGAGGGGCGCATCGTCCATGCATCGCTGCTCGAGTCGGATCTCGCGGCATGCGGGGCCGTCCCGTCGCACTCGGAGGGGATCATCGACCTCCTGTCCCAGGCCGAGGCGGCCGAGGTGGTCCTCCTTCTCAAGGAGCAGGGGGCGGCGACGAGGCTGTCGGTGCGCACCCGGCCGGGGGGTGTCGACGCGACGGTGCTCACGGGTCGGTTCGGGGGCGGCGGTCATGCACGGGCGGCCGGAGCGACCATCGAAGCGCCGATCGACGAGGCCCGGGTCCTCGCCCTGGCCGAGGCGGAGCGGCTCGTCGCGGCCGTCCAGCGGTGAGGCGGGGTCGAGCGACCGACGACGCCGGGCCCGACGGCGTGCTGGTCGTCCACAAGCCGGCGGGGCCAACCTCCCATGACATCGTCGGGCTGGTTCGACGGCTGGCCGGTACCCGGCGCATCGGGCACGGCGGGACCCTCGACCCGTTCGCCAGCGGGGTCCTGCCGCTCTTCCTGGGCGCCGCGACCCGCCTCGCCGAGTACCACCTGGGTCGCGACAAGCGGTACCGGGCCACGGTCTGCTTCGGGGCATCCTCGACAACGGACGATCTCGAGGGCGAGCTCACGCGGGCGGGCAAGGCGCCGGATCAGGCGGCCGTGGAGGCTGCGCTGGCCGGCTTCCGCGGCACCATCGAGCAGCGACCTCCGGACTTCAGCGCGGTCAAGATCGGCGGACGGCGAGCCTATGCCATGGCCCGGGCCGGGATCACGCCCGAGCTCCGTCCGCGAACCGTGACGATCCATGCCCTCGAGCTCCTGTCGTGGGATGCGACCGACGCGGACCGCCCGATCGGCACGATCGACCTCTCGTGTTCGGCCGGCACCTACGTCCGCTCAGTCGCGCGCGAC
>DATHYZ010000117.1:0-2841 GCA_035458865.1 Candidatus Limnocylindrales bacterium
CCGCTCGGTCGGGTGGGACGCCAGGAACGCAAGCTCCCGGCCACCTTCTTGATCCTCCCCGTGGCCGGCAGCTCCATCGGTGGGTCGCGCGGCCAGCCATGAGACGCGCGGCGTCGAGCCATGTGGCGCTCCCGACCCGGCTTTCGCTCGACGTGCTCGCCGCTCATCCCGGACCCGGGAGGCGCTCCGTCGGGCTCAGTCGGCCACCCGGAGCGTGCTGAGCACGGCCCGCGCCTTGGGCTCGAAGTCGTCGAACTCGTCGAGCGGCGCCCGGACGATGCCGAGCACGACTCGACCGCCGATCTCCATGATCGACCAGGTCTCGCGATACTCGGGCCTGACCCCGTAGTTCTCGTGGAGCCGCCTGGGGAAGAGGCGCTGCTCCTCGACGGGGCGCCGGGCGGCGGCTTCGTCGTAGAACAGATTGAAGACCATCCGGCTGGCTCGGTCGGCTCCCTCGCAGCGATCCGACAGGCGTACGTCGTAGGTGGTCTCCGGGATCGTCCCCGGCGCGCTCTGCCTGGGTTCGCCGAGGTCGAGGGTCGCGAAGCCCAGGAGCCAGTCCAGGAACGGCTCGCGACCCTCCCGAAGCGCGGTCACCGGCGGTCGGGGCTCGAAGATGCTGGTCGTCAGCTGGCAATCGCCGTAGACGATGTCCGGCCGCAGCAGGATGAGGCGCTGTCCGGCAAAGTTGAGGTCGAAGTCGAGATCCTCGATCGGCCCCAGGGCGACGACGTTGATCCGCTCGTTCATGCCGCTCCAACCGGACGGGACGGTGAGCTCGAGCGAGGGGCTGAAGAGGGCGGTCCGATAGGTGCCCGGCTCGAGGGCGCCGAGGCGGAGGTCGGCCGGGCCGCCCGGGCTCGCGTCGGACGTCGGCGACGAGGCAGCCGGCGAGGCTCCGCCGCTGCCCGTCCCGGTCGACGGGGAGGCGGCACTCGAGGCCATGGGCTCGGGAGCCCGGGCGGAGCCCCCGTCGAGCATCCCCCCGGCGACCGCGAGCGCGCCCCCGGCGACGAGCGCGATCGCTGCGACGCCGACCGCCGCGAACGCGAGGCGGGGAACCTGCCCCCGCCGACCGATGGCCGATCGCGTCGCGGCTGGTCCATCCGCGAGGCGCACCGCGAAGAGCTCGACCGGCTCCGAGACGCCCTTGAGCGAGCGACGCCCGCGGGGCTCGAAGCTGACCTCGAGACTGGTCCGGACCAGCGAGCGGACGGTCTCGGAGACGAGGACCTCGCCCGGCCCGGCCAGCGAGCAGATCCGGGCGGCCAGGTTGACCGCCGAGCCGACGTACCCCTCGGCGGTCTCGGCCGACTCGCCGGCGTGGATCCCGACCCCGACCGCGATCGGGTGGTCGGGATGGTCGGCCGCGTCGGCCGCCGCTGCCTCGACGATCCCCAGGCCGGCCCGGACCGCCGCCGAGGGGCTGGGGAAGACGACGTAGAAGCTGTCACCCTCGGTCCGGATCTCGGCGCCGTCGTGGCCGGCGATGACGCCCCGGACGAGGACCCGGTAGCGCTCGAGGAGCTCCACCGCGGCCGCGTCGCCGGCCCGCTCGACGTACGCCGTGTAGCCGCGCAGGTCGGCGAACAGGAAGCCGCGGACGAGCGGAGCGCTCGACCTCGCGCTGGCGCCGGCAGCATCCGACGACTCGGCCGGGAGCGGTCGGCTGCGAGTGGTCGGTTCGTCGTCTGCCATCCCGGACTCCTGCCGCCACGCGACGCAGCGAGGGGGCCGCCGCAGGGCAAGGATGCCGCCGGACGGCCGACATGGCAATGCGGGCTCGTCAAGGTCGGTCGCATCGGTGGCCGCAGGTCAGCGTTCGACCGGGGACGAGCGACCCGAGCGCCGTGCCCCGGAGGCGCGCCCGTGCCGCGGCCCAGACGGCATGGCTGGCGCCGTTCCCGCTGGCCCGGCACACTCCCGCCATGCCGCTCGACGAGTACGCCCGCAAGCGCGACTTCGATCGGACGCCGGAGCCCGCCGGGATCCCCGGCGACGATCCGGGCCAGGCTGCGTCGGTCGCGGTCGGCGGGCGCTTCGTCGTCCAGCGCCACCGAGCGACCAGGCTGCACTACGACGTCCGACTCGAGGTCGACGGCGTCCTCGTCAGCTGGGCCGTCCCGCGCGGACCCACGCTCGATCCTGGCGAGCGGCGGATGGCGATCCACGTCGAGGACCACCCCATCGAGTACCTCGACTTCGAGGGCGTGATCCCGGCCCGGCAGTACGGCGCCGGCGACGTCATCGTCTGGGACTGGGGGACCTGGGAGCCCGAGGCCGAGACGCCCGACCCTGCCGCCGCCATCCGCGATGGCGAGCTCAAGTTCCGGCTTCGCGGCGAGAAGGTCTCGGGCCGGTTCACGATCGTGCGGACGAGCGGTCGGCCACGCAAGGCCGATCGCGCCCGCGGGACCAAGGACGCGGCGCCGACCCGGGCCTTCGAGGGCGACGAGGGCGAGCAGTGGCTGCTCATCAAGAAGCGCGACGAGCACGCCTCCGCCGGCTGGGACGCGGAGGACCATCCCCGGAGCGTCAGGACGGGTCGCACGAACGACGAGGTCAAGGCCGACCGCGACGCCTACTGGATCAGCGAGGCCCCGGCGCCGATGGCCGGGATCGACCTCTCGGCCGCGGAGCCGGCACCCGGGCCGCCGCGCTTCGTGGAGCCGATGCTGGCGACGCTCTCGGACCGGCCGTTCGACGACCCCGACTGGCTGTTCGAGGTGAAGTGGGACGGCTACCGGGTCCAGGCGGTGGTCCGCGACGGGGCGGCCCGCCTCTACACCCGCAACGGCCACGACGCCTCGACCTACTTCCCGGACCTGCTGCCCGCGC
>DATHYZ010000118.1:0-2304 GCA_035458865.1 Candidatus Limnocylindrales bacterium
CCGATGGTGGTGTTGGCCCAGGACTGCGTCGCCACGGCGCCGGCGCCGGCGCGAGCCCAGGGCACGACCGCTCCTACCGCCGGGAACTTCGAAGCGACCGCGACGCCCCAGTCTCCGTGGTCGGGATCTGCTCCAACGATCGAGAAGGTCATCTCATCCTCACCACCCTGGTCCAGCGTCCTTCGTCGGGGGGCCGACGTCGGACCAGCTGGAAGGAGCTCTTGTAGTCGTCCAGATGCTCGAGCATCGCTCCGGCACCCAGCACCACCGTCTCGAGCGGACGTTCGGTCAGGTGCACCGGAACCTCGCATTCCTGGGAGAGCAGCAGGTCGAGGCCGCGCAGCAACCCACCGCCACCCGTCAGGAACATGCCCGTCTCAAGCACGTCGTGCGTCAGCTCGGGAGGAGCTTCCGCGAGGGTCCGCCGAGCAGCCTCCACGATGTGGCTCACGGGTTCGGCCATGGCGGCTCGGATCTCGCTGTCGGCGACTCGGACCTCGCGCGGAGCACCCGATTCCACCTCGCGACCGGTGACAATCGCCGCTCGGGGCTTCCCCCCGGGGAAGGCCGAGCCGATGGCGATCTTCAGCTGCTCGGCCGCCTTCTCGCCCACGATCACGCCGTAGGTGGTGCGGATGTGCTGGGCGATGGCGGCGTCGAGGTCGAACCCGCCGACCCGGATCGACCGGCCCGAAACGACGCCGCCCATGGAGACCACGGCCATCTCGGTCATCCCGCCGCCGATGTCGACGATCAGGTTCCCCTGCGGTTCGTGGATCGGGAGCCCCGCCCCGATCGCGGCCGCCAGCGCCTCCTCGACGAGCACGACACCCTTGCCCCCCGCGAAGCGCACCGCCTCGTCCACGGCCCGTCGCTCGATCTCCGAGCTCTCCGACGCGATGCATGCGAGCACGCGGGGCTTCGGCCGTCGCGAGACCCCGACACGGCGCAGGATCACCTCGATCATGCGCTGGGTGATATCGAACTCGGTCATCACGCCGTGACGGAGCGGACGCACCGCGACGATGTTCCCCGACCGTCCGCCGATCATCTGCCAGGCTTCCTCGCCCATCGCTGCCACGGCGCCCGTCGAGGCGTTCATCGCCACGACGGTGGGCTCATTGAACACGATGCCCTCGCCCTGCTTGTACACGCGGGTGTTCGCCGTGCCGAGGTCGATGGCGATGTCGCGCCTCACGTCGTCAAGCCCCCATGACCCAGTGCGACCCGCCCGCCACCAGGTGCTCCTTCTTCCAGATGGGAGCGTCGGCCTTCAGCCGGTCGATGGCGTGGCGGCAGGCCTCGAAGGCCTCCTCGCGATGCGCCGAGGAGCACGCCACGACGACCGACACCTCGCCGACCTCGAGGTCGCCGGTCCGGTGGAGCAGCGCGACCTTGCACAGCGGCCACGTGTCGAACAACTCGTCCCCGAGCTGTTCGAGCCTGATCACCGCGATCTCGTCCCAGGCCTCGTACGAGAGCCCCGTCACCGCGCCCTCTTCCGAGTGGTCGCGCACGGTGCCCAGGAACAGGCACGTGGCACCGGCCCCAGGGTCGGCGACGGCGGCGACCGCCTCGCCCGGATCGAGCGGGCCGGCCGAGATGCGAACGAGGAGTCCTTCACGCACGCCGACCATCCTAGCGAGGCCCCTCCTCTACCATCGGGGTATGGACGAACCCGGCGACCACCCGTCCGAGCCGTCCGGCGCTCCGTTCGGCGGTGCCTGGGACGACGTGCCGCTCCTCCGCGAGATCGAGCGGGTGCTCCGCTCGTCGAGCGGGCCGGTGAACTGGGAGCTCGCCCGCCAGATCGGGATCGCCTCGGCGACCCAGGGCGGCCCCGACCCCGAGCCGACGGAGGAGGACCACCGCCTCCTGGATGAGGGCGTCCGCGTCGCCGAGCTCAGGGTCGCCGACCTCACCGGCCTCGAGCCGCCCCACGACGTCGCCGTGGTCACGCCGGTGCGCCGCGCGCGGTGGGTGCAGGAGAACCTTCAGGGGCTCCGTACCCTGCTCGAGCCCTCCGCCACGAAGCTCGGGGCGGCGGTGGCCGCAGCCCAGCAGGCGGCGATGCCCGAGGAGGCGTCTGCGATGGCGGGTCAGATGCTGCAGCAGCTCGCGCCGCTGCTGACCGGCGCCCAGGTCGGCTCCGTGCTCGGATACCTGGGCCAGCACGTGCTCGGTCAGTACGACGTCGCGGTGCCACGACCGGGCGGCGAGGCGGCACTGTTGTTCGTGGTGCCGAACCTGGCGCGGTTCGAAGGGGACTGGAGCCTGCCGCCGGTCGAGTTCCGCACCTTCGTG
>DATHYZ010000119.1:0-4110 GCA_035458865.1 Candidatus Limnocylindrales bacterium
CCCACAGCCGGGCGACGGGGCCGTTCGGCCGATGCCCCCAACCCGAGCGGCGTCAACGCCGCAGCCTGTCCTCGCGTGCGGGAGGTGCCGAGCCAGCCCATTGCCCGCGGCCACCGAGGGACCGCGCCGAGCCACTGGCGAGACCGACCCGCATCGGAGCCGGGGTGGCCGGATCAAGGCCCCGGAGACCTACGCTCGCAGTCGCCCACAGAGGGCACTTCACGAGGGAAGACTGGCTCCGGCGGTAGGATTCGAACCTACGACCAAGCGGTTAACAGCCGCCCGCTCTACCACTGAGCTACGCCGGAGCGATCACGGCCGCCATCGCGGCAGCCGGGCGCCTCGAACGAGTCGTGCGCGAGGCGGAAGGATAGCAGGTCGACGCCCGGACGGCCTTGGAGCCGGCCGTCATGGGCTCCCGGCTGGACCGCCCGGCGCCACCCCCCGCCGAGCCCCGGGACCGCTCGTGCCGCTGGCATACTCGGCTCGTGACGACGACCTCCCCGCTCATCTCGGTGGACGAGCTGGCATCGCGCCTCCTCGACCCGCACTCCGGGCCGATCCTGCGCCTGTGCGATGTCCGCTGGTACCTGGGCCGGCCGGGCGAAGGCCGCGCCGCCTACGCCGCGGGGCATCTCCCGGGCGCCATCTTCGTGGACCTGGACGAGGACCTGGCCGATCCGCCGGGCCCGGGACGCCATCCCCTCCCCGACCCGGCCCGGTTCGTGGCGCGCCTGGCGGAGCTCGGCATCGGCCGCGGTCACAAGGTCGTCGCGTACGACGACGCCGGCGGCGGGATCGCGGCACGCCTCTGGTGGATGCTCGAGGACCTGGGCCACCCGAGCGTCCGGGTCCTCGATGGCGGACTCCAGGCCTGGTCCGCTGCCGGGCTGCCGCTGACGACGGACCTGCCCGCCCCGGCGCCGGCCGATCCGATCGAGCCACGTCCATGGACCCGGGAGATCGACGCCAACGCGCTGACCGACCGCCTGGGCGCGGTGACCCTCGTGGACGTCCGCGCCCCGGAGCGCTATCGCGGGGAGACGGAGCCGATCGACCCGAAGGCCGGCCATCTCCCGACCGCGGTGAACGTGCCGATCGGGGGCAACCTCGCCTCGGACGGCCGCTTCCTGGCGCCCGACCTCCTCGCCGCGCGCTACCGAGCCCTTGGCCCGGCCGATCGGGAGGTCGTCCTGTACTGCGGGAGCGGCGCCAACGCCTGCCACGGTGCCCTGGCGATGCGGGTCGCCGGCCTGCCCGACCCGACCATCTACGGGGGCTCGTTCAGCGACTGGAGCCGGGCGGACCGGGAGGTGATCACGGGCCCGGACCCGGGTTCGCCGCCTAGCCGCGCCGGGCGCGACCCACGAGATAGATGACGATCGCGTCCCCCAGCCCCACCACCACCGCCACCGCGATCGCGACCTCGATCGGGATCGTGTCGAGGAGCCACATGGCCCCGAGGACGAGCACCACGACGAGCCAGCCGAGGCCCAGGAGCGCGGCAAGGCCGCGGCCCGACAGGCGTGGGCCCTGGGTGCCCTGACCCGACGGCGGGATGAACGGATCGGTCATCGGCGGTCCTCCTCGGTTCGGCCCCGGCCTCAGTGGCCGAGCGAGCGCCAGAACCAGCGTACCGGGGCCGCAGGCCGTCCGGTGACCGCCTCGAGCCGATCGCCGGCCCACATGAGCGCGGTCACGGCATTGACCCCGAGCCAGCGGAGCGGCTCGGGCTCCCAGCGCGGCGAGCGATGGCCGACCCACGGGAGGTCGGTCAGCTCGCTCCGCCGGCCGAGCACCAGGTCCGCGACGGTCCGGGCCGCGAGGTTCGAGGTCGCCACGCCGTCGCCGACGTAGCCGCCAGCCCAGGCGAGCCCGGACCGCCGGTCGAAGCCGACCGACGGGTACCAGTCGCGGGGGATCCCCAGGTTGCCGCCCCAGGCGTGGGTGAACCGGGCGTCCCCGAGGGCGGGCAGCAGGTCGCGCAGCACGTCCCGCAGCATCCGGTGGACGCGGTCGTCGCGGTCGAACCCCGGGCGGACGGCCGACCCGAAGTGGTACGGGGCGCCGCGGCCCCCGAAGGCGATCCGGCCGTCGGCCGTCAGCTGCCCGTAGATCTTGAGGTGCCGCTTGTCGGTGAAGGTCTCGCGCTCCCCGAGGCCGATCCGGGCCAGCACGTCGGCGGGGAGCGGCTCCGTCGCCACCATCAGCGAGTACATCGGCAGGATGTCGCGGCGCCGGCCCGGGATATCGGGGGTGTAGCCCTCCAGCGCCGGCACCACGACGTCGGCCCGGATGGTGCCGAGTGGCGTCTCGACCCGGCCCGGGCCGATCGCCGTCACCGGCGTTCCCTCGTGGATGGGGACGCCCAGGCGCTCGACCGCCTCGGCGAGGCCGCGGACCAGGCGGAGCGGGTCGAGGGCCGCGCAGTGCGGCAGGTAGGTGGCGCCGAGGATCCTCGAGCCGCCCAGGCGACGCCGGGCCTCGGTGGCGTCAAGGAGCCGCACGTGGTCCTCGCCCAGCCCGTGGGACCGGGCCGCCGCCACGTCATCCCGGGCCCGCGTGAGCTGGGCATGGTTCCGGGCCACCGAGATGGCTCCGCCCTTCCGGAAGCGGCAGTCGATGCCCTCGGCCGACGCGACGCGCCCGACCTCGTCGACCGTGGCGTCGAGCGCTCCCTGCAGCGCGAGCACGCGTCCCGGGTCCGCGTCGCGGGCGAGACGGCGGAGCGACGCCGGGAAGATCGCCACGCACCAGCCGCCGTTGCGACCCGAGGCGCCGAAGCCGGCGATCTCCCGTTCCACGACCTCGATCCGGAGGCCCGGGTCCAGGAGCTTCAGGTAGTAGGCGGTCCACAGGCCCGTGAACCCGGCGCCCACGATGGCGACGTCGACCTGCCGGTCACCCGGCAGCGACGGTCTCGGCGCCAACGAGCCCGGGTAGGTGTCGTGCCACAGGCTGAGCCGCCGGTAGCGCCGATCGGGATCGGGCGACTCGAACACGCCGTCAGTCTAGGGCCGCGCCGGGGTCGGAACCCGCCGCGGTCGCGCGCCCGAAGGTGGCTAGACTCGGACCCGTGACCACCGGCAGGCCGCTGCGGCCACGAACGTGACCCAGCTCAAGGGCCGGCGTCTTGGCGATCGCCGGGTCCGGATCGAGCGCGCCCGCCCGGAAGAGCACGTCGTGAGCGCGCCCCGGCGCGTCCGGCCGCCGCCGCCCCCGGGTCTCATCCTGGTGGCCGGCTTCGCGGTGGCCATCGCCATCGGGACGCTGATGCTGATGCCGCCGTACGCGTCGGCCAGCGGAACGTGGACGGATCCCCTGACGGCGCTCTTCACGGCGACCTCGGCCGTCTGCGTGACCGGCCTCGTCGTCGTCGACACGGCGACCCACTGGAGCCCGGTGGGCCAGTTGATCATCCTGGCCCTCATCCAGGCCGGCGGCTTCGGCATCATGACCAGCTCGACGCTGCTGCTCTTCCTCCTGGTCCGTGGCCGGACCCGGCTGCGCGACCGGGTCCTGGTGCAGGAGTCCACCGGCACGCCCCAGCTCGGGGACGTCGTCGCGGTCATCCGCAAGGTGGCGATCTTCACCCTGATCGCCGAGGTTGCCGGGGCGGTCCTACTCGCCCCGGCGTTCCTCGTGGGTGCCGACACCGCCGGTCCGGTGGAGGCGGCCTGGTGGGGGGTCTTCCACTCGATCTCCGCGTTCAACAACGCGGGCTTCGACCTGACGGGCGGCTTCCGCAGCCTCGCTCCGTTCGCCGACGACTGGGTCGTCCTGGGTGTCATCGGGATCCTCATCGTCATCGGAGGGCTCGGCTTCGCCATCGTCGACGACGTCGTCTCGAAGCGGAGCTGGTCGCGGCTCGGCCTCGAGGCCAAGGTCGTGCTCGTCACGAGCGCGATCCTGCTCGTGGGCGGAGCGGTGGCCATCGGGGCGCTCGAGTGGTCCAACCCGGCGACCCTGGGTGCCCAGGCCGAGCCCCAGCGGATCCTCAACGCGGCCTTCGAGTCGGCTTCCCTGCGGACGGCCGGCTTCAGCTCGATGAACGTCACGGCGTACGTCGACGGGACGTTGTTCATCGTCATGGCCCTCATGTTCATCGGC
>DATHYZ010000120.1:0-6906 GCA_035458865.1 Candidatus Limnocylindrales bacterium
CGCCCCAGAGCCCCCGCCGCGCGTCGACCACGCCCCAGAGCCCCCGACGAGCGGCGGGCTCGCCCCAGAGCCCCCGACGAGCGTCGCGCTCGACACGGCGACCGAGCCACAGGCAGAGCCCGAGCAGCCCACCGTTCCCGAGGTTCCCCCCATGCCCGAAGCGACCACGACCACGGCGCCGACCCCCGAGATCCCCGTCGTCAGCCAGGCCCCGTCCCCCGAAGTCCGTCCGAACGAGTTCCTGGCCGGTCTGACGCGGGCGATGCGGACGGCCGCGGAAGCCGAGCGCGAGCAGATCGTCGCTCGCTTCGACGACCAGGCCCGGGAGTTCATGGCCGCGATCCGCGATCGTTCGGCCGAGCAGGCCGACGACCTCCGCCGCCAGGCCGACGACGACATCGAGGGGATCCACTCGTGGTCCGAGCGCGAGCTTGCACGGATCCGCGAGGAGACCGAGCGGCGGATCGAGCGACGCCGGACGCGCCTCGACGAGGAGCTGGACGGCAACACGGCCGCAGCCGATCGCCAGGTCGAGCACGTCGAGGCCAAGGTCGCCTCCTTCGACCAGGAGATGGAGCGGTTCTTCGAAGGGCTCCTGGCCGAGGAGGACCCGGCCCGTTTCGCCGCCCTGGCCGCGAGCCTCCCCGTGCCGCCGTCGCTGGAGACCAAGGACGTCCGGGCCGCGGCCACCTCGCCCGCGCCGGAAGCCCAGCCCATCGCCACCGCCCCGCCCGTCACCGACCCCGTGTGGGCCGGCGCAGTCGCTGCGGACACGGACGAGGCGGTCGTGCCGACCACGTCGACCGCCGCTGCGGACCCGTGGCGCGATCTGCCGGCGGGAGGCCCGCAGGCCGGATCGACGGACGACGCGAGCGCCGATGTCGATACGGACGCCGAACCGGAAGGTCCGGCCATCGACCCTCGGGTCGCCGCGCTCGGGCTCACCCCGGACTTCGCAGCCGCTGAGGCGGAGGCGGCAGCCGCCGCCGACGAGGACCCCGAGGAGGGTCGGGACACGGAGCCGCAGGCGGCCGATCCGGGCGTCGCCGCTCGACTGGCCGGCCTGACGGCCCCCGACGAGTCGGGCACGGGTGTGACGACCCGCCTGATCGTCGTCGGACTCGTCAGCGTCGCGAGCATCGCCGGCTTCAAGCGCCAGCTCGGTCGGCTTCCCGGCGTCTCCAAGGTCGGGGTCTCGTCCGGGCCGGATGGCGAGTTCGTCTTCGCGGTGACCCACGCCGATGGGCTCGACCTGCGTGATCCCGTCACGACCCTGCCGGGCTATGGCGCCCGCGTCATCGGTGCCGAGGACGACGCCCTGAAGATCGAGTGCCACGATCCCGAGTCGAACGGCTGAGGAAGAGCGAGATGCCACGTCCCACCATCGCCGTCGCCCTGCCGGTCGCCGAGGCGGCTGCCGTCTGCGCGGAGCTCGCCGAGGCGGGCTTCGACGCGGTGGCCGTCGAGGGTGCGGCCCAGCTGGCCGGACTGCTGTCAGAGCGTCGGTCGGTGGCGGTCGCGGTCCTCGACGCCGAGCAGGATCTCGACGAGGCCCTGAGCCTGTACGGCATCCTCCAGGATCGCGAGCCCGCGGTGCCCGCGCTCATGGTCGTGTCGCCGTCGAACTTCGAACGGCTCGCCGGGGTCGGTGGCGGGGCCGATGACGAGTACCTCGTCCGGCCCTACTCGACCGAGGCGGTCCGCTGGCGGGTCGAGGCCATGTGCATCCGTTCGGCCACGGTCGATGACGGCAGCGGCGAGGCCGTCCTCGCAGGCGGCCTCGGCGACGGACACGACTGGGCCAATCTCGGGACCGTGTTCGTGGTCTTCAACCCCAAGGGCGGCGTCGGCAAGACGACGATCGCCACGAACCTCGCAGCGGCGATCCAGGCCCACGGTGACCGGTCGGTCCTCCTCGTCGATGCGGACACCGTCACCGGCCACATCCTCGTGTCCCTGGGGCTCGAGAGCGCCACCACGCTTGCCGACGCCTGGGGTGACGAGGAGGATGGCGCGCCGGCGCAGACGCTCCAGGACCTCGCCGCCCCGCACTCGAGCGGGATGCGGGTCATGGCCCTGACCGGAAGCCCGATCCAGGTCCAGGTCCTCACCCCGGACCGCGTGGCCGCCACGATCGAGGCCGCGCGCCGCTCCTTCGACGTCGTGGTCGTCGACCTCCACCCGTCGTACAGCGCGCTGAACCGGGCGATCTTCCGGACGGCCGACCGGGTCCTGGTCCCGGTGACCCCGGACGTCCCGGCGCTGCGGGCGACGGTCCAGTTCCTGGAGGTGGCCGGCGATCTGGGGATCGAGGATCGCCTGACCATGCTGGTGAACCGGGTCAACAGCGGCATCTCGGTCGAGGACGTGGAGGGCCTCCTGGGCCGCTCGGTCTTCGGTCAGGTGCGGTCCGGCGGCATGGTCTTCGTGACCGCCGCGAACGAGGGGCGGACCGCCATCGACCGCTTCCCCAAGGAGAAGGTCACCGGCGACTTCCACGAGCTCGCCCGCCGGCTCTTCGCGTCGGTCCCGCGCGAGGTGGCGACACCGGCCACGGGCAAGGCCGGACTGCGGATCCTGGGCCGGAAGCTCTCCACCGGGACCTGACCCTGGCGATGGCCCGCGGGCAGGTGCCCGAGCCTAGCGGCTGCGGTCGCGCCAGCTGATGCCGCCCAGGGGCTGACCCGGGAGCGGCTGGACCCGCTCGCCGGTCCGCCGATCGACCTGCTGGATGCCACGCAGGTAGAAGCGGTTGACGAGGATCGTGTCCACCGCGTCGTCGGTCAGCCGGTCGTCGCCGTGGAACGCCGTCGCGTCGGTCGCGGCGATGAACATCTCCGTCGAGCGGTCGAGCAGGCGCTCCGGCTCGGCGCCGGGATACAGATGGACGGTCCCGACGACGCGGAACGGCGGCGCCTCGAGGGCGAGGTCGTAGGGGATCTTGTGGACCCTGAAGGCCGCCTTCTCCGCGTCGCTGAGCTCCGGCAGGGAATCCCCACCGGTCATCACGATGATGAGGTCGTAGGGATCGACGGCCTCCAGGCCCGGCGCCGCCTCCAGCGGTCCCTTCCCGTCCGACGAGCCCCAGCTGACGCCCGAGATGGCGATCGGCTCACGACGGTTCAGGATGTCGGAGAGGCGGCCCTCGATGTGCATCGTCCCGACGAGGTGCCACTCCTCGGTCAGTCCGTCGAAGGGGACCGGGCGGCCGGGCAGATCGCGGCCCCTGGGAGCAGCCTCGGCCTGGACCGGAGGCGGCTCCTTCTTCCGCTTGAAGGGGTTGAAGGGCACGCCGTCACTCCTCCTCGGCGGCGCCGGAGCGCTCGCGGATCGTGTCGACGACCGTCCCGTCGGCGAGGGTGGTGGTGTCGCCGAGCGTTCGCCCCTCGGCGATGTCGCGGAGCAGCCGCCGCATGATCTTCCCGGACCGGGTCTTGGGCAGGTCCGGCACGAACATCAGGTACCTGGGGCGGGCGATCGGGCCGATGACGTAGGCGACGTGCTCGCGGAGCTGGAGGGCCAGCGCGTCCGTCGGCTCCTGGCCGGTCTTCAGGATCACGTAGGCGAAGATGGCCTGACCGGTCACCTCATCGGTGCGCCCGACGACGGCGGCCTCGGCCACGGAACGATGGTCGACCAGCGCCGACTCGACCTCGGTCGTGCTGATCCGATGGCCGGCCACGTTCATGACGTCGTCGACCCGGCCCAGCAGCCAGAAGTAGCCGTCCTCGTCGCGCTTCGCGCCGTCGCCGGCGAAGTACATCCCCGGGAACCGGCTCCAGTAGGTCTGCTTGTAGCGCTCGGGATCGCCGTAGATCCCGCGGAGCATGGCCGGCCAGGGTCGCTTGAGGACCAGGTAGCCGCCCCCGCCGAAGGGGACGCTCCGACCCTCGGCGTCGACCACGTCGGCCTCGATCCCCGGCAGCGGGAAGGTGGCCGAGCCGGGCTTCGTGGTCGTGACGCCCGGCAGCGGGCTGATGAGGATCTGGCCGGTCTCGGTCTGCCACCACGTGTCGACCACGGGGGCTCGACCGCCGCCGATGTGCTCGTGGTACCAGAGCCAGGCCTCGGGGTTGATCGGCTCGCCGACGGACCCGAGGAGTCGGAGCGACGAGAGGTCGTGGGCGGCCGGGTACTGCGGACCCTGCTTCATGAAGGCGCGGATCGCCGTGGGCGCCGTGTACAGGATGGTGACCTTGTACTCGTTGACGATCTGCCACCAGCGATCCCAGCTCGGCGTGTCCGGCGAGCCCTCGTAGAGGATCCCCGTCGTCGCGTTGGCCAGCGGCCCGTACACGATGTAGCTGTGGCCGGTCACCCAGCCGATGTCGGCCGCGCACCAGTAGACGTCGTCGGGCTTGATGTCGAAGACCGTGTCGTGGGTGAACGAGGCGCCCAGCAGGTAGCCGGCCGTCGTGTGGAGGATGCCCTTGGGCTTGGCGGTGGTCCCCGACGTGTAGAGCAGGTAGAGCATGTGCTCGGACTCGACCGGCACCGGCGGGCACTCCGGGCTCTGGCGACCCACCAGCTCGTGCCACCAGTGATCGCGCCGGGGCACCATGTGGACGCCCTCGCCGAAGCGGTCGACCACGAGGACATGCTCGATCGTCGGCGTCCCGGTCACCGCCTCGTCGGCATGTCGCTTGAGCCCGACCTTGTTCCCGCGCCGCCAGCCGCCGTCGGCGGTGATCAGGACCTTCGCCCCGCAGTCGTTGATGCGGTCGGCCAGGGACTCGGCCGAGAACCCGCCGAACACCACGGTGTGGGGCGCCCCGATCCGGGCGCACGCCAGCATGGCGATCGGCAGCTCCGGGATCATCGGGAGGTAGATCGCGACCCGGTCTCCAGTGCGCACACCGAGCTCCATGAGGGCGTTGGCGCACTTGCTGACCTCGGCCAGGAGGTCCGCGTACGTCAGCGTCCGGGTGTCACCCGGCTCGCCGATCCAGTGGTAGGCGACCTTGTCGCCCAGGCCGCGCTCGACGTGGCGGTCGAGGCAGTTGTAGGCGATGTTGAGCTCGCCGCCCTCGAACCAGCGGGCGAACGGGAGATCCCAGTCGAGGGTCGAGGTGAACGGCGTGAACCAGGAGATCCGTTCGCGCGCCTCGCGAGCCCAGAACGCCTCCGGGTCACTGGACGCCTCCTCGTAGAGCTCCGGACGAGCGTTCGCCGCGGCCGCGAACCCGGGTGGCGGGGCGAACGTACGTCGCTCGTTAAGGAGGTTCTCGATCTCCGGCGGGGTGGGATCCTTTGGGTCGACGCTCACGGGGCCCTCCTCCCTTGGAACGGCAGTGTCGTACGGCCGCGATCCCAAGCATTCTACGGGTGCCCGTTGACCCGGGACACCGCAGGGAGGACATCATGGACGCGCCGGCTCGAACGACCATCCGACTGGGCCGGTGGCTCGACCCGGTGTCGGGCGCCTGGCAACCGCCGGCTGACCTCGAGGCGGACGGCGGCCGGGTCGTCCGCCTGGAGCCCGTCCGGGAGGACGGCGGCGCGGCCAGGGTCGGCTCCCAGCCCACGATCGACCTCTCCGGGCTGTGGGTCGTCCCCGGGCTGATCGACGTCCACACCCACCTCGTCGGCGCGGTCGAATGGGCCGGCGTGCCGGCCACGACCACGACCGCGGCCCAGGAGGCCATGCTCGGGGTCCGCCATGCTCGGGCCACGCTCGAGGCGGGGTTCACCTCGGTCCGCGACGTGGGCACGTACCGGGCCTTCGTGGACGTCGCGGTCCGGGACGCGATCGAGGCCGGCGATGTCCCAGGACCCCGGATGCAGTGCGCCGGCGCCTATGTGACCACGCCCGGCGGCGGGGGCGACGTCGTCGGCCTGGCGCCTGACGTCGAGCTCCCGGCCGACCTGCGCTTCGGCGTCGTCAGGGATGCCACGGACGTGCGTCACCGGGTCCGGGCCCTGGTCGCCGGCGGGGCCGACGTCATCAAGCTCATCGTGACCGGCGCGGTGCTGACCCGCGGCACGCGGCCCGGCGTCGTGGAGCTGACGGAGGACCAGGTCCGGGCCGCCGTCGAGGAGTCGGCAGCTCTCGGCGTCCGGGTGGCCGCCCATGCCCACGGGGCCGCCGGGATCGTCATGGCAACCCGGGCCGGCGTCGCGTCGATCGAGCATGGCTCGCTCCTCGACGACGAGGGCATCGCCGCGATGCTCGAGCACGGGACGTTCCTGGTGGCCGACGTGTACGACGGCGACTGGATCGCCGAGGAGGGTGCCCGCCAGGGTTGGCCGGAGGCGACGCTGCGGAAGAACGCCGAGACCACCGACGCCCAGCGGGACGGCTTCCGAGAGGCCCTGGCCGCGGGCGTGCGGATGGCCTACGGGACCGACAGCGGCGTCTACCCGCACGGGCGGAACGCGCTCCAGCTCGGGGTCATGGTCGGCCTGGGGATGGCGCCGGTCGATGCCATCCGGGCCGCGACGACCTGGGCGGCCGAGCTGATGGGCCGGTCGGACGTGGGGCGGCTCGAGCCGGGCCGCTGGGCCGACCTGGTCGCCGTCGGCGGCGATCCGCTGGCCGACGTGACCGAGCTCGAGCGGCCGATCGTCGTGGTCAAGGGCGGGCGGGTCGTCCGGGACGACCGCCGCTAGGCCGGATCCTCGGCGTCGGCTGACGGACCCGCGCCGGAGGCACTCCCGCCCTCCAGCGCAGCCGCCTCGGCGGTCGCGGTCTCGGACGCCGTGGCCTCGGCTCCGTCGGTTCGGGAGATGACGACGCGATGTGGGAAGGGGATCTCGATGCCGGCGGCCGCGAAGCCCATGAGGATGCGGCGCCGGAGCTCGCCGGTGGCCGCCCATTGGTCCCCGGCCCGGACCTGGCCCACGACCTTGATGTCCACCCCGGAATCGCCGAGCTGGTCGACCCGCAGGGCCGCGGGCGCCTGGAGG
>DATHYZ010000121.1:0-6375 GCA_035458865.1 Candidatus Limnocylindrales bacterium
ATGAACGTCACGGCGTACGTCGATGGGACGCTCTTCATCGTCATGGCCCTCATGTTCATCGGCGGGGCGTCTGGATCCACGGCCGGCGGCATCAAGGTCGGAACGTTCAGCACCCTCTTCATCGCCATCGCCTCGACCGCCCGTGGTCGACAGTCCGCCGAGGCCTTCGGCCGGCGGATCACCCAGACGATCGTCTACCGGGCGCTGACGGTGGCCCTGCTGTCGGTCGCCTTCGTCTTCGTCGTGGGACTCGCGCTGACGATCACCAGCGAGCTGCGCTTCGTCGAGGTCCTGTTCGAGGCGGTCTCGGCATTCGGCACCAACGGGACGACCACCGGCATCACCCGGCAGCTTGGTGCGGGAAGTCAGCTCGTCGTCATCCTCACGATGTTCATCGGGCGGCTCGGCCCGCTCACGCTCGTCCTCATCCTGGCCGCCCGCGCGCGGCCGTCACGCTACCGCCCGGCCGTCGAGTCGATGCGGATCGGCTAGTCCGTGCCGCCACGGCGGCCCACCCAGGAGATGCCATGAAGCTGCAGGTCATCGTCATCGGGCTCGGCCGGTTCGGCTCGGCGGCCGCCCGGGAGCTCCATCGGCTGGGCCACGAGGTCCTGGCCATCGACCGCGACGAGGCGACCGTCAACGACATCGCCCGCGACGTCACCCACGCCGTGCAGCTCGACGCCAGCGACGAGGGGGCTCTCACGGCGATCGGCGCCAAGGACTTCGGCGCCGCCATCGTCGCCATCGGGTCGTCGGCGGAGGCCAGCATCTTCGCGACGATGGCCCTCAAGCAGGCCGGGGTGCCGCGGGTCGTGGCCAAGGCCGCGACCACCCTCCATGGCGCCATCCTCGAGCGGGTCGGCGCCGACCGTGTCGTCTACCCGGAGCAGGAGACCGGCACCCGGGTGGCCCACTCGTTCGCCATCCCGAACATCATCGACTACCTCGACATCGCGCCCCAGTTCGGGATCGAGCGGATCCGGCCGCCGCGCAGCTTCGTCGGCAAGACCCTCCGCGAGATCGACCTCCAGGGCCGCCTGAAGCTGACCCCGATCGCCCTCCGCCGCGGCAGCAACGTCATCGTCAACCCGCACCGGGACGAGCGGATCGGCGAGGGCGACGAGCTGGTCCTGATCGGCCGCGACGACCACCTCGAGCAGCTCGTCGGGTAGGCCGGCCGCGACCGCAGTCCTCGAGCGTCAGCGTTCCGGCAGGCGCTCGACGACGAGGACGAAGTCCACCTTCTGGGCCCAGAGGACGTGGAGCGTCACGTTGGGGACGACCGCGACGACCTCGCCCTTGAGCGAGTTGAGGAACTTCTCGAGCTTCGGGCCATCCTGGGTCATCCGGAGGTCGAAGCGGTGGACGCGGTAGGGCATCACGACACCTCCGACCCAGCCTAGGCGCGCGCCGGGCCGGGCCGATAGGGTCGAATGGCCGCGTCGAACGCGCTTGCCGGGGGCTCGGTGGCCAGGAGCGGCCTCAGCCGCCCGCCCGGGATCCCTGCATCCCGTAGACGTTCCCATCAGGCCCGCGGAAGTGGAACCAGCCGAAGCCGGCGATGCGGCCCGACCAGGTGATGTCGTCGAGCAGCACCACGCCGGCCGCCTCGAGCTCGGCTCGCGCGGCGGCCAGGTCGCCGACCTCGAAGGACACGACAGGACCGGTCGTGTACGTGGCAGCCTGCCACTCCATGCCCTCGGCGCCCGGCCCGATGATCTCGACGAAGTCGTGATCGGCGCTGGGAAGCGCGAACATCGCGAAATCGTCTTGCTCGTAGTCCGTGGCCAGGCCCAGGACGTCCCGGAAGAACCCCGTGGTCTCCGTGAAGTGGTCGGTCCGTGTCGCCATGAAGCCGATCCGCCGTACGTCCATCAGTGGCACCTCATCGATCGCCGGAACCTGAGTCGGGTCGTCGCTGGGGGGATCGTCCGGCTCGCGTCAAGGGGCGACCGGTTCGGGCGCGACACCAGGCCGAGCGCCGGTCGTCGAACGTCCATCGACGCGCACCGGCCCGCCCGCGAGAGTCGGGGCAGACACGGCCCCGGGGACGGGATCGGCGCCCGCTCGGCGAGCCCGTGCGGACATGAGGTACACGGATATGCGTGGCTGGCGGATGGCCACCTGGGCGCTCGTCGCCTGGAATGCGTTGATGATCGGCTGGATGGCCACGTTGCTGAGGGGCATCGGCGACTGCATCGGCGAGACCGGCTGGCAGCTGACGGTCTGCGAGACCGGGCGATCCATCGGCACCGGGATCGGCTTCCCGTTCATCCTGGTCGTCTGGCTCTTGGGTGTCGCCGTCATCGGCTCGGTCTGGCTGCGCGGCCGGACCGCGTAGCCCTCCGGATCGCGCGCGCTCGGCCCGGCCTGCCCCTGACGGGCGATCGGGCCGCCGGGGGCCAGAGACCCCACGCGCCGGCACGCGTGGGATCGTCGCCGGCTACGGATCGACGAGGGAGCCGGCCCAGCCCTCGATCAGGTCGACGGCGTCACGCCACTCGTCGAACGTCAGGGTCACGATCCCGCCGGGCGTTCGAGCGACGAGACCGTCTCCCTCGCGACGCACGAGGAAGGCGCCCGGCTCACCGATCCGCTTCATCTCGGACGCGGCCACGGCGCGCAGGTCCCGTACTCGGCGCCTGAGGTCGTCGAGTCGCCCGACGTCCATCGGCGTCCCCACGTTCGGGTCGTCGTGGGTCAGCGCCCGGACGGCAGCCAGGGAACTGTGGAGCGCCTGGAGGCCGTGGAGCCAATCCCCCACCTGGTCGACGAGCTCCAGGGCGGTGAGCTCCTGGGTCGGGGCCTCGGCCGCCGCATCAAGACGTCGTCGGCTCGCCCGAGCCCAGAGCACGGCCTGCCACGCGTCGAAGCCCCTGCGATGGTCATGCAACTCTCGGTCGGCCAACGGACGGGCACCTCCCAGGCCGCCGGGGACTGGCGCCGTCGCCCGCGGCCGGTCCCGGCGACCCACCAAGGCTACCGTCGGACGGAGCGCTTCGGTCGATCGACCCGGGAACCGAGCGTCGGCCACCTCGGGCATGACCCTGGGCCGGCGCCCCGCGCGGATCCGAGCCCGATCCGGCGGTCCCAGGGTCGTCCGGGCTGGGGTCGGTCGGCGGCCGGCGGCCGCATCACGCAACGTGACCCGGGTCGAACGCTCAGGATCTCGGCATCTGCTGGACGGCGGCGCGCACCGTGGCCAGGAACTCGTCGAGCGGCACTCGATGGACCCGAGCTGCCGTCTCCAGCGTGAGACCCTTGGTGATGAACCTGCGGACGCTGAAGCCGCCGACGCGCTTGATGCCGAACGTCTCCATCACCTCGGCGATGTCGCCGTACTCGCGCAGGACGTCCGAGACCCTCGTGTCCTTCGTGATCTCCACCCCAACCCTCCGATCGACCGGTTGCTGCGGTGCCCAGGCTCGTCGGCAGCGCCAGGGGCGCCGGATCGCTCGCGGGCTGGAAGCGGCCAGGGCAAGAAGGCTGGGCCAGGCGCCTGGATCAGTCAACCGAGCCGAGGTGCGTGTGCTCGATCGTATGGCCTGGAGGCTGAGGAGGCCCTTCAGATCGGCTCGGGCCGTCTCGGCGCAAAGACTCCGACGAACAGGCCGAGCGCGCTCATGAGCAGGCCGAGCCCGACCGCGGTGAGGTAGAGCGCCTCCTCCTGGTCGGGCAGGAGCCCGAGGGCCACGACCGCGAGCGCAAGGATCAGGCCAGCCAGGGGAAGCCAGAACGAGGGGGCCATCCACGGCACGAGGTGCATCGCGGCCTGCCGCCTCGTCCGGCCGGCGATCTCGGCATGAACCTCCGCCCGGTTCTCCGGGGTCCGCGCGAATACGACGAGGATGACCGCGAGGAGCGTGAGAGCCGCAAGGCTCGAGATGAGGAAGAGCTCGTGGCCGCTCGGGCCGTAGCTCGCGATGAACGGCGGTATCAGGGCGGCGACGACGACCCAGATCCCGGACGTCATCACCCAGCGGATGGCGTTGATCTCGCCCGCCGCCATCGTGGCGCCGCTCCGGATGGCGATGAGCGCCCCGAAGCCGACGAACACGCCGGCGATCTCGGCCGAGTGGATGAGCAACTCGCGTTCCTGCATCGCCTGCCCTCCCGCAGCATGGGCGCTATCGACGTGAGCGTCGGACGAACCGACGCCCGGCCGCCAGATGCGGAAGTCGCGAAGCGGGCGCCATCGCCCGGCCATGGGATGGTCGCCTCCCCCTGTCGGTAGGGAGATCGCGCCGGCGGGCCCGGAGCGGGGGCCCTGGCGACACCCCGGGTGGCGCGCCTTCGCGGACACCGACCAGCCACGCGCCGCTTCGATCTCGAGCGCCTGTCATCCCCCCGGGTGCGAGGTCACGGCGGCCCGGACCAGCGGACCAGGACCGAGATGGAGTCGCGGTCGGTCTTGCCGCCGACGTCAGTGACGGTGACCGTGATGACGTGCGTGGTCCCAGGCAGGACGCAGCTGCTCGCGTGGAGTCGCGCCGTCAGGGCGGCGCCGGTGCCGAGCCGTCCCTGGATCGAGTCGGTCCAGACGATCCCGCTCATCGGGACGGGAACGCTGTCGGAGGCGGAGGCCCGGAGGGCCACGTCCACGTGCAGGGATCCCTCCGAGCAGTTGGTGAACTCGAACACCGAACCGTTGGCAGGTTGCGTGATGGTGACGCTCGGCCGCGTGTTGCACTCCTCGACGAAGAGCCGGTTCTGTTCGCCCTGGGGGCGCAGCGTGCTGGCGTTCCCAGCGCCATCCTCGGCCTCGAACCAGTGGTCGATGTAGCCGCGTTGCCAGGTCACCCAGGAGGTGACCGTGGCCGTCCAGGTGGTCCCGCTGGCTCGGGTCATCGTCGCGGTCCTGGTGCCCATGCCCGGCGGCACGTACTTGAGCGTGACGCCGGAGACGCCCGAGGGATCGGTCGCTTCGACCGAGACGATCGACGAGATCGGCCCGCAGCTCTGGTCACCGTAGTAGATGTAGCTGGGGTCCATCGACACGCCCGAGAGCGCAGGGCCGCGGGTGTCGGGGGGCGTCGGCGTCGGGGTGGCCGCCGGCGGGTCGGTGGGAGCGGCCGGCTCCTCCGTCCCCATGTCGGGCAGAGCCGACACTGAAGGCCGCGGCTCGCCAGTCTTGATGGGACCCGCCTCGCCACACCCTGCGGCCAGGCTCGCTATAGCGATCCAGACGACAAGAGCCCGAAGGGCCTCACGCACCAAGGACCTCCTGGACGACTCGTGGACGAGGCGGGCTGGGCAGGAGTCGAGCGCATCGCTCCCGCGCTATGGCGCCCAGGGTGGCGGTCGGGGAACGTGTCGGTCCAGAGGCCGAGGGCCTGAACGGCCCGCGGTCGCCCGGCCGTGGGCCGGTCGCTTTCGCGCTGGGGCAGCGTGATCGCCCCGACCGGTGCGGAGCGGGGACGTGACGCGAGGCTGGCGGCGACGGCTTGGGCGACATCGACCCGGATCGTGGGCTGGATGGCCCTCGGCGGGAGCGCTACTCCAGGTAGTCCTTGAGCTTCCGGCTGCGGGACGGGTGGCGGAGCTTGCGCAGCGCCTTCGCCTCGATCTGGCGGATCCGCTCGCGGGTCACGTTGAACTCGCGGCCGACCTCCTCGAGGGTCCGGGCCCGGCCGTCCTCCAGCCCGAACCGGAGCTGCAGCACCCGCCGCTCGCGGCCGGTCAGGGAATCCAGCACCGCCTCCACCTGCTCCTTAAGCAGCTGGTGCGAGGCCGCCTCGGCCGGGGCCAGGGCGCCCCGGTCCTCGATGAAGTCGCCGAGGTGGGAGTCCTCTTCCTCGCCGATCGGGGTCTCGAGCGACACCGGCTCCTGCGAGACCTTGATGATCTCGCGAACCTTCTCGGGCGTGACCTGGACCTCCTGGCCCTTGGACATCGCCTCGGCGATCTCCTCGACCGTCGGCTCGCGACCCAGCTCCTGAAGGAGCTGCCGCGAGACGCGGATGAGCCGGTTGATCGTCTCGACCATGTGGACCGGGATTCGGATCGTCCGAGCCTGGTCGGCGATGGCCCGGGTGATCGCCTGGCGGATCCACCACGTGGCGTACGTCGAGAACTTGAAGCCCTTCTCGAAGTCGAACTTCTCGACCGCGCGGATCAGGCCGATGTTGCCTTCCTGGATGAGGTCCAGGAACGACATCCCGCGCCCGATGTACTTCTTCGCGATCGAGACGACGAGACGCAGGTTGGCCGACGTGAGCTGCTCGCGGGCGTCGCGCCCGATGCGCACGAGCTCACCCTTGCGATGGGCGAGTTTCGTATTCGAGGGCACCTCGGGGTCGTAGCCCATCCGCTTGAGCATGTCGGCATCGTTGCCGGCGATCACCCAGCGCTCGAGCGCAGGGAAGGCGACGT
>DATHYZ010000122.1:0-17984 GCA_035458865.1 Candidatus Limnocylindrales bacterium
GCGACGTCAGGACGGTCAGGATCAGCGCCCCGACGATCGTGCCGCCGTAGCCGCCGCGGCCGCCCATGATCGAGGTGCCACCGATGACCGCGGCGGCGACCGAGGGCAGGACGTACGAGTCGGCCAGGGTCACGCTGGCGACGTTCGTCAGGCCGGAGAGGATGAAGCCGGCGAGGGCAGCCATCAGCGCGGAGATCACGTAGAGGATCACCAGGACCTGCCACGAACGAGCGCCCGACAGGCGGGCAGCGACCGGGTTGTCGCCGATGGCGTAGAGAAGGCGGCCGTAGCCGGTCCGCCGCAAGGCCAGGAGGATCGCCGCCGCCAGCGGGATGAAGATCAGGAGGCTGTGGGGGACGACGCCGGCGAACGAGCCCGATCCCAGCCACCGGAGGATGTCCGGGGTCCCCCCGCCCGTCTGGACCATCACCAGCTGCCAGACGTTGGCGAGGCCGAGGACCACGAAGCTCATGCCCAGGGTCATGATCAGCGGGTGGACCCGGAAGACCCCGACCCCGACGCCGGTCAGGAACCCGGCCAGCCCCGCAGCGATGAGGGCGACGACGATGCCGGCCGGGGTGCCCGGACCCGAGACGAGCGTCGCCACGACGAACCCGGACATCGACGCCACTGCGCCGACCGACAGGTCGATGCCGCCGGTGAGCATCGTCAGGGTCTGGCAGCCAGCCAGGATCGCCAGGGGCACCGCGGTCCGAAGGATCACCCCGGCCCAGTTCGCGTTGACGATGCCCGGCCGGGCAAGCTCGCTGGCGACGATCAGGATGGCGAGCAGCACGAAGAGCGGGATGATCGGCCGGTCGCGGAAGAGCCGGCGCCAGGCCGTCGGCGACAGCCAGGGGTTGCGGGTCGGGGAGGCGGTCGTGCTGCTCACGCGCGCCTCCGGCGCATCTCGATGAGGCTGCCGGCCATGACCACGCCGATGAGGATGAACCCCTGGAGCACGATGGCCAGGTTGTTGTTGACGTTGAGGAAGGTCATGTCGGTCCGGACGAGCTGGAGGATGACGACCGCGATGATCGGCCCCGCGAGACCGCCGCGTCCGCCGGCCAGGCTGACCCCGCCGAGGACCACCGCGGCGACACTCTGGAGGGTGTAGGGACCGGGGACCGGGGTCCCGATCCCGGTGCTGGCCGTCAGGCTGAGCCCGGCGAAGGCGGCGAATAGTCCACCGAGGGCGTAGGCCATGAACTTGGTGCGCCCCACCGACACCCCGCTCCGGAAGGCCGCCAGCGAGTCGCTGCCGACGGCGTAGAGCGAGAGCCCGAGCCGCGTGCGCCGGAGTGGGATCCAGATGACCGTCACCACAACCACCAGGACGACCGCGGCCTTCGGCACGAAGTCGACCAGGACGGAGCCCAGCACCAGGTCCCGGAGCCAGTCGACCGAGTCGCCGCCCGGCGTGCGCAGCACGAGCAGAGCGGCCCCGGCCCAGACGAAGAGCATCGCCAAGGTGACGACGATGTCGGCGACCTTCGTCAGCACGACGAGGGCGCCGTTGATCGCCCCCAGCGCGAAGCCCATGACGAGCACCGCGACGACCACGACGATGCCGAACTCCTCGCTTCGGCCATCCATGAGGACGGCCGCGGTCACACTGGTCAGCGCCATCATCGAGCCGATCGAGAGATCGATGCCGCCCGAGATCACGACGATCGCCTGGGCGACCGCGGCCAGGGCCAGCGGCAGGACCGAGATCGCCAGGCCCTGGATCCCCGGGATCCCGTAGCTCGGCTGGATGAGCTTGGTGAAGAGGAGGAGCAGGGCCAGGAAGCCGATCAGGCCGAGCGTCCACGAGTTGCGACGCCCGAAGGCAAGCAGCGCCTCGGCCGGTCGACCCCGCATCGCCCCAGCGGTGCCCGCGGTCGCGCTCACCGGTCGGCCTCCGGGCCGTCCGACGTCGGCGCCGTCCCGCCGTCAGCCGGGGGCGCGCCCGGGGTGGCTCCGGCTCCGTTGGCAACCCGGGTCCGGGCGATGGCGCGGGCGGCCTCGTCCTCCGGCAGCTGGGCGTCCGCCCCAAGGTTGAACGCCGCCCGCAGCAGCGTCGGCTCGTCGGCATCGGCGGCGTCCAGCTCGGCGACCACCCGGCCGCCGAAGATGACGATCGCCCGGTCGCACGCCAGCTGGATCTCCTTGAGCTCGGAGGTGTAGAGGAGGACGGCCGCCCCGGCCTCGGAGAGGTCGCGCAGCAGGCGGTAGATCTGGTGCTTCGTCCGGATGTCGATGCCGCGGGTCGGGTCGAAGCAGAGCATCGTCCGGACCCCCCCGGCGACCCAGCGGGCGATGGTGACCTTCTGCTGGTTGCCGCCCGACAGCCGGCGGACCTCGCGACCGGCGCGGGCATCGATCTGGAGCCGCTCGACCGCCGCGTCGACGGTCTCCCGCTCGCGACCGAGGTCGATGAGCCCCCAGGAGCGGAGCCGGGAGCTGTATGGAAGGGCGATGTTCTCCTGCACCGAGCGCTGCATGAGGAGCGCCTCGGCGCGGTCGGCGGCCACGTAGACGAGGCCGGCCCGGATGGCGTCGGCGGGGTGGCGGAAGGCGACCGGCGACCCGTCGACCAGGAGCTCGCCGCCGCTCGGGCGCTCGGCCCCTGACAGGATGTCGAACAGCTCGTCCTGGCCCTGACCCTCCACGGCCACGACGCCGAGGACCTCCCCGGGGTACAGGTCGAAGGTCCCGTCACGGAGCTTCGTGCCCTGGGTCAGCCCGCGGGCCGAGAGGCGCGGCTGCCCCTGCGTCATCGGCGCTCGGGATCGCGCCACGTCGGCAGCACGAGCCGAGAGGTCCTCGGCCGACTCGCCGAGCATCAGCTCGACGATCTGCTCGTCGGAGCCCTCGGTCACGTCGACGACGCCGACGGTCTCGCCCTCGCGCAGCACGGTCGCCCGGTCGCAGACGGCGGAGATCTCGATCATGCGGTGGGAGATGAAGACGACGCAGCGATCACCGCCGCGCTGGCGGCCCACGACCTCGAGGACGCGCTCGGTCAGGTTCGCCGGCAGGGCCGCGGTCATCTCGTCGAGCATCAGGACGTCCGGCTCGATGGCGAGCGCACGGGCCAGGTCGATGATGCGCAGCGACGCCAGCGGGACGCGCCGGGCCATCATCGACAGGTCGAGGTCGTCGAGGCCGAGCTCGGCGACCCAGTGCCGGAAGGGCTCGAGCGGTGTCTCGGTGAGGCGGAGATTGGATCGGACGTCGAGGTCCGGGATGAGGGATGGCTCCTGGTAGACGGACACCAGGCCACCGCGCCGCGCCTCGCCGGGCGAGTGGACGGTCCGCTCCTTGCCTCGGACCTTGATGGAGCCGGCGTCCGGTCGGACCGCCCCGGTCAGGATCTTGACCAGCGTGCTCTTGCCGGCGCCGTTCGCGCCCATCAGCGCGTGGACCTCGCCCGGCCGCACGGCGAGCGACGCCGACCTCAGCGCCACCACGGCGCCGTAGGTCTTCGAGACGCCGGTCGCTTCGAGCAGGAGATCGGTCGCGGTCGCGGTCATCGTCCCGTGATGGAGCCTCGCTGAGGGATCAAGTGCGGGGCGCGCTGCGGGGGATGCCGGCGGACCGGCATCCCCCGCATGATCCAGGCTGAAGGGAGATTACTCCTCGCCCGGGCCCTTGCAGGCGACGGCCTGCTCGGGGGTGTACGTCGTGAAGCCCTCGATCGTGATGCCGAGGGGCCACGTGGGATCGAGGCCCGGCACGTTCTGCCAGGACTCGAGGAGCGCCTTGCCGTCGTCGGTCTCGTTCTCGGCGAGGACCGGGACGAGCAGGACGGTGTTCGGCTGGCTGGCGTTCGGGTCGGTCGCCACGTCCTCCTCCTGGAGGAGCTTGAGGGCGAGGTTGACGCCGGCGCCGCCGACGGCCGCGGTGTTCGTCACCGCCGCGCCGACGAGGCCCGGGTAGCCCTCGGGATCGAGGAGCTGGGCCACGAATGCGCCGAGGTCAGCGCCGACGATCGGCACGAAGTCCTTGCCGGCGGCCTTGATGGCGTCGACGACCTGGGAGTCCATGCCGGACGTCCAGATGCCGTCGGTGTCGTCGTACTGGCCGCTGGCCAGCCAGTCGTTGATGAGGGTCGTCGTCTGCGCCGGATCCCAGCCGGTGTGGACGCCGTCCGCGGTCGGGAGGACCGTGATGCCCGGGAACTCCTCGAGCGCCCGCTTGAAGCCGATGTCGCGATCGCTGTCGGCCGGATGGCCGGCGAAGCCGCGCATGTAGTAGACGTTGCCCTGGCCGTCCAGCTTCTCGAACAGCCACTTGGCGCCGAGGTACGCGTACTCGACCTGGTTGTTGTAGAGGTTGTAGGTGTCGGGGTCGGTCACGTAGGCATCGACCGAGACGGTGATGATGCCCGCGGCCTTGGCCTCCTCGAGGGCCGGGTTGAGAGCCTCGGGGTCGTTCGGGTTGAAGACGATCGCATCGACGCCCTTGGCGATGAGGTCACGGATATCCTGGAGCTGGCCAGCCGCGTCGGTGTTGCGATGGATCGTCGTGAGCTCCGAGACCTTCTCGGATGCGAGGGCCTCCGCCTTGGCGGTGCAGACCTGCTCCTCCCGGAACCCGTTGCCGACGCCGCCGGCGTTCGAGTAACCGATCGAGAACTGGTCGCCCGATCCCCCGTCACCGCTGCAGGCGCCGACGACGACCGCGACCGCGGCCAGGGCGACGACGCTGCGCGCCATCCTCATTCGCTTCATGTACCGGTCTCCTCCTTGTGGCGGCCGGCGCTCCCTCGGGGAGCATGGTCCGCCGCGAACCACGAGCCTGCTCGGATACCTTGGACCAGTCACCCACCTCCTTGCTGGCCGATCGCACGGGCGAGCCGCCTTGCATGCTCTCGATAGGCTTCCTCGAACAACGCCCGCGAGCGCTCCTCGCCCACCACGCTCGCGCGCGTGATGACGGGAGGCATCGACCCGAGCTCCACGAGGAGCTGGGCTGTCCGGACCTTGATGGCGTTGACGATGGCGACGGCGCCCACGGTGGAGCCGGGTCCGACGGGCGTGTCGAGACCGTCGATGGCGACCATCGCATCGGCGGCGGGGCTGCAGACGTCGAGCACGAGATCCGCTTCCTCCAGCAACCGGGAGCCCACGTCGGGCTCCGCCTCACCGGCCATCGACTGGGCGACCGAGGTGACTGCGATGACGCGCAGCCCCCGGGCCCTCGCCCCCCGGGCCATCTCCACCGGTACGGCGGTGAGTCCGCCGGCGGAGAACACGACCATTATGTCGTGCGGGCCATAGGCGAAGTTGGACAGGATGACGTCGGCCAGGCCGGATGTCCGCTCGATGAACATCGCCTGTCGCTGCCCGTTGGCCCCGACCACCTGGGTGTGGAACGTCATCGACAGCTCGACGATCGGGTTGAAGCCCGGGTACGAGCCGTAGCGCGGGAACATCTCCTCGACCGGGATCCGCGAGTGGCCCGTCCCGAAGAGGTGGACGAGGCCCCCGGCGGCGATCGCCTCGGCGCACCACCGGCTGGCCATCTCGATGCCGTCGGCCTGGGTGGCCTCGATGCGGTCCAGGACCCCGCGGGCCTCGGCCAGCCAGGCCGAGGCCGCCGACCCGTCCCGGCCCGGGCTGCCCGTCGCCGGGGCCCGATCAGTACCCACCGGCATCCGTCGTCACCGCGGTGGCCTCGGCCAGGCCCGCTCGGCGGGCCCGAGCGTCGTCGAGGATCGTCTTCGTGGCGGTCGCCCCGATCCGGGTGACGCCCAGGGCCATCACCGCCAGGAGCGCGTCCAGTGTCCGCACCCCGCCGGCCGCCTTGACCGCGACGTCCGGGCTCGTGTTCGAGCGCATGAGCGCAAGGTCCTCATGGGTCGCCCCGCTCGGCGCGAACCCGGTCGACGTCTTCACGAAGTCGGCGCCGGCGGCCTCGCTCAGCCGGCAGGCCCGGATCTTCTCCTCGTCGGTCAGGTAGGCGTTCTCGAAGATCACCTTGACGATCGCGCCGGCCGCGTGGGCCACCTCGACGATCGCCGCGATGTCGGCCTGGACATCGGCATCGCGGCCGGCCTTGAGCGCGCCGATCGGCAGGACCATGTCGAGCTCGGTGGCCCCGTCGGTCAGGGCCTGGCGGGCCTCGAAGACCTTCGTCTCGGTGCGGTGGTTGCCGTGCGGGAAGCCGATCGTGGTCCCCACCGCGACATCGGTCCCGGCCAGCAGCTCGGCGGCTCGACGGACGTCCGTCGGGCGGACGCAGACCGACGCGACGTCGTACTCGGCGGCCAACCGGCAGCCTTCCTCGACGAAGGCGTCGTCGAGCTCGGGCCGGAGGAGCGAGTGGTCGATGGTCTTGGCGAGATCGCGCTCGGTGACCCGGGTGAAGAGGTCGGCCAGCAGCTCCGGCGTGACGTCGGCCGGTGAGCGAGGAGCCGTCACCTCGGCCCAGCCAGCGGTCATGGCGCTCACTTGCAGTACGGCCGCAGCACGTCGCGGGCGATGAGGAAGCCCTGCTTGACCTTCTCGTCGGTGCCCTCGAAGCGGCGGTCCTCGTGCTCGATGATGCAGTCGCCCTCGTAGCCCGCGCGGTAGAGGGCCGCGAAGATCCGGGCCCACGGAGCCTCGCCGAGGCCGGGCAGGCGGGGGATCTGCCAGCCGATGCCCGACGACATCGAGCCGCGCTCGTAGAGCCCGTCGCGATCGATCTCGACGTCCTTGGCCTGGAAGTGGTAGATGTGCGGCCCGAACTCGCGGATGAAGCGCTCCTGGTCGATCATCAGCCAGACCAGGTGCGACGGGTCGTAGTTGAGCCCGACCGTGCCGCCCCACTCCTCGATGATCCGTCGCCAGATGTACGGCGACCAGGCGATGTTGTGGCCGCCCGGCCACTCGTCGCGGCTGAAGATCATCGGGCAGTTCTCGATGGTGATCCTCACGCCCTCGTCCTGGGCGGCCTTGACGATGCCGGGCCAGACGCGGAGGGCCTCGTCCCAGTTCTCGTCCGTGCTCTTGGCGGCGTCGCCGCCCATGAAGGTGTTGACCAGCGGGACGCCCATCTTCCGGGCCGCCGACATGACCGTCTTGAGGTGGGCGATGGCCGGTTCGCGCACCGCCGGGTCGGGATGGAGCGGGTTCGGGTAGAAGCCCAGCCCGGAGACCGAGAGGCCCTTGCCGGCCAGTTCGTCGACGATCTCGGTGGCCTGCGAGTCCGATAGGTTCGCCACGTCGATGTGGCTGGTCCCCGCGTAACGGCGGGTCGGCCCGGTCGCTCGTGGCCAGCAGGCGATCTCCAGCACCTCGAATCCGCTGGCGGCAGCCCAGTCGGCCACCTCCATGAGGGGCGTCTCGGGGAACGGGGCTGTCAGGAAGCCGAGCTTCATCGTGCTCCTCCATGCGCGGATGGCGGCGTCGTGGTGCGAGCGATGGTGGACGCCGGCGACGAACGGCCTCGCCGGAGCATCACCGGGCGACCTCGACCCAGTGGCCGGCCCGGGCGCTGCCCGCGACCGCGTCGCCGACGAGCATCTCGTCGTGGCCGTCGGCGAAGGTCGGATAGGTCGGGCGCTCGGCGGGTCCCCCGGCGACCACGTCGCCGTAGACGGCCCGGTACAGGGCCTTGAAGGTGTCGGCGAACCCCTCCACGTGGCCGGCAGGCAGGCTCGCGGCAGCCGCTCCCTCCGGGCCCATCAGCGCCGGGTTGCGGAGCAGGACCTCGTTGGTCCGGTCGCGGTGGCCGATCCAGAGCTCGTCGGGCCGCTCCGAATCCCAGGCGGCCGCGGCGGTCGAGCCGTCGATCTCGTACTGCAGCGAGTTCTTGCGGCCCGGGCTCAGCTGGGAGACGGCGAGCGCGCCGCGGGCGCCGTTGTCGAAGCGGAGCACGATCGTGGCCACGTCCTCGGTGCCGATGGCCCGCTCGACCGTGTCCGCGGCGCGGTCGGTCGAGAAGGTCTCGACCGGTCCGGTCGGCTCGTGGCGCACCGGGATGAAGGTGGCCAGGTCGGCCATGACCTCGACGACCCGGCGGCCGGTCAGGAACGTGGTGAGGTCGAGCCAGTGGGAGCCGATGTCGCCGACGGCCCGGAGGGCGCCGCCCCGATCGGGCTGGAGCCGCCAGTTCCAGTCGGTGTCGTGCAGCAGCCAGTCCTGGAAGTAGTGGCCGGAGACCAGGCGGATATCTCCCAGGCCGCCCTCGTGGACGAGGCCGGCCAGGTGCTGGTTGACCGGGTAGAACCGGATGTTGAAGTTGACCGCGTGGACCCGGCCGCTGGCCTCGGCGAGGCGGACCAGCTCGCCCGACTCCTCGGACGTCATCGCGAGCGGCTTCTCGCAGACGACATGCCGTCCGGCGGCCAGGATCGCCTTCACCTGCGGGTAGTGGAGGTCGTTCGGGGAGGTCACGTGGACGACCTCGACCCGCTCGTCGTCGAGGAGATCGGCGAGGTCGCGATAGGCCCGCGGGACGCCGAGCGCCTCGGCTCGCAGCGCCCCCCGCTCGGGCGTCGAGCCGAGCAGACCGTGGACCGTGACGCCGAGCCGGCGGAGTGCCTCGATGTGGACGGTGCCGATGAAGCCGCTGCCGATCACGGCCGCGCCAACGTCGCTGATCCGTCGCATCGAGGGACACCTCCTCCTGGTCCGACCCGTCGTGCAAGCCGCCGATCGGCCGGCCGGACCGGGCGTGGACCTGCGCCACTCTAGCCGCTCGGTCGGCCGGTCGTCTAGACAACTTGCCGGCCCCGCCATCGGTCCGCCGCGTACGCCGGGACGCACGAGTCGAAGCCCCAGGGGACGCAGGAGGCACGGCCCCACCGTACCGACGCCGAGCCAGCCGCCTAGGTCCATCCGGCCCGGGCCGGCCGGGGCCGGATGGTCCGGCGGACGTTCCCTCAGTGCGAGGCCGACGACTCGTGCCCGGTCAGTCCGGCAGCGGCAGGACGATCGGCCATGACCCGGAGCCGAGGATGGCGTCGCAGGTACGTCGCCGGGCAGTCCGGGCCCTCCGGCTCGCCGAGCATCCGGGCCAACACCTCCGACTTCCGCTCGCCACTGACGAGGAGCCAGACCTCTTCGGCCCGGAGCAGGCGGTCCAGGCCGAGGGTGATCCCGGCCGTCGGTGGGCTGCTGGCCCCGTACCGCTCGGTGGCCACCTCGCGGGTCGCCGCATCCAGGGTCACCACGCGGGTCGGGCTGTCGGCCGTCGAGCCTGGCTCGTTCATCCCGACGTGCCCGTTGAGACCCAGGCCCAGCAGGGCCAGGTCCACGCCGGCCGCGGCGACCGCGTCCAGGCGCGCGGCCTCGCCGGGTGGATCGACGGCCGCGCTGTCGATCGTGGTGAACGCCGGGGGGCGCTCGAGCCGATCGAGAAGCTCGCGGCGCAAGCGAGGGCCTCCGAGGGCGGGGTCGTCGGGCGGCAGGCCCAGGTACTCGTCGAGCAGGATGACGTGGGCTTCGGCGAGCGACGCCCTGCCCTGGCCGACGAGATCGACCAGGGCCGCGTAGACCGGCGCCGGGGTCTCCCCGGTCGGCAGGACGAGCCGAAGCTCCGGACGGACCCGCAGCCGCTCGGCCAGCTCCCCGGCCACCCAGGATGGCCAGGCCTCTGGCTGGACGACCTCCAGGGAGAGCGTCATCCGCCGATGACGCGATCGACGAAGTCGCCGGATGAGGGGTCCTTGAGGATGAGCTTCTGGCGTCCATCCGGAAGGATCTCGCGCTTGATCACGACCTGCCCGTCGAGCATCTCCGGCTGCGCTTCGATCCGCGGCGTGGTCCCGCCGCGCCACTCGAACAGCTCCACCGGCTCCCAGGTCGCGGACTTCGCCGAGCGGTAGGCGGCGTCCATGATCGCGTTGACGACGTAGCCGTCGTAGAACGTCTCCTGGGGCGCTCGCCCCTCGTCGAGTGCCCGGAACATGTCGGTGAACATGTCCACGTAGCCCAGCTCGGAGACCTCGTCGCCCACGGGGAAGAGCCAGCCGGCCTGGGTCTCGGCCTTCTCGGCGACGTAGCCGCCACCGCCGCCGGCCGTGAACATCTCGAATCCGGTCCGCAGGAAGTGGTTCATCCAGATGGTGCCGTGCGTCCCGGCGACCTCGTCGCGGAGGTCCATGCCGCCGCGGAAGGTCCAGGAGACCTCGAACTGGCCGACCGCCCCCGACTCGAAGCGGATGAGCGCGATCGCGTTGTCCTCGTCGGCGATCGGGTGGACCAGCGTGTCGGTGTGGCACATGACCTCGACCGGCCGGTTCCCCTTGCCGACGAAGTTCCGGATGATCTCGATGCAGTGGCAGCCGAGGTCGATGATGGCCCCGCCGCCGGTGAGGCGACCATCCCAGAACCAGGCCGAATGGGGGCCGGGGTGGGTCTCGCGGGAGCGGACCCAGGTGACCTGGCCGATCGCCCCGCCCTGGACCGCCTTGACGGCCTTGAGCGACTTTGGCGTGTAGCAGAGGTCCTCGAGGTAGCCGGCGAACACGCCGGCCCGCTCCACGGTCTCCAGCATCCGCCGAGCCTCCTCGGCGTTGCGACCCAGCGGCTTGGTGCAGAGGACCGGCTTGCCGGCCGCCGCGGCCATGGCGATCGCCTCCTCGTGGAGGAAGTTCGGCAGGCCGACCACGACCACGTCGACCTCGGGGTGCTCGATCGCGGCCCTGATCTCGGTCGTCGACTCCGGGATCCCCCAGCGCTCGCGGAACGCCCGCCCGCGCTCCTCGCTCCTGGAGTACACGATCCGGACCGAGTCCCGGCCTCGCTGGCCGTGGAGGGTCATCGTGTAGAAGTCGCCGATCAGGCCGGTGCCCAGCATCGCGATCCGGTACGACTGCATCGGGGCGTCTCCTTCGTTGCGGTCCGTCGATCGTACTGCGCCGCGGCCGGGCCCCTCGTCCGGTCCCACGGCCCGACACGTGGACCGCCGGGGCGTACGATTCAGGTCCGATGACCACCGCAGGATCGGCCCCGTCGTGACCGCCCCCAGGCCCGCACGCTGGCTTCGCGCCGACCTCGTCGGCCCGCGCGGGATCCTGGAGGATCGCCTCGTCAGGATCGACGGCGATCGCATCGGCCTGATCGCCCCCGCCGCGGCCGAGCCCGCAGCGGCCCGTCGGGCGGAGCGCCTTGACGGCCTGCTCGCCCCCGGTCTCCTCGACCTCCACTGCCACGGCGGCGGCGGCATCGACGTGCTCGGGCCGGGCGTGGATGCCCTGGCCAGCGGCAGCCCGGCGGCCGTCGCGGACACCGTGGAGGCCCTCCGCTCCTTCGCCGCGTACCAGGCCCGGCGCGGGGTGACGAGCGTGCTCCCCACGGCCGTCTCGATCCCGCTGCCGGCGCTGCGGACCTGGGCCCGCGCCGTGGACGAGGCTCGTCGCCGCCAGGCCGACGACCGTGCTGCCGGAGGGGCGGTCCGCGAGGCGTCGATCCTCGGCGCCAACCTCGAGGGGCCGGCGCTCGCGGAGCAGCGGCGCGGCGCCCACGATCCCCGGGCGCTCATCGCCCCGCAGGTCCTGCTCGAGGCGCTCGAGGCGGACCCGGCCACCTGGGCCGCCGTCCGGGTGGTCACGGTGGCTCCGGAGGGGACGGGCGGCCCGGACCTGGTCGCCGCGCTGGCCGCGCGGGGCATCGTCGTCAGCCTCGGCCACACGGCCGCCGGGACGGCGACGGTCCTCGCCGCGGTCGAGGCCGGCGCCCGGAGCGTCACCCATCTCTTCAACGCGATGCCCGCGCTGCACCACCGGGATCCGGGCCTCCCGGGC
The DNA here is from genome assembly GCA_035458865.1 of Candidatus Limnocylindrales bacterium. Taxonomy (GTDB): domain Bacteria; phylum Chloroflexota; class Limnocylindria; order Limnocylindrales; family CSP1-4; genus DATHYZ01. Next base: position 11,723 of record DATHYZ010000122.1, read on the forward strand.
ATCGCGCTGGCCGATCGGCGGCTCCATGCCGAGCTCATCGCCGACGGCGTCCATGTCGACCGCCGCCTCCTCCCGCCGCTGGCTCGATCGCTGGGCCGGCGGATGCTCTACGTCAGCGACGCGATCGCGGCGGCCGGTGTCGGCGACGGTGAGCTCGTCCTCGGGTCGCTACGGGTGACGGTCCGCGGTGCCGAGGCCCGCCTCGCCGATGGAACCCTGGCCGGCAGCGTCACCCCGCTCGACGCGGCCGTCGGCGTCGCCGTCCGGGCCGGGGTGTCCCCGGCGACGGCGCTCATCGCGGCCGCGACGACGCCGGCGCGCCTGCTCGGCCTGCGTGACCGAGGGGTCGTGCGGGAAGGGGCCCGCGCCGATCTCGTCGTCGTGGGCCCGGACGGTCGGCTCCGTCGGACGTACCTGGGCGGGATGCCGCTGGACCGCTGAGCCCGGATCGGGGACCGGATCGGCCACCGACGCCGCCGCCGGGAGACGGTCGTCAGCCCCGGGCGTCTCCGGCCAGCCCGTCCCAGGTCGCCTCGGCCCCGATCCGCTCGGCTGCCTCTGCCAGACGGCGTCGCAGCAGGCGCCAGCGCCGGCGGGCCTCGTCGGCGGTCACCACCACGAAGCGGACGTGATCTCCGGGCCGCAACTGGCCGACCCGCGGCAGATCGGCCCGGGCCACGATCGCGACGACCGGGTAGCCGCCGACGGTCTGGGCGTCGGCGAGCAGCACGATCGGCATCCCCGTCTCGGTGAGCTGGATCGACCCCGGCACGACCGGGTGCGACACGATCGAGCCGACGGCGATCGGCGATCCACCCAGGAGGCGGACACCCATCCGATCCGCGTCGGGAGCGACCGTCCAGCCGGTGCTCGCGATCGTCTCCATGGCGTCGGACGGCAGGTGCCGGAGGTCCGGCCCGGGCATGACGGCGATCGGGTCGGACGGGTCCGTCGGCGGTGCGGCGTCCGGCCCGGGCCAGCGGCGCCCGGCGGCCGTCAGGTCGCCCCGTCGACCCGGCGCCAGGAGGTCGCCGGACGAGAGCGCCCGGCCGCCGAGCCCACCGAGCCCGGCCCGCAGGTCCGTCGAGGCGGATCCGAGGACGGCCGGGACGTCGACGCCCCCCGGGAGCGCCACGTAGGCGCGCGCACCCGGGCGCCCACCGGTGAACCGGAGGTGCGCTCCACGGTCGAGGCGATGGGCGATCCCGGGTCGGACGGGACGCCCGTCGATCTCGGCGCCGAGGTCCGCGCCGCCGAGTCCGATCACGCAGGTCTCCCGGGCGAAGAGGACGGTCCCCCCGAGGGTCACCTCGATCGCCGGCCGATCGGGTCGGTCGCCGAGGAGCAGGTTCGCCACGGCGAGCGACCACCCGTCGCAGGCGCCGGCGACCGCCAGCCCGATGCGCTGGTGGCCGGGGCGGCCGGCATCCTGGATCGTCGCCAGGAGCCCCGGCTCGACGACCTCGAGCATCGTCAGGTCGCCACGAACCGGACGAGGTCGCCGGGATCGAGGCGGCTCGGCGGATCGGCCGCCGGGTCCCAGAGCCGCTCCCCGGTCCGCCCGATGAGGTGCCAGCCGCCGGGCGACTCGGTCGGGTAGATCCCGGTCTGGCGGCCCGCGATGGCGACGCTCCCGGCCGGCACCCGGGACCTCGGCTCGGCGCGCCTCGGGAGCTCCAGCTCGGACGGCAGCGGGCCGAGGTACGGGAAGCCCGGCGAGAAGCCGATCATGAAGACTCGGTAGACCGGAGCGGTGTGGAGCGCCACGATCTCGTCCACGCTGCGACCCAGGCGGGCGGCGACCTCGTCGAGGTCGGGGCCGTCGCTGCCGCCGTAGCGGACAGGGATCTCGATCGGCGCTCGATCGCCGGCCGCGCCGGGGCCCGCTTCCGGGCCGGGCTCCGAGACGGCCGGGTCGGCGAGGACCTCCTCGACGGCCCGTCGGGCGGCGGCGGCCTCGATCCGCTCGGGGTCGAACGGGACCAGGAGGCTCGCGTAGGCGGGGACCGGCCGGCCGAGCCCCGGACCGGCTCCCCCGTCCGCGAGGAGGCGGGCCGCGATCCGGTAGACCCGGGCGTTGACGCTCGGGTCGACGCGGTCGCCGAGCACGACGAGCAGCGCGGCCTCGCCGTACTCGATGACGAGCGGCGGGTCAGCCATCGGGGGCGCGGACGACGACTCCGGCCGCGGCCAGGGCCGCCCGGACCGCGCGGGCCAGCTCGACCGCGCCGGGGGTGTCACCGTGGAGGCAGATCGTCTCGACGCGGAGTGGCAGCACGGTGCCATCGACGGCGGTGACAGCGCCATCCCGGGCGATGCCGACGGCCTGCGCCGCGACGGCCGCCGGATCGTGACGGACGGCGTCGGGCAGCGACCTGGAGCGCAGCCGGCCGTCGGGCTCATAGGCCCGGTCGGCGAAGCCCTCGGCCAGGACCGGCAGGCCGGCCGAGACCGCGGCGGCCAGGAGCGCCGAGCCCGGCGGGCCCACGATCCGCAGATCGCGGTCGAGAGCGGCGACCGCGGCCACGATCGGCTCGGCGACCGCCGGATCCGCGGCCGCCCGGTTGTAGAGCGCCCCGTGGGGCTTGACGTGAACGAGCGTCCCGCCCTCGGCCGCCGCGATCCCGCGCAGGGCGGCCACCTGGGCGAGGACCGATGCCTCGAGGTCGGCCGGGTCCATCGCGAGGTCGCGACGACCGAAGCCGAGGAGGTCCGGGTAGCCGGGATGCGCCCCGATCGACGCGCCGACGCGGATCGCCTGGCGGACGGTCCGACGCATCGTCAGCGGATCGCCGGCGTGGGCGCCGCAGGCCACGTTGACCGACGAGACGAGCGGGATCAGGTCGGCGTCCCGACCCATCGGCCAGGGGCCCAGGCCTTCGCCGACGTCGGCGTTCAGGTCGATCCGAGCGGTCATCGCCTCATCCTACGCCCGCGGTCGGCCCGATCCTCGGGCACGCCGTCGCTCGATCGGATGGTGCGCCTGCGCACCACGACCGGGCCGCCCGCCGCCATCTGGTCAATCCGTCCCGGCAGTGGGGCCCGAAGTGGGGGTGACGGCCGACCCGCCCCAGCGGGACCGAGCCGAGAGCAACGCCGGCGCACGTTCCGCGGCCGGCCGAGATCAACTGGAGGATCCCTCGATGCGACGCCTCATCGCCGCCTTCACCGCCGGAGCGCTCGCGCTCGGCATCATCGCCGGCCCCGCGCTGGCCAAGCAGCCTGCCAAGAGCCCGACGATCGTCGACGTGGCGATCGCCGTGAACTCCGACGGCCCCTTCGCCGGCTCGTTCGACACGCTCATCGAGCTCGTCGTGGACCTCGGACTTGCCCCGGCCCTCTCGCAGAACGGCCAGCTGACCGTCTTCGCTCCGACCGACGACGCGTTCGACGCGCTCTTCAGCGCCCTCGGCGTCAGCTCCGCCGATGAGGCTCGCGCTGCCCTCGGCGACGACGCCGTCCGCAACGTCGTCCTGTACCACGTCGCCAAGGGCGAGCGCTATGCCGCCGACGTCGTGACCTCGTCGCAGATCCGCATGCTCAATGGGGACTTCGCGATGGTCGACGGCGCCACGATCGACGGCGCGAACATCATCGTGACCGATGTCGACGCCCCGACGAACGGGATCATCCACGTCGTCGACGCCGTCCTCCTGCCCTGACCTCCCTCCGCCAACCGCCCCGCCCGGTCCTCGGGCGGGGCGGTTCCGTTTCTCCGGGCGAGCCGCTACGATGGCCGAGCCCGGCGGGATGTCGCGTACGGGGTCCGTCCAGCCATCGTCACGATGGCAGATGCAAGGGCCCGCGCTCTGCCCGCCGCATGGAGGTCAGTGACTGATGGCGACGGTCACGTTCGACCACGTCACCAAGCGATTCGGTGAGGTGGTGGCCGTCAACGATCTCAACCTCGAGATCCGCGACGGCGAGTTCATGGTCCTGGTGGGACCCTCGGGATGCGGCAAGACGACCAGCCTGCGGATGATCGCGGGCCTCGAGGAGATCTCCGACGGGAAGCTCCTCATCGGCGACAAGGTCGTCAATGACATCGCTCCCAAGGACCGCGACATCGCGATGGTCTTCCAGAGCTACGCGCTCTACCCGCACATGTCCGTCCGCGACAACCTGGCCTTCGGGCTGAAGCTGCGCAAGGTCCCCAAGGCCGACATCGAGAAGCGCGTCTCCGAGGCGGCCGGGATCCTGTCCCTCGAGAAGCTCCTCGACCGCAAGCCGAAGGAGCTCTCCGGCGGCCAGCGCCAGCGGGTGGCCCTCGGGCGGGCGATCGTCCGCGAGCCGGCCGTGTTCCTGATGGACGAGCCCCTCTCCAACCTCGATGCCAAGCTCCGGGTCCAGACACGGGCCGAGATCGCCCGTCTCCACCAGCGGCTCGGGGTCACGACGGTGTACGTCACCCACGACCAGGTCGAGGCCATGACGATGGGCCAGCGGATCGCGGTCATGTCGGAGGCGCTCCTCCAGCAGGTCGGCACGCCGCAGGAGCTGTACGACCAGCCGGTGAATCGCTTCGTCGCCGGCTTCATCGGGAGCCCCGCGATGAACTTCATCGACGTGACCGTGCAGGCTCAGGACGGCCGGCCCACGCTCGTCGCCGAGCGCCTGGAGATCCCGGTGCCCGACCGGTTCCGGGAGGCGGCCGCGGCAGCCGTCGGCGGCAGGCTCGTGCTGGGGATCCGACCCGAGCATTTCGATGTCGCCGAGGCAGGTTCGCCGAGCGGCACCATCACCACCCAGGCAGACGTCGTCGAGTACCTGGGCAACGAGGAGCTCATCCACGTCGACATCGCCGGCGTGGACTCCGTGGCCTTGCTCAGCTCGGACATCCGGATCCGGCCCGGGGACTCGCTCACGATGACCGTGGACCCGGACAAGCTCCACCTGTTCGACAGCGAATCGAACCTGACCCTGTCCAAGGTGCAGGCGCGGGCCTGACGGGCTTGACCGTACCCGACGAGCCGGTCGCGACGGACCCATCCGCCGCGACCGGTCATCCGTTCGTCGAGCGGGCGGTCTCGTCCCGGATCCTCCATCGGGGACGCTATCTGACGTTCCGGGTCGACACCGTGGAGCGACCCGACGGCAGTCGGGCCGAACGCGACATCTGTGGACACCCGGGGGCGGTGGCCGTCCTCGCCATCGACGACCGGGACCGGGTGCTCCTCGTCCGCCAGTACCGGCTGGCCGCCGGCGAGATGCTGCTCGAGCTGCCAGCCGGGACGCTGGAGGTCGACCCTGCTACCGGCGCCGTCGAGGCCCCCGATCGGGCTGCCCCGCGCGAGTTGGAGGAGGAGGCCGGCGTCGTCGCGGACACCTGGCGCCATCTCGGACGCTTCTGGACCGCGCCGGGCTTCGCCACCGAGGAGATGCACCTGTACCTCGCGACCGGCCTGCGGACCATCCGCGAAGGGGTCCTCGGCGAGGACGAGGACGAGCGGCTGGAGCTGGAGCGGCTCCCCTGGCGCGAGGCGGTCCGTCTCGCCGAGACCGGGGGCATCCGGGACGCCAAGTCGATCCTGGGGCTCTTCTGGCTGGCTCGCCTCGAAGGTGGCAGCCACGAGCGCTAGGCCGATGGCCCGGATCGTCCGGCCCTTCCACGACGAGGACCTGCCCGGCATCCGGGCCGTGATGGAGGCATCCCTCGAGCTCGATGGCATCCCGGGCTTCACGGCCACCGACATCGAACGGGCGCTGGACCGGCTACCAGCGGAACCCGGGGGGGCGGCCGTCGCGGAGGTCAGCGGCACGATCGTCGGCTACGCCGTCCCTCGGCACGACGACCTCACCGTCCATCCGGCGCATCGCCGCCGCGGCCACGGCCGGGCGCTCGTCCCGGCCGCGCTCGGGATCGCCCGTTCGCTGGGCCACGACACCCTGCTCCTGCATGTCCCCGCCCACCTCGAGGCCTCGGTCTCCTTCGCCCGGGCCCTCGGCTTCGCCTACCACTCGAGCCTGTGGCTCTTCGAGCTCGCTTCGGACGTCGCGGTCCCTGGGCCGATCTGGCCGCGGGGATACGCCGTCCGGGCGCTCGCCCGCGACGAGGACCTGGGTCGGTTCGTCGCGCTCATGAACGCGACGTTCGCGGATCACCCCACCCCCGTGGCCTGGACGGAGGCGGTCGTCACCCGGGTCCACGGGCTCGCCACGTTCGATCCCAAGGACGTCCGGGTCGTCACGCCGGACGGCCGGCCGGACGACCTGGTCGCCTTCACCCGGGTCGAGATCTGGAACGAGCCCGGCGACGAGCCGA
>DATHYZ010000123.1:0-13834 GCA_035458865.1 Candidatus Limnocylindrales bacterium
CCTCGAGCCGCGGGACCACCAATGCGGCCGGTCCGGTCGCCGGCAGCACGAGCATCGTCAGCCGCTCCAGGGGAAGGGCCGTGTAGGCGGTCAGGTACCGCAGCTCGGCCCCGACGCCGATGAGCAGTCCGGCGAGGCCCTGCTCGCCGGCGAGCGCGCGAGCCGCCTCCAGACGCTCCGCGAGCCGGTCGGCGGCCGGGGCGCCGGATCCCTCAGCCATGGGTCTCCCCGTCGGCATCGACGCTCGCCAGCCACCGGCCGATGGCCTCGCGACCGGATTCGGCGACCACCCGATAGGCGAGGACCCGCTCGGCTCCGCTCGCGCGGGCCTGCTCGCGCACGTCATGGGCGTCGTGGGGTCCGATCGCGAGGACCCGGAGCGACGCGTGGGCCGCCCGGTGGATGGAGACGTGCGGATCGAAGGACCGGGACGAGAGGTCCACGAGGACCGCGTCCACGCCGGGCAGGGCAGCCTCCAGCTCGGCCAGGCTCCGGCACATCGCGACGCGTGCGCCGCTCGCGGCTACCAGGCCGCGCAGGCGGTCCGCCCAGATCAGGTCGTCGGCGACGACCGCGATCACGGCGTGGGTCATGCGTCCGGGGCGAGCTCGAGGACCTGGCGGAAGACGTCCTTCGCGGACATGACGCCGACGGGCACGTCGTCGACGACGACCGGGATGTGCCGGAAGCCGCCGACGGCCATCTTGTGGATGGCGACGGCCAGCGTCTCGTCCGGGTGCAGCACCACGGGATCCGGCGTCATGACCTCCCGGACGAGCGTCCGCGTGCCCAACCGGGCATGCCGGAGGACGCGGGTCACCCGCCGGCGGACGGCCCCGACGGTGAGCCGGCGATCGGTGAGCTTGAGCACCGCGTCCCGCTCGGTGAAGATCCCCACGAGCCGGCCCCGGGCCATCACCAGGAGGCAGTCGACGCCACCGTCGCGCATGATGTTGAGAGCTCCCCCGACGGGCACCGTGCCCTCGATGGTGGCCGGCTGCGCGAGGCCCAGGTCACCGAGGCGTCGCTCGATGGCCGAATCGACGAGGTCTGCCGACGCTTCGTCGGACGACCCCACGAGGGCCGCGCCGCAGTTGACGCACTCGTCCTCGCCGGGCAGGTTGGCGTGGCCGCAAGATGGGCAATCCACGGTTGGGCTCCTCCTACTCGACGGTCCAGGTGTCGCCCGACCGCAGGAGCGACGCGAGGTCGCCCTCGCCGCTGCGGGCCTTGACCTCGACGATCTGATCGGTCACCAGCTGATCGTGGGTCGGCCGCTCGACCGAGCGGATGACGCCGACCGGCACAGGGAAGTCCGGCCACCACATCCGGCTCAGCATCAGGGCGAGGTACGGATCCTCGGCCTTCTCGTCGTGGACGAGCAGGTCCTCCTCGGTGATGCCGTTCCCGAGCGTGACGACCTCCGGGTGCAGGCCGTGGAGACGGATGCCCTTGTCGCGATCCTTGCCGAAGATCATCGGCTGGCCGTCCTCCAGGACGAGCATCCGGTCCTCGCGGACATCCCGCTCGGTGAACTCGCGCCAGGCTCCGTCGTTGAAGATGTTGCAGTTCTGGAGGACCTCGACGAAGACCGAGCCCCGGTGGAAGCCCGCCCGGTCGAGGGTGCCCTGGAGATGCTCCGTGTGCGTGTCGACCGAGCGCGCCACGAAGGAGGCCTCGGCCGCGAGCGCCACGGTCAGCGGGAAGATGGGACGGTCGACCGAGCCGGCCGGCGTGGACTTCGTCCGCTTGCCGAACTCGGAGGTCGGCGAGGCCTGGCCCTTGGTCAGGCCGTAGATCCGGTTGTTGAACATCACCATGTTGATGTCGGCGTTGCGCCGCATCGCGTGGAGGAGGTGGTTCCCGCCGATCGACAGGGCGTCGCCGTCCCCGGTGATGACCCAGACCATGAGGTCCGGCCGGGCTGCCTTGAGGCCGGTCGCCAGCGTCGCTGCCCGGCCATGGATCGAGTGGAACCCGTACGTGTTCATGTAGTACGGGAGCCGCCCGGAGCAGCCGATCCCGGAGATGAAGACGATGTTCTCGCGGGGATACCCGAAATCGGGCATCACCTTCTGCGTCTGGGCCAGGATCGAGTAGTCCCCGCAGCCGGGGCACCAGCGGGGATCCTGGTCGGAGACGAAGTCCTTCCGGGTCAGCTTGATCGGCTGGACCTCGGGGACCGTGGCGGACTCGGTCATGGCGTGCCTCGCATGGCGTCGAGGGCCTCCTCGGCGCGGCGCTGGATGTCGCTGATCCGGAAGGGCTTGCCCCGGACGACGTTGTAGCCCTCGGCATCGATCAGGTAGCTGGCCCGGATGAGCAGCCGGAGCTGACCCAGGTTGAGCTCGGGGACGATGACCCGGCGGTAGGACCGCAGGACCGTCTCGGTGTTGGCCGGCATCGGGTTGAGGTGGCGCATGTGGGCGTGGGCCACCGATCGCCCGGCCGCCTGCAGGAGCTCGACGGCGCTGCGGATCGCTCCGTACGTGGAGCCCCAGCCCAGGAGCAGCAGATCGCCCTCGGCCGGACCGAAGACCTCCAGCTCGGGGATGTCCCGGGCGATCCGGGCCACCTTCTCGGCCCGGAGCCGGGTCATGCGGTCGTGGTTGTCGGGGTCGTAGGACACGTTGCCGCTGACATCCGCCTTCTCGAGACCGCCGATCCGATGCTCCAGGCCCGGCGTCCCGGGCACGGCCCAGGGTCGGGCCAGCGTCTCCGGGTCGCGGGCGTACGGGCGGAAGCTCACGGGATCGGTGTGGTTCGGCCGGCCGATGTCCGGCAGGTCGGCGGCGTCCGGGATCAGCCACGGCTCGGCGCCGTTGGCCAGGAGCCCGTCGGTCAGGTAGACGACCGGGGTCATGTACTTGAGGGCGATCCGGCTGGCCTCGATCGCGAGATCGAAGCACTCTCCCGGCGTCGCCGGGGCGAGGACCGGCAGCGGGGCCTCGCCGTTGCGGCCGAACATCGCCTGCAGCAGGTCGGCCTGCTCGGTCTTGGTCGGCAGGCCCGTGGAGGGACCGCCGCGCTGCACGTCCACGACCACGAGCGGCAGCTCGGTCATGATCGCCAGCCCCAGCGCCTCGCTCTTGAGCGCCAGGCCCGGCCCCGACGTGCCGGTGAGGGCGAGCGACCCGCCGTAGGCCGCCCCGATCGTGGCGCCGATGGCGGCGATCTCGTCCTCGGCCTGGAAGGTCTTGACGCCGAAGGCCTTGTAGCCGGACAGCTGATGGAGGATGTCCGAGGCCGGCGTGATCGGGTACGAGCCGTAGAAGAGGTCGCGCTTGGCCGCGATCGACGCCGCCAGGAAGCCGAGCGCCGTCGCCTCGTTGCCGGTGATGTTCCGGTACGTGCCGGGGGCGAGCTTGGCCGGCAGGACCCGGTAGTGGGTCTGGAACATCTCGGTCGTCTCGCCGAAGGCGTAGCCGGCCTTGAGGGCGCGACGGTTGGCCTCCGCGATCGCGGGCCGGGCCGAGAACTTCTGGTCGATCCAGCGGATCGTGGGCTCCATGCTCCGCTCGTAGAGCCAGAAGACGAGGCCCAGGGTGAAGAAGTTCTTGGTCAGGTCGACCTGCTTGGAGGTCAGGTCGAGGCCATCGGCCGAGGCCGCGTTCAGGGTCGAGATGGGCACCTGGAAGACCCGGTACGCCGACAGCGATCCGTCGGTCAGCGGGTTGTCGGCATAGGCCGCCTTGGCGAGGTTCTGGGGCGTGAAGGCGTCGCTGTTGACGATGATCACGGCCCCGGCCGGCAGCTCGGGAAGGACGGCCTTGAGGGCGGCCGGGTTCATCGCCACGAGGACGTCGGGCTCGTCGCCCGGCGTGTGGATGTCCGTCGAGCTGAAGCTGATCTGGAAGCCGGAGACCCCGGGCAGCGAGCCGGCGGGCGCGCGGATCTCGGCAGGGAAGTCCGGGAACGTGCTGATGTCGTTGCCGAAGGCGGCGGCCGTCCGGGTGAACTGCGACCCGGTCAGCTGCATGCCGTCGCCGGAGTCGCCGGCGAAGCGGATCGTGACCCGCTCGAGCTCCGTGACGGACGTCTCGCGGGGTTTCGCCTGCGTCATGCCCCCTCCGCCCGGCGAGGCGACTCGTGGGGGCGGGGCGGCAGGTTCAGGATCTCCTGCGGGAACGACTCGGCCAGGATCCGCATGATGTCGGCCTGGCGGACGATCCCCGCCAGCTTGCCCTCCTCGTCGAGGAGCGGGACGTTCCGGTAGCGGCCGTCCTGCATGAGCTGCATGGCGTCGCGGACCGTCTGGTCGGCACGGAGGGTCCGTGGCTCGATCGTCAGGATCGTCTCGACCGGGGCGTCGAGCTCGGCGTCGGTCCCGACGAGGCGGCCGAAGACATCGCGCTCGGTCAGGACGCCGACGAGATGTCCGCCGGGGGTCACGACGAGCACCGAGTCGCCGACGCCCGAGCGCTTGATCACCCGAAGGCAGGCGCGGAGCGAGGTGCCGGGGGGGACGGTCAGCGGCTCCCGGCGACTGAGGTTCCGGAGCGGGGTGGCGAGCACCGTCGTCATCCGGTCGGCGACGGGTCGCTGCTCAGTGGTGGTCACGAGCGCCAGTGTACGACCGAACCGCCGGGAAGGCGGAGCGACGGGAGGGCCCGGGACCGCTGCCCGGGGCGCCCGGCGCGCAGCGAGCCGACGGCGGGCCGCTGCCGGCTGCTAGCCTCCCGGCCGTGGACCGCGTCAGGCTACTCGGGATCGTCCTCGTCCTCGTGTCCGCCTGCGGGTTCGGGTCGGGTGCTCTCTTCGGCAAGCCCGTCTACGCGACCGGGGTCGGCTGGCTGACCCTCCTCGCCTGGCGCTTCCTCATCGGCGCCGCGCTGTCATGGGGCTGGCTCCTGGTCTCGGCCTCGCGACGCGGGGGGTTCCGGGCCATGGACCGACGGGCGCTGGCGGTCTCCGTGGCGTTGGGCGTCCTGTACGTCGGCAACTCGGCGACCTACTTCGCGGCGCTCGAGACGGTCCCCGCCTCACTGGCCGGGCTGATCGTCTACGTCTACCCGGCCCTGGTGGCCGTCCTGTCCCTGTGGGTGGGCGTACCGCTGGAGGGCCGACGGGCATGGGGCGCCCTGGGGCTGGCCCTCGTCGGCGTCGTCCTGGCGGTCGGCGGCATCCCCGAGACCGACGTCCCGCCGATCTCGGGTCTCCTGCTGGTCATCGCGTCGCCCTTCATCTACGCCGTCTGGATCGTCCTGGCGGCTCGGCTCTCCGGCGAACGGTCCCGGCGTGGGTCGATCGAGGCGGCCGACGGGGACGGGCCGGCCTCGGGCGGTGGCGAGGGCGCCGCGACCCACGCCGCGGCGGCCGTGATGATGACCGCGACCGCCGGCAGCTTCTGGCTCATGGCCGCGGCCTCGAGCACGCCCACCCTGCCGTCGATGATCCCCGCGGAGGCGTGGCCCGGCCTGGTCGGCGTGGGCGTCGTGGCGACGTTCCTGGCGATCCAGACGTTCTACGCGGGCGCCAAGCGGGTCGGCGCCGCCCAGGCATCGCTCGTCTCGACGGTCGAACCCGTCTACACCGCCATCATGGCCGCGATCCTGTTCGGCGAGCGACTGACGCCCGTCCAGCTCACCGGCGGGGCGCTGATCCTGTCGGCCGTCGTGCTCGCCCAGACCTCCCCACGGGGCGCCGCCCGGGCGCTCAGGAGCCGCTTCCGGATCGCCGACGAGTAGCCGCGGTGGATCCCGGCCGGTCCCGGGGTCGCAGGTCAGACCTGGTCTCAGCCGGTCAGGGCCCGGCGGAACCGCCAGACGCCCACGGTCAGGAGACCGGCGGCGAAGACGAGCAGGGCCGCGAGCTGCGGCAGGATGTCGACGACGCCCGTGCCGGGGACGAGGAGCGCGTGGAACCCCTCGATCGCCCAGGCGTGGGGCGACAGGTGGGCGATCGTCTGCATCTCCGGCGGGAAGATCTCGATGGGGACCATCGCCCCGCCGAAGGCGCCGAGGGCCATCCCCGCGAAGACGCCGAGCGAGCCGGCCTGATCCGGGTTGTTGGCGACGGCGCCGACGACCATCGCCGCCCCCGTCCCGACCAGGGCGAACATGATCACCAGGAGACTCGCGGCCAGCGGGTCGCCCCAGTCGACCCCGAATGCCACCACGGTCACCGTGACGATGAAGAGCCCCTGGACCATCGCCACCCCGAAGCGACCCAGCGTCTCGCCGAGGAGGATCGTCCGGACCGGCGTCGGCCCGGCCAGCATCCGCCGGGAGACCCCCAGCTGGCGCGTCAGGATGAGCTGGGTGGCGGCCGTCATGGAGGTCAGGAACATGAACAGGATGAGCTGCGACTGGGCGCCGATCGAGAAGGCTCCGGTGTTCTCCGGGAAGATCCCCTCCCCGACCGTCTCGACGGCCACGGCGACGCCGGCCAGATCCCGCTGGGCATCGGCTGCGGCCTGGTAGGTGGCGTCGAAGGCCGAGCCCCCGTGGTCGAGGGTCAGGCGGGTCGCCCGGATCCGGGCCGACTGCTCGGCGACCGCGGCCTCGACGGCCCGGCGCAGCGCGGCCAGCGCGCTGGTGGCCTGGCCGCGCACGACGAGCGTGGCCGTCGCGCCGCCCTCGAGCGTGGCCGTGTAGCCGGCCGGGATCTCCAGGCCGATCTCGACGAGGCCCCGCTCGATCGCATCGTCCAGCGAGGCCGCGTCGGCGTACGCGCGCTCCTCGAGGACGAGGCTCCCGCCACGGATGGCGTCGAGCAGGTCGTCCGCCAGGACCCCGTCGTCGGACTGGAGGACGCCGAGCCGTGGGGCGGAGCTGCCCCCGTACATGAGCCCGAGGACGAGGATGATGACGATCGGGAGCATGAAGACGAAGAAGAGGCCGGACCGGTCGCGGACGAGCCGGACGATGGCGACGCGGGCGATCTCGAGGACGCTCATCGAGCCAGGACCACGGCGCGGGCGCGGAGGAGGCCGAGCCCGCCGGTGACGATGCCGATGGCCAGCAGGACCCCCAGGGCGGGGGCGATCGCGGCGAAGCCGCCACCGCCCGCCAGCTCGGCCACCCCGGACAGGAACCAGGCGTGCGGGGTGAGGAGACTGAGCCGGGTCAGGAACTCCGGGGCCGCGGTGAGCGGGAAGAACGAGCCGCCGAGGACGGCCAGGGTCATCGCCACCATCGAGGTGATCGCCCCGGCCTGGTCCTCGGTCCGGGCGAAGCCCACGACAAGCAGGGCGATGCCCGACGCCGAGATCGAGGTCGCCACGATCAGGGCGGCCAGCGGCAGCGGCGCCCCCCAGTCGGCGCCCAGGGCGATCGCCGCGACGGTCACGACGACCGACATCGACACCACGCACATGACGAGGCTGACGAGCAGCTTGCCCAGGAGGATCGTGGCCGGGGCGATCGGGGCGGCCAGCATCCGGCCAAGGGTCCCGTTGCGCCGTTCACCCAGGATCCCCAGGACCCCGAACTGGGCCGCGAAGAAGACGAAGAGCACCGCCATCGCCGCGGCGTAGTAGGTCGCGCTCGACGCCTGCCGGGCGGCTGCCGCGGCTTCGTCGAGGACGGCGATCGGCGCCGGGAGCGCGATCGCCTCGGCAGCCAGGGCGCCGACGGTCGTCGGATCCGATCCGACGTCGCCGACCTGGATGGCGGTCGTGACCGAGAGCTGGATCGCCTCGACCTCGTTCGCGTAGCCCTCGACGACGGAGCGGGCCACCTGGGCCGCCAGGACGGCGGCGGGTGAGCCGATGACGGTGATCTCGGCGCCGCCGCCGGCAGAGACCGCGGCGGACAGCCCCGCCGGGATGACGATCGCGGCGTCGACCGTTCCGTCCTCCACCAGGGTCGATGCCTCGGACTCGCTCCCGACGGTCGTCAGGTCGGCGACGTCCGCCGCCTCGAGACCGGCCAGCGGACCGTCGACCAGCCCCTGGGCGACCGGTCCCCCGTCGAGATCGACGACCGCCAGATCGGCGTGAAACCCTCCGTCGTTGGAGGGGAGCAGCAGGGCGAACATCGTCGCCAGCACCAGCGGGGCGGCGATCGCGGTGATGATCGCCGAGCGGTCGCGGAGACGCTGCCGCAGGTCCTTGAGGGCGATCGTCAGCGCGGCGCCCACGCCTCAGTCCCGGAGCGCCTTGCCGGTCAGGTGGAGGAAGACCGCCTCGAGGTCCGGCTCGACGATCTCGACGCTGCGGACCTCGGCACCCGTCGCCGCAGCGACCTCGAGGACGAGCGGCAGGAGGGTCCGGGCCTCACTGACCACGAGCTCGATCCGGCCGTCGGCCCAGGTGGCCTCGTCGACCCGCTCCAGGCGACCGAGCGCCTCGGTGGCCGGGCCCAGGGATCCGCCGGCGACGAGGTTCAGGCGGTCCCGCTCCCCGATGAGCCCCACGAGCTCTCGCCGCGTGCCCTCGGCGATGATCCGGCCCTGGTCGATGATCCCGATCCGGTCACAGAGCCGTTCGGCCTCCTCCATGTAGTGCGTCGTGTAGAGGATCGCCAGGCCCTCGCGGCCGAGCTCGTCGACGCTCGTCAGGATCGCGTTCCGACTCTGCGGGTCGACGCCGACGGTCGGCTCGTCGAGCACGAGGAGCTTCGGGCGGTGGAGGAGTCCGATGCCGATGTTCAGGCGCCGCTTCATCCCCCCGGAGAACGAGTCGACCCGGTCGTTCGCCCGGTCGGCGAGCCCGATCAGATCGAGGACCTCGTCCACGCGACCGGAGAGGTCCCGGCCGGAGAGACGCTGGAGACGACCGAAGAAGCGAAGGTTCTCCCGGGCCGTGAGGTCCGGATAGAGCGCCAGGTCCTGCGGGACGTAGCCGATCACCGCCTTCGCCTCGGTCGCCCCGATGTCGACCGGTCGCCCGTCCACCACGACCTCGCCGCCGTCCCGTCGGAGCAGGCCGCAGATCATCGAGATGGTCGTGGTCTTCCCGGCGCCGTTGGGGCCCAGGAGACCGTACGTCTCGCCGACCTTGATGTGGAAGCTCACCCCGTCGACAGCGAGCCGCTCGCCGTAGCGCTTGCGGAGGTCCTGGGTGGTGAGGAGGGACGGCTCGGTCATCGATGGACCTCGAGGCGGTGACGCACGACGATCAGGACCACGTCCGCCGGTCCGGACCGTCGGTGACGGTACCCTCGGCAGCCGAGCCGTGAGTGTCGAGGGCCGGATGGCCCACGGTGGAGGAGCGAGGAGGCCGTCACTCCCCGGTGCGGGCTCGGGCCGCCGCGACCGCGCCCGCCGCCCCGTCGCTGACGAAGGCCCCGTCCGACCCGAGGCCCACGAAGGTGAAGCCCTGCTCCAGGTAGCGGTCGAGGTCGGAGAGGCGCCGCAGGAGGATGCCCGGCGCCTTGCCGTGGGCCCGGCAGGCCGCGACCACCGTACGCAACGCGTCCTCGAACGCCGGGTCGTCGAACCGGCCGGGGACCCCGAGGGCGTGGGAGAGGTCGGTCGGCCCGACGAACAGGACGTCGACGCCATCGATCGCGGCGATCGCAGCCGAGGTGTCGACCGCCGCGCCGCTCTCCACCTGGACGATGCCGAGGACGCGGTCGTTCAGCTCGCGGACCCGCTCGTGGGCGACCTCGCCCTGCTCCGCGCCGCGGGTCCCGAGGGCCAGGCCCCGGATCCCGCTCGGCGGCCAGCGCAGCCAGGTCACGACGCGCTCGACCTCCTCGATCCTCTCGAGCCGGGGGACCATCACGCCCTCGGCGCCCAGGTCGAGGGCCCGGCCGATGCCCAGGCGCGTCCCCTCCTGGGGGCGGACGAGCGCGGCAGTCGCCCGCCCGCCCAGGTCCCCGGCCGACTCGATCGCGTAGAGCTGGCCGAGCAGGTCGGCCTCGGTGCCGGCGCCGTGCTCGAGGTCGACGATGAGCCAGTCGAAGCCGGCACGGGCGAGCAGCTCGGCGCTCATCGGCGAGGCCAGGTTGACGAAGGCCCCCACGACGATCTCGCCGGCCAGGGTCCGCTCTCGGATCCGGCTCCGGCCCCGGGCGAAGCGGTGGGCGGGTGCGGTCGGCTGGGTCATCGGGATCCTCCTGGCTGCTCGCCGCGATGATGCGGCATCCCGGGCTGCTCCCGTCGGACCCCGCGGCCGTCGGGCGGTACCTTCGGGTCGTGGCCCGGCGGGTCCCTCGTGCGACACTGCGCCCGTGTTCATCCTCTACGCGGTCCTTGCCGGGCTCGTCGTCGGCCGTCTGGCCGGCGGACGCCTGACGAACCTGGGATCGATGCGGCTCCGCTGGTTGCCGCTCGCCCTCATCGGCCTGGGGGTCCAGGTCGTCCTGTTCAGCGACCTCGGGGCCTCGATCGCGGGCGATCTCACGCCCCTCGTCTACGTGGCCTCGACCGGCCTGGTCCTGGCCGCCGTGGTCGTGAACCTGCGCGTTCCGGGCCTCGCCCTGGTGGCGGTGGGCGCCGGACTCAACCTGGCGGCCATCCTCGCCAACGGGGGCTCGATGCCGGCCTCGGCGGACGCCCTGCGATCGCTGGGCATGCCGGTCGAGGACGCCACGAACAGCGTCGTCGTGGCCGACCCGGCGCTCGCCTTTCTGACCGACATCTTCGCGATGCCGAGCTGGCTGCCGTTCGCGAACGTGTTCTCGCTCGGTGACGTGCTGATCGGCGTCGGCATCGCGGTCGCCATCGTCGCCGGCATGCGTCGGCCGACGACCGCCGTGCCGAGCCGACCGGATCCCGAGGCCGCCTGACGGTCGGATCCGGCGACCGCCAGGAGCCCCCGGTGCGCCGCTGCACCGGACCACCGTCCGGGGGGTACCGGTACTGACGGGCCATGGGCGAACGACCTATCCGCTCGTAGGTTGGTGACCAAGCGCCTCCACCGTGCCCACAGCAGGAGGCGTCGAAGGGGAAACGACGATGAAGCGGATCAAGTTCGAGA
This sequence comes from Candidatus Limnocylindrales bacterium, assembly GCA_035458865.1. GTDB lineage: Bacteria > Chloroflexota > Limnocylindria > Limnocylindrales > CSP1-4 > DATHYZ01. The sequence goes on from DATHYZ010000123.1 coordinate 10,868, forward strand.
CCGTCCGGGTGATCCTGGCCCTCTCGGCGCTGGCGTCGATGGCGCTCGCGCTCGAAGCTGGCCGGCGCTGGTTCTAGCGCACCCGGCGCGGCCGCAAGACGGCCGCCATTCGCCGACCCGACGCGCCGCTGGGGCCCTCCTCCCCGGCGGCGTTCGTCGTGCCCGCTGGGGTCCTGGTCGCTGATCAGGCGGGCCGGTCCACCCCGTCGCCGCCGCGCCCCTCGCGGAGGACGCTCCGGAGCAGGAAGGCGACGTTCGCCGGCCGCTCGGCGAGCCGCCGCATGAAGTACGGGTACCACTCCTGCCCGAACGGGACGTACACGCGGACCGTCCAGCCGCCCGCGACCAGGCGCTCCTGGAGGTCGCGGCGGACGCCGTAGAGCATCTGGAACTCGAAGCGGTCCGGGTCGATCGCCTCCCGCTCTGCCAGCGCGATCGCCCGTCGGATGATCCGCGGGTCGTGGGTGGCGATCGCCGGGTAGACGCCCTCGACCAGCAGGCGATCCATGAGCTCGACGTATGAGCGATCGACCTCGGCCTTCTCCTGGAAGGCGACGGCCGCGGGCTCCTTGTAGGCGCCCTTGCAGAGCCGCACCCTGGCACCCTCGCCGATGAGCCGGTCCACGTCGGTCGCGCTCCGCCGGAGGGCCGACTGGATGACGACGCCGCTGGCCGGGTTGACGGACCGCAGGTCCCGCCAGAGGCCCAGGGTGGCGTCCGTCTTGGTGTGGTCCTCCATGTCGATGCGGACGAAGGCCCCCAGCTCGGCGGCCCGGCGGAAGACCCGCTCCACGTTGGCCCGACAGACGGCCGGGTCCACGTCGAGCCCCATCTGGGTCAGCTTGAGCGACACGTTGGGATCCGGTCCCCGCTCGGCGATCGCCGAGAGCAGGACGAGGTAGCGATCCGCTGCGGCGGTCGCGGCCTCCACTGAGTCGACGGACTCGCCGAGCACGTCCACGGTCGTCGCCAGGCCACTCGCCCGGATCCGGTCCAGCGCCGCCAGAGCCTCCTCCAGGGTCTCGCCGGAGACGAAGCGCCGGACCATCTCGCGCGTCACCGGCAGGCGGGTCGCCAGGCGCCCGAGGGACCGGCGGCGGGAGAGCGTGAGCAGCGCCGACCGAGTGCCTCGCTCGGCGAGGGCCGGCAGCCCGCTCGATGGCACGGTCAGCTCCGGGTCCGGTAGCTGGAGTCGAGGGCGTCGAGCAGGCGGCGCTCGTCGGGGCGTCGAAGTGACGTCCAGACGAGGTAGACGACGATCGCGGCGGTCCAGATCAGGGCGGCCGGGACCGCCCAGGCCATCAGACCGGGATCGGCCAGCGAGCCGACCAGGTCGGCCAGGCCGACGATCCCGGCCAGCCAGAGCAGGAATGCCCCGACCGAGTAGCCGACGGTGACCGCCGACATGAAGCCGAGTGGCCGGCGGAGGCTGATGGCGGCGATCTTGGGGGCATCCGGCTCGTAGAAGTAGGCGGCCTCGAGGCGATGGGCGGCCAGGATCTCGCGTCCGGCCCGCTCGTTGATCGCCCGCTCGAGCCGCTCGGCGTGGCGCCGGGCGAAGACGGTGTAGTAGAAGAGGTAGCCGGTCTCGAGGAAGGCGAAGGGGACGATGAACGGCAGCGGCGCGAGGGCGACCGGGACGAGCCCACTGGCCCCCAGGACGAGGAGCGCGATCGAGACGATCGCCCAATCGCGGATCCGCCCGAAGAACAGCGACGAGTAGCCGAAGAGCATCCCTCGCATCCGCTCGAGCTGGGCGACGAGGAGTTCGAGCTCCTGCCGCTCGTCCACGACGGCCTCCGGGCCCTGGTCGGTCATGCCGGGTCGGCCGCCGGCCAATCGAGACGGGCGCGCCACGGCCCGACCATGGCCAGGTGCGACCGGACGTGGCCGTGCAGACACTCGTAGGTCCAGGACCAGCCGTCCGCGCCGAGGAGCGTCTCGGCGGGCAGGCTCCGGACCAGCTCGAGCAGACGCCGACGGGCGGCCTCCGCGCGCTCGAGGACCGCTGCCGCGTCGTCGCTCCGACGCCGCTCGAGGGCCCGCTCGTTCCATGCGTCGAAGCCCTCCTCGGGGCCGTCGAGCCAGGGCCCGCCCCGGAGGTGCTCCTCGATCGCCAGGACGCCCTCCTCGTACCAGTCCGCCAGGTGGGCGACGTGATCGCGGAGCGTCCAGCCCGGCGTCACCGGCGATCCGGTCCAGCGCTCGAGCGGGACGGCCGCGACGACCTCCCGCCACAGGTCCATCATCGCCGCCTCGGCGGCGAGGAAGTCGGCCATCGCGTCGGGGCCCGGAGCGGGACGAGGATCCGGCACGAACGGGTCGTGGCCTGCCTGACGCTCCCGCAATCGGTCGGCCCACGGCTCGATGATCCCGAGGTGGTCGAGCTGGTGGCCGTGGAGGGTCATGAAGATCCAGCCCCAGACCTCGTCCGTCCGGATCGTGGCCGGATCGAGCCGTCGGACCGCCTCCAGGAGCCGCTCGTGCCCGGCCGCGAGCCGCGACCGCACCTCGGCCGGTGCCAGGCCCTCCCATGGGGCCCGCATCCGCTCGTTGTAGCGGTCGAAGTCACCGCCGTCGAAATCCTCGTCCGACGGCCAGCGCCCGGAGCGGGCCGCTTTCGCGACGTAGTCGATGGCGACCTCCTCCCAGTGCGCGACATGCGCGACGTGGTCCAGGAGGGACCAGTCCGGGCCGCCGGCGTCCGATGGCGCCGCACCAGCCAGGCGCCAGGCGGCGTCGTCGAGGCCCGCCCACGAGGCCACGAAGCGATCCCAGACGGCGCCCTCGTCGGCCCACAGGTCACGGTCGGGCGCGCGGAGATCGAGCGCCCGGATGGCGGCCAGGGATGCACGCCGGAGATCCACGGACGATCCGGCGGCCGAGGTGGTCATCGGCGCGAGAGGTCGGGTCCGCGCTCCCCGTCCGGGTCCGGGAGGGCCGACCGCTCGAGCTGGTCCCCCAGCT